>NZ_CP085211.1:622670-934006 GCF_044797955.1 Idiomarina seosinensis | reverse complement strand
CGGCCGCTGAACAGGTCACCGTCCCACCAGACATCACCGGCTTCCATCGCCTCCCGCTCGGTATCCGATAAGGGCGGCAGAATACGTTTAAATAGACCGAAGATCGGCTTGGTGATTAGACTGCGACGGATATCGGTCACTGCCAGTACAATAACCAACAAGACAATCAGTAAGATAATAATTTCCACGGTTTTCTCCGACTCGCTTATTACTGTTTAAAGTGTAGACAAGACAACAGGCTTTTGCTCACCCGGCTGCGTTACTACCCAGTCCGCCGGCAATGAACACAATTAAATGCTCAATAACCGATTCAATGTTGGCCTGCTCATCAAATTCTGCCTGAGCAATTTCGACAAGCGCCTGCCCGGATACCTGAGCAAATACCGTGGCACCCAGAACAAAATGCAACCGCCAGAACATATCCTGCTCTGTTAGATGAGGATTCGCGCGGTGTAACAGCGCCAACAAATGCTGTAATACATCACCAAAAGCAGTCTGTGTGTAACGCCGCAAATGTCCCTGCGTTTCTGCATAAGCAAAGCCCAGCAGCCGCAAGAAGTGTTCGGTACCGCGTTGATTTACCCGGGTCAGACTTAATAACGGGGCTTTAAAACTATCAAAAACGTTCAGACTGGTCAGTTGTGGCTGATCATCCAGTTGCTTTAGCTCGGCTTCCAGAGCCGGCATAAACACATTCATGTAACGTGCGACAACCGCCTGAATCAGGGCTTTCTTAGAGCCAAAATGGTAGTTCACGGAGGCCAGATTAACACCGGCGGTCTGAGTTATCTGCCGCAACGAGGTTTGTTCAAAACCGTCGCGGGCAAATTGCGCCTCGGCGGCATTTAAAATTTTTGTCTGAGTGCTAATTTTACTTTTCTGTGGGATATTTACCAGTTCGGTCATAATCGTAAACGCATATTTAAAACATGCGTTTAATTTAATTCAGTTCGTTTCAGCGATCAAGTGTTCGCTGAAACTATTTCGCCAAGGTGACTAACCCAGCCAGACGTCCAGGAACAGCATCACCACAAGCCCAAGCATCAAACCGATACTGGCTCTGCTGTGATGGCCCTGGCGGTGAGTTTCAGGAATAATTTCATGGCTGATAACATAAATCATCGCCCCTGCTGAAACCAGCAGACCCCAGGGTAAAAACCACTCAGCATGACCGACAAACCAGCCGCCGATAGCTCCGCCAACAGGCTCCACGGCGCCCGTTAACGCAGCAATGTAAAACGACCGCCACGGACTATAACCCAAAGCCAGCAAGGCCAGGGCCACGGCCAGGCCCTCGGGAACATTTTGTAAGCCAATCCCCGTGGCAATCGCCGCTGTGGCATCAGCATCGCCACCGCCGGCGGTGATACCAACAGCCAGACCTTCGGGAATATTATGAATGGTAATGGCAATAATAAATAACCATAAACGACTGATACGCTGGACTTCGGGACCTTCAGCGCCTTTAACAAAGTGCTCATGAGGCACCGCGTAATCAATACCGGCAATTAAAAAGCTGCCAAGCAATATGCCGGCAACCGCTATTGCAGGCGGAATTATTGCGTGTTGATACTGCTGTTCAGCCAGTTCCAGAGCCGGAACAATGAGCGAAAAAAATGCCGCTGCCAGCATCACACCAGCGGCAAAACCTAATAAAGCATTGGTATTGCGTTCGCTGGGCTGCCAGCCAATTAGCACCGGTGCAGCACCTACCGCGGTCATCCCGCCACTTAATAGAGTGACCAGTAAAGCGGTTAACCAAGGTTCCATCACAACTCCTTAATGACGCCAGTAGTGGCGGTGGAACAAAATCAACACCGTCATAATTTCCAGCCGCCCCGCCAGCATGGCAAAAATCAACAGGAATTTGGCACCGTCAGGCAAACTCGAAAAGTTACCACTTGGCCCGACAATATCTCCCAGCGCAGGTCCGACATTACTAACGGCTGAAACCGCACTGGAAATCGCGGTCAGAAAATCCAGATCAAACAACGCCAGACCCAAAGCAATCGCAGCTACCAGTAAAAAGTAAGTAAAGCTGAAGGCTACCATAGAGCCAAGTAGTGAGTCATTAACGCGGCGGCCGTGATAGGTTTGTACCTGCACCAGGTTTGGGTGAATCAGCTGGCTGAACTGGCGCCGTAATAGCAACTGAGAAAGCTGAAAGCGGAAGATTTTCATCCCACCGGCGGTAGAGCCGGTACAACCACCGACAAACATTAAATAAAAGAAAATCATTAATGACCAGCTGCCCCACTGGCCGTAGTCTTCCGTCGCATAGCCGGTTGTGGTGACAATGGAGACAACATTAAATGCGGTGTGCAGCAGGGCGTCGCCGACGTCCCGTCCTTTCACAACCTGAACCAGAGTGATAACAGCGATAACCAGTACCAGGAACACTAAAAATGAACGAACCTGAGTATCATGCCGCAGCGGTTCGGTATCGCCTTTCAATGCGCGAATATACAGCACGAACGGCAGCGCGCCGGCCACCATGAATAAGGTACCGACAATAATTAAAAACGCGCTATCAGAAAAATGCCCAAAAGAAGCATCGTAGTTGGAAAAACCAGCTGTCCCAATGGTGGTCATACCGTGGACCACAGCATCAAAAGCTTTCATGCCCCCGAGCAGGTACAGACTAATAACAATAACGGTTAACAGCAGATAAACTTTGCCAATGGCCATCACCATTAAACTAGACCGTGGCAGGAACTTACCCGACATATCCGACGATTCAGCCTGGAACAGGCGCATACCACCAACCTGCAGAAAGGGTAAAATCGCCATTGCCATAACAATAATACCAATACCGCCAAGCCACTGTAGCATACCGCGCCATAATAGAACCGACTGCGGTAAGTCATCCAGGCCGGTTACCACAGTTGCGCCGGTTGTGGTAATCGCCGACATTGCCTCGAACCAGGCATTGGTAAAATCAAGGTGGGGCTGAGCAAAAATAAAGGGTAAGGTGACATACAGACTGGAGCTAACCCAGCACAAAGTGGTTAGTAAAAACACTTGCCGGGCGCGCAGTTTAGCCTGCCCTGAATCCAGCGAGAACAAACCCAGGCCACCCACCAGGCCCAATAACGACAGGGTCAGATAGGTCCACTGGTCTTTTTCGCCATTAACAGCCGCCAGCACAAACGGCGCCAGCAGAGCCAGCGATAAAATAGCAATCAGCGCGCCCATGGCTTTGAGCAACAGCTTAATCGCCTGCCGTGGGCGCAGGCGATTATCAGCAACAGGGGTCAGCTGTTGGCTCATGTTCAATTACACCGACGTATCCAGCACAGGAAGGCTTTTTACAACATCATCGATAGCTTTCATTTGTTGCAAATAGTCTTCCAGAGCTCGTAATGGCAGCGCACAAGGGCCATCGCATTTAGCTTGATCAGGATCCGGGTGGGCCTCGATAAACAAACCGGCGATACCCAAAGCCACCCCCGAACGCGCCAGCTGTGCAGCCTGAGCTCGTCGTCCGCCAGCCGAGTCCGCGCGTCCGCCGGGGCGTTGCAACGCATGAGTCGCATCAAAAATAACCGGTGCCATGGTCTTCATTTCATCCATACCCAGCATATCAACCACAAGGTTGTTATAACCAAAGCATGAGCCGCGCTCACACAACATAATGTTGTTATTACCGGCTTCGTTAAATTTAGTGATAATGTGCTGCATTTCCTGCGGAGCCAGAAATTGCGGCTTTTTAACGTTAATCAAGGCTCCTGTTTTTGCCATAGCCACCACTAAATCGGTCTGCCGTGCCAGGAAGGCCGGCAATTGAATCACATCAACCACCTCAGCTACCGCCTCTGCCTGATAAGGCTCGTGCACATCAGTAATAATTGGCACCGAGAACTGTGCTTTAATCTCTTCAAAAATACGCAGTCCCTGCTCCATCCCCGGACCGCGAAACGAATGAACGGACGAGCGGTTGGCCTTATCAAATGAGGCTTTAAACACATAGGGAATGTCCAGCTTATCGGTAACCGAAACATAGTGCTCCGCGATGCGTAGCGCTAAATCGCGCGATTCCAGTACATTCATACCGCCAAACAACACTAACGGCTGTTGATTAGCTATGGTGATATCGTTTAACTGCAATGAAGTTATCATAAACTCTGTCCAGGTTAATTCAGTTAACTACCTACAACCCGCAGCACCTGGCCGGCAAGGTAAGCCATATAAGTGCCTAAAGCATAGCCCATTACGGCCAGTAAAACGCCTACCGGTGCCAATGACGGATGAAAGGCAGAGGCTACCACCGGCGCGGATGCGGCGCCACCGACATTGGCCTGACTGCCAACCGCCATATAAAATACCGGCGCATTGATAATTTTCGCTACCAGCAGCATCAGCCCAGCGTGAATTAGCATCCAGATGGCACCAATCAAAAAGTATTTAGGTGCATCAACAATCGCGGTGATATCCATATGCAGGCCAATGCTGGCCACTAAAATATAAACGAATACCGAGCCGATTTTTGAAGCCCCGGCCGCTTCCAGCGAACGCGCCCGGGTAAAAGACAGTACAATTCCCCCGGCCGTGGCCAGTACAATAACCCAGAAAAACAAACTGTTAAGGCTAAAACGGCTTAAATAAGGTAAATGGGTACCAATGGCCGGGGCAATCCAGTCTGCCAACCAGTGCGCCAGGCCAGCAACACCAAAGCCCACTGCCAGGATCAGCATTAAATCGCGCAAAGAAGGGTTACGCACATGCTCAGCCTGATAGGCTTCTACTCGTTCCCGAATGGCGTCAATAGCTGAGGTATCAGCGCCTGTACGAGCATCAATCTGGCGGGCATTTGCCGCCATGTAAAGCAACACGGCCATCCACAAATTGGCGACAATGATATCCACCGTCACCATAGCGGAAAAAATATCACCGCCAACCTGGTAGACTTCTTTCATTGCCGCCTGGTTTGCTCCACCACCTATCCAGCTGCCGGCAATGGTCGTCATACCACGCCATACGGCATCAGGACCGGAACCACCCAGCATTTCAGGAAATACAGTTGCCACCAGCAGTAATGCAATCGGCCCGCCTATAACAATACCCAGAGTACCGGTCAGGAACAAAATAAGGGCTTTTGAACCCAGGCTCAGAACCGCCTTAAAGTCCAGACTAAGGGTTAATAAAACCAGACAAGCTGGTAATAAATAATCCATGGTGATGTCAGTCACCACGGTGGTTTCGCCGTTAACAATGTTAAAGGTATTCAGTAAGGATGGTAAAAAATAGCAAAGCAACAGGGCCGGCACAAACCGGTAAAATTTCTGAAAAAATGGGTGCGGGCTGGCCTGGGTATAAAATATCAGACCTAAAATGGCTAACAAAAGACCGGTTACAACACCTTCATTGGTGATCAGTGCAGTGCTCTCAGCAGCGGCGGGAACAGCAGCTAGCATTCGGTATCTCCTATACTCTGGATTGCTTAGGGTAAATTAGCTTTCAGATCAGTGAAACAGGTGTTGTGGACCTGAATAACCCTCAAGTTGTAATTTCAGCAGTTCCGCACTGGGATCATCCGGACATTGATCAACAAAGTATTGATAATCATCGACAGCGACATGTTGGCAGCCAAGCTCCTCATAAAGATAACCCCTGTCTCTGATTTCATAAGGATCGTCAGGTTGAAGGGTGAGCAACATTTGCACGCAGCGAAGGGCCTTTTCATATCTTGCCTCTGCCATCAGACACTGTTTAAGCTCGGTCAGATAACCTTCCAACAGTGCCTTTTGTGGTGTTGGTTCAGCCCAGTCCCAGCAAAAATCCGCATCACCGTCCATGACCTCATCAAACCTTGCCACCACTTCCTGATAGTCAACCAGCTGGCCGTTCTGTGGATCAATAAAGTAAGTTTCATCAGCTTGGGCCATTTTCAGCAGCGGGTAACCGGGAAAATCCACCACCTGCAATTCAAGACCCTGTTGCTGTGCGCATTCTTTTAATAATATCGCCAGCACCAGCGGAATGCCGGTACGATAAGCGACCACCTGGTCAATTGCCACCCGATGTGACGGAACCCAGCTCTCCGGCGCGTCACTGTAGCCCAGCTGACGATAGAACAGCTGACTGAGTTGTTTAATCTGTTGCTTAATATCAAGTTGTGGGTCGATATCAGCGGCTTGCTCAAGTTGTCGCCGAAAGTCAGTCAGGCTGGCGCCGTCACTCAACTCTAACTGACGGCTGATTTCCCAGACCATTTCAATAGTCGGGACTAACTGCTGTTCACACTGCTGAAGGAACGAATACTGCATGTTCACCTTTTGCTTATCCGAAAATCAGGGGTTGTTTGCCATAGGCCACGTGGAACAGGGCCAACAACCAGAAACAGGCAATAATGAAACCAGCCCAGCTTTTTGCCGGCGTCGCGCTTTTCAGGGCGACTAAACCAAATAGGATATAACCAATAACTCCGATAACCTTTTCGGTTACCCACGGGTCGCTGACCGGCATACGCTGGCTGATAATCAGCATTGCTATGGCCGATAACAACAACAGAGTATCGTTAACATGCGGTACAATTTTTACCCAGCGCTGCTGCAGCAGCTGTGAATCCCGTCGTTTCCAGACAAAGCGGGTGATAAAGAAAACCACCGAAATGACAACAAACAACACATGTAAATGTTTAAAGCCTGTATACACAATACTCTCCTTGTTAACGCTCAGCCATTACGGTACTGAGGTTGGGCACGACGCCCTCTAAAAATTCAGGCGAATAATAACGGCCTTTTTCTGTTTCTAAGCGGGTTTTAATATCCGCCACTGATAACCCCTGCTGTTGCCAGTCAAACAGCTGTTCAGTCAGTATCAACAGCTGGGTACTGATGGCAATATCAGCGCCCTGTTTGCCTTCCGGCAAGCCCATACCATCCCAGCGTTCCAGCCGCTCGGTCAGGGCCCGGTGCGCAATTTGTGTAGCAATATGCTGACCGTGTCCTAATGCACGCAACGATCGGGCAACCCGTTGTTGGCAAGTGGTTTCGTTAGCTGCGACCGACTCGCTGGCACACCGTAGTAACGGTTCAGCCGGCTCGTACAAAAACCAGGCCAGAGCTATCGCCTGAGCTTGCTCGCGGTCAGTTACCTGCTGCCCCAGCCGATAGGCCAGCGCGGCTCTGTCAGACAGTTTGTCCGGATCAAAATTAGCAGCATGAGTGGCCATTAACTGATCACTCAGACGGGCAACAAACTGGTCAGAATCTTCCAGACATACCACATTGTCCTGTGCTAACTGTACATTTTCGGCAAACAGCTGCAAGACGTGATGATCGTCGTCATTCAGCTTACGTGAAATACCATCAATAAACAGCAGCGACCCGTGCGGGCGGCAGTGGCTCCGGCAATACAACAGGACAAAGTCGCTGCCATAATAGCTACCGTGATGAGTAATAACATCCTCAACTTCGGACAGCGCCGCCGAGGGTAACACCGAGCGCAACGTCTGACCTACAGCTTCGCTGGCATCCTCACCGTGGGCGGCAACCACCTGATAGCTGCGCCCTTTGTCATCGGCAGTAGCATATAAGGTTTGTCTGCATCCGCCGATAAGCCAGCTGAGCTGTTGCACCAGACCATCAACAAATCGGGTCATCGGCTGCAACGCGTAAAGGTTAGAAGAAGATGCGATGATTTTCTCCAGTCCATGGCGGCTTTGCTCTATCGACATAATATCACGGTAGGAACGCAGTGAAGACATCACTGTGGTAAAGAGTTTTTGCGCCGTTAACTCAGTCTTTGATTTGTAATCGTTAATATCATAATTCACGATAACAGTCCGCTCAGGCGCCTGCCCCGGCTGGCCGGTCCGTAAAATAATGCGGGTGTAATGGTTAAGAGCTTCTTCACGAATAAAGCGGGCGACTTTTAAACCGGCATCATCGCTTTCCATCACCACATCCAGCAGTAGAATTGCCGCATCGGGATGGCTATTGATTAACTCGCGTGCTTCGGACCCTGAGTAAGCGCTATAAAAGTCCAGGCCGCGACCCAAAAACTGAAAATCGCTTAAAGCCAGTTTAGTAACCGCATGAACTTCAGGCTCGTCATCAACGATCAGAACCTTCCATTTTTCCGTCGGAATTTTGGGTGTTTGTTGACCCGGTTCATCAGCAAACATAAACTGATTACTCATAATAACGCCTCTTTTAACATGCTCTTTGTGCACCCGTCACACGTTCTACACTAGCATAATCGGTCCAGCGGTTAATATTTTTATAGCCCTTTTGCTGTAAACGCTCAACCACCGAATTTGCCTGTTGCCAGCCTTGCTCCAGTAATAACCAGCCATCTGGCAGCAGATAGTCAGTTGCAGTACAGATAATATGGTCAATATCCGCCATCCCATGACTGGCCGCAACCAGCGCCGATAGCGGTTCATAACGCACATCGCCCTGTTGCAGGTGGCTGTCGTCGGCCGCAATATAAGGGGGGTTAGTAATAATAAGGTCGAATTTTTCAGTCGGATCAATGGCTTCAAACCAGTCGCTTTGCAGCACCTCAACAGACAGGTTAAGGCGTTGGGCATTAGACCTTGCCAAAGCAACCGCAGCAGCTTCTTTATCCACGGCGGTCACTTGCCATGCAGGCCGCTCCGATTTCAGCGCCAGTGCAATGGCGCCGGTTCCGGTACCTAAATCTAGCACCCGGGCAGCGCCGGGCAGCTGCAATGACAGCGCCGCCTCCACCAGGGCTTCGGTATCCGGTCGCGGAATCAGAGTGCTGTCGTTGACCTGCAGCGGCAAGGACCAAAACTCCTGTAAACCAATCAGGTGAGCCACCGGCCGCCCAGCGACGCGTTCGCTGACAAGCTGCTTAAACTGCAGCCATTGCCCGCCGGACAAAGGACGCTCTGGCCAGGTCATCAGGTAGGCTCGGGACTTCCCCAGCACATGGCCTAACAACACCTGACTATCGACCGCCGGACTGTCACTGTCCGACAGTTGCTGTCGGCACCAGCCAAGGGCCTGCTCAATACTGGGCTCCGGCATTTAGTTATCCTGAGCCAAAGCCGCCAGCTGGTCAGCCTGGTGCTCAGTGATAATGGGTTCCAGAATCAAGTCCAGGCCACCGGTTAGCACTTCATCCAACCGGTACAGGGTCAGGTTAATGCGGTGGTCGGTAACCCGGCTCTGTGGATAATTGTAAGTTCGGATACGCTCTGAGCGGTCGCCGCTGCCGACCAGGTCGCGCCGGGTACTGGCCTCTTCCTGCGCGCGCTTCTCATCTTCCATTTTTTGCAGCCGTGAACGCAGTACTGACATCGCTTTTGCGCGGTTTTTATGTTGTGAGCGTTCTTCCTGACACTCAACCACCACGCCGGTGGGTAAGTGCGTCAAACGGATAGCCGAGTCGGTGCGGTTAACGTGCTGACCGCCGGCACCCGAAGCGCGGAAAGTATCAACCCGCAAATCCGCCGGATTCACTTCAATTGCTTCGGCTTCGGGAATTTCCGGCAGCACCGCGACAGTACAGGCAGAAGTGTGAATACGACCCTGTGACTCAGTTTCCGGAACCCGCTGCACCCGATGACCGCCTGACTCAAATTTCATTTTGCCGTAGGTGCCGTCACCGCTCATATGCACAATAACTTCTTTATAGCCGCCGTGTTCTCCATCACTGGCACTGACCACACTGACTTTCCAGCCATTTTGTTCTGCATAACGGCTGTACATGCGGAACACATCACCAGCAAAAATCGCCGCTTCATCACCACCGGCACCGGCGCGTATTTCAACATAACAGGCGCGGTCATCGTTAGGGTCTTTGGGCAGTAGTAAAACTTGTAACTGTTGTTCCAGCTGCGATACCAGTTGCTCCGTCTGCTGCAGTTCCTCAGCCGCCATCTCTCGCATTTCGGGATCGTCATCGCCGGCCATTTCCTGCGCCGCAACTAAGTCCTGCTGGGCCTGTTTGTAGCGTTCAAAGTGGCTAACTACCTCTTCTAACTGCGAATATTCTTTTGATAATGCGCGAAAGCGGTTCTGATCATTGATAACGTCTGCCTCGCCCAGTAAAGCCTGTACTTCCTGGTAACGTTCTTGCAGACCTTCAAGTTTGCGTTCAATGGATGGGTTCATGAACTGTTTTTAATCCTTCTCATTTTTAACCGGCGACTGCGGCCATAAGTTTTGCAATAACGCCAAAGCGGTTTGATCGTTTTTTTCTCCAGCCGTTCGTAATAATTGCGTTGGCTGGTGAGATAACTGTTGGGTCAACCGGTGTGCCAGTAAATTAATCACCTGCTCAGGATCTTTACCCTGCTGCAACATTTGCAGGGCTTTATCCCGTTGCACATCGGCCAGCTGCTGTGAGTGCTGCCGATATTGGCGAATCAGTCGCACACTGTCCAGCGAGTTAAGCCAGTCTTTAAACTGCTCGCTTTGCTGCTGAATAATAATCTGCGCCTGCCGGGCCGCCTGCTCGCGATTTTTAACGTTTTCACTGATGATATTCTGCAGATCATCTACGGTATAAAGATAAGCATCGTCCAGCTCATTGACCTGCTCTTCAATGTCTCTTGGCACCGCCAGATCGATAAGTAACATCGGTTTATGACGACGTTGCTTTAACGCTTTTTCGATCACCCCTTTACCGACAATCGGCAGCGTACTAGCGGTCGAGCTGACAACAATATCAGCAGCCGGCAGTAAATCACCTAATTCAGCCAGACTATGGGCCTTGCCGCCAATTTTGTCAGCCAGTTCACTGGCTCGCTGCAGCGTTCGGTTAGCTACCGTCAGGTTGCTGACGCCCTGCTGGCGTAAATGCTGTGCCACCAGCTCCGAAGTGTCGCCGGCACCAATCAGCAGCACACTGGATTTTTCCAACCGGGCGAAGATATGTTTGGCCAGGCTGACTGCAGCGTAGGCTACCGAAACGGCATTTTGCCCAACTTCGGTTTCATTACGGACCGTCTTGGCTACCCGGAAGGTCTGCTGAAACAAACGCTCCAGTACCCCGCCGACAGCAGCGTGTCGCTTGGCGAGCTGGTAGGCCTGCTTCACCTGCCCGAGGATTTGGGGTTCACCCAACACCAGCGAGTCCAGGCCACTGGCAACAGACATTAAATGGTTAACAGCCTGTGGCCCTGAATACGCATAATGGTGCTGCTGCAAGGTGTCGGCAGCAAGGCCGTGAAAGCCCGCCAGCCACCCCAACAGTAACTGTTCAGATACCGGTCCCTGACAGTAAAGTTCGGTACGGTTACAAGTCGATACGATCACCACTTCTTCCACGCCCTGCAGTTGCAATACAGCCTGCAACGCGCTGTCCAGCTGCTCTGTAGAAAAGGCAACACGCTCGCGTAAATCGACGGGGGCTGTTTTATGGTTGATACCCAGTGCTGAAATGGTCATCCGCTGCAGAAACTCGTTATCCCAACGTGGCGTTAATCCGTGCGCAGATTGTACGTTAAAGGCTAAATTATTGAAAGTCGGCGTGCTTTCTGTTCCACTATTTATTCCCAGCTTTTGTACGGATAGTTGCAGTTTGATATTAACCAAAAACCCCTTGCTACGATTATGCCGGTGGCTAATCCTTGCTAGCCTGAGCGTCTTGATTAGCGCGTGTTCTATACCTGCACCGCAACAACAAAGCCACAGCAGCGCAGTCAATCCGCAAAAAATTGAGCAGCACCAGCAACGCTTGCAACGGATTTTTCGATGGCGGCTATCGGCTCGTATGGCGGTTTTACGGCAGCAGCCGAAACAGCGCGAAAGTGTGTATTTAACCTGGCGGTGGCAACGGGATCAGTTAATCAGTCAGCATTTGCAGTTCTCCCACCCGTTAAAAGGTCAGCTAGCTGAACTTCATATCCGGCCAGATTCCGCGACGCTGTCCTATCAACAGCAGACTTACCAGGCAGCCTCGGCCAGTGAATTATTGCAGCGGCTGCTACAGGTCGAGGTTCCGGTCGATGCTCTTAGCCAATGGGTGCTTGGTAAAGCAACCGCCCGCCTGCAACAACAAACCTATCTGCCCGACGGTCGCCTGGCAACAGCATCGGTCGCCGGCAGTGCCGGCCGCTTATGGCAGATCCAGTGGTTTTATCCGCAGACCGCGGCAACACAGCCCGCCCTGCCGAGCCAAATTCACCTGCAATCCAATCAATTGGAAATCAAACTGCAACTGACCGACTGGCAAGTGGAGCCCTGATGAAAGATCTGTGTTTAACCCTGCCGGCACCGGCTAAACTGAATTTATTCTTACACATTACCGGCAGGCGTGCCGATGGCTATCATAATTTACAGACTGTTTTTCAGTTTCTTGACTATGGCGACCAGTTGCAGTTTCGGCACCGCAGTGACAACCAGATTCATCTGACCGATAAACACAGTGGCGTGGCAGCTAATGACAACCTGGTACTGAAAGCCGCTGCCCTATTGCAACGTCATTTACAACAGCACGGCCGGGCCACAGGCGGCATTGATATTCAGCTGCACAAGCAGTTGCCGCAGGGTGCCGGCCTGGGCGGTGGTTCATCCGATGCAGCCACTACACTGGTCGGCTTAAACCAGTTATGGCAAGCGGGTCTTTCCAGCACCGAACTGCAGCAGCTGGGTGTTCAGCTTGGTGCCGATGTACCTATATTTATACACGGTCATAGCGCCTTTGCTGAAGGTATTGGTGAGCAATTTACGGATGTTGAGCCAGCCACACCCTATTATCTGGTAATTAAACCCAAGGTATCCATAGCGACCGCTGAATTGTTTAAAAACCCGCAGTTAAATCGTAACTGTAAGCCACTAACGGCGGCTGACTGGCAGCAAGCAGCAACAGTTAATGTATTCGAACCTGTGGTCTGTACTCTTTATCCGGCAGTTGCCAAATTACGTGACCGGTTGCTACAATACGCGCCGACTCGGCTTACTGGCACCGGTGCTTGTCTGTTTGCCCGCTTTGATAGTTATCAGGCGGCCCAGCAAACACAGCAGCATTTCAGTGACCTGCACAACTTTATTGCGCAGGGCCAGAACCGTTCATCGCTTATCCGGACATTAACCCAATTATAGTCGAGGTTCGTTGTGCCTGACATGAAACTCTTTGCTGGTAACGCCACACCAGAACTTGCCCAAAAAATTGCCGACCGGCTTTACATTAAACTCGGTGAAGCCGATGTTGGCCGCTTTAGTGACGGCGAAATCAGTGTTGTAATAAATGAAAACGTCCGCGGCTCGGACGTTTTTTTATTGCAGTCCACCTGCGCGCCGACCAGCGACAACCTGATGGAGCTTATCGTGATGGTCGATGCGCTGCGCCGGGCCTCCGCAGGTCGTATCACTGCAGTGATGCCCTACTTCGGCTATGCCCGTCAGGATCGCCGCGTCCGCTCTGCAAGGGTGCCTATCACCGCTAAAGTGGTTGCCGACTTTTTATCCAGTGTCGGTGTTGACCGGGTGCTAACCGTCGACTTACACGCCGAGCAAATCCAGGGCTTTTTTGATGTTCCTGTTGATAATGTTTTCGGTACACCGGTACTGTTAGAGCATATGCGCCAGCAGCAGTTTGATAACCCGGCAGTAGTATCACCGGATATTGGCGGTGTTGTTCGCGCCCGCGCTTTTGCCAAATTAATGGATGACACCGATTTGGCTATTATCGACAAACGTCGCCCATCCGCCAACGTATCTCAGGTGATGCACATCATCGGTGATGTTAACAACCGCGACTGTATTATTGTTGATGATATGATTGATACCGGCGGAACCTTATGCAAGGCAGCCGAAGCTTTAAAAGAGCACGGCGCCAAGCGAGTTTTTGCCTACGCCACCCATCCGGTATTTTCCGGTAATGCGGTCGCCAATATCAGTGATTCATTGATCGACGAAGTCATCGTTACTGACAGCATTCCGCTGACGGAAGAGATGAAAGCCACCGGCAAAGTGACCCAGCTGACCCTGTCAGGGATGTTATCCGAAGCCCTGCGACGGGTTAGTAATGAAGAATCCATATCAGCGATGTTCGACTACTGATAACCCTATTACAACTTGCAATTCGGCCCCTCTGGTGGTAGAGTTGCGCGCCCTCGGAAACCGGCCTTGTGTCGGTTTCCAGGTTTTATGGGTTCGTACTTGGTCGCGAGTACGGACAAACAACAACTAACTTATTGAGAGCCCTTACTTATGGCTGATATCGATTACACAATTCAAGCAACTGTCCGCACGGACAAAGGGAAAGGTGCGAGCCGCCGCCTGCGTCACGCGGACAAAGTGCCTGCTATCCTTTACGGTGGCAAAGGTGAGCCAGTATCACTGGAACTGGACCACAACAAAGTCAATAACATGGCTGATTACGAAGGCTTTTACTCGCACATTCTGACGCTGGACATCGATGGCAAAAAAGAGCAAGCCATCCTGAAAGACCTGCAACGTCACCCGTTTAAGCCGAAATTAACCCATCTCGACTTTCAGCGCGTTGAAAAAGGACAGAAACTGCACACTAACGTGCCTCTGCACTTCTTAAACGAAACGACCGCAAAAGGCGTCAAAACTGAAGGTGGCGTTGTCGTTCACCACGTCAATGACGTAGAAATTCTGGTATTACCAAAAGATTTACCAGAATATCTGGAAGTTGACCTGGCTGAGCTGAACTTAGGTGACACGGTTCACTTGTCTGACCTTAGCCTACCGACGGGTGTTGAACTAGTCGAACTGGGCAAAGGCGAAGACCATGATCAGGCAGTCGTTTCTATCTCAGCTCCGCGCGTTGAGAAAGAAGTCAGCGAAGACGATGCAGTCGCCGCTGATGCAGTTCCTGCTGAAAAGAGCAAAGACGACGCTGACAAAGAGTAAGCTGACTTCTTGCTATGGAAACTTGCATAAAGCTATTAGTGGGCCTGGGTAATCCAGGCCCCGAATACCAAAAAACCCGCCATAATGCGGGTTTTTGGTTAGTTGAGGACTTCTGTCATCGACACGGCATCAGTCTTGCTCCTGACAGTAAAAGCAAAGCTTTAATCGGTCGCCATCAGACCGCCTCCCGGGATCTCCGCATAGTATTACCGCAAGTCTTTATGAACCGCAGTGGTTTTTCTGTTGCCAGCATAGCCAACTTTTATAAAATACCGGCTAACCAAATTCTGGTGGCTTATGATGAGCTTGATTTGCCTCCGGGTGTGGCAAAATTCAAAGCTGGCGGCGGGGCCGGCGGACATAACGGCATTAAAGATATTATCGCGCAAATCGGTCAGCAGGACTTTTTACGGCTACGTATTGGCATTGGTCACCCGGGTGATAAATCGCGGGTAACCGGCTTTGTGCTGGGTAAGGCACCGGCCGCTGAACAGCAGCTTATTGACGATTGCATCGACGAAGCAAGTCGCAGTATCGATACATTACTGACCGAAGGCTGGGGTCCTGCTTTGCAGCGCCTGCACAGCTATCGGCCACAACAAAAGGGTTAACGGAAAATGGGATTTCGCTGTGGTATTGTTGGCCTACCTAATGTAGGTAAATCAACCTTATTTAATGCCTTGACTAAGGCCGGTATCGAAGCGGCTAACTTTCCGTTTTGTACCATAGAACCAAATACCGGCGTGGTTCCGGTACCGGATTTGCGGCTGGATAAACTGGCTTCTATTGCTAACCCACAACGGGTTCTGCCAACCACGATGGAGTTTGTCGACATCGCCGGGCTGGTCAAAGGTGCTTCGCAAGGTGAAGGGTTGGGCAACCAATTTCTGGCCAATATCCGTGAAACCGATGCAATTGGCCACGTAGTTCGCTGCTTTGAAGACGACAATATTGTACATGTTAGCGGCGGTGTCGATCCCGCCGATGACATCGACACCATTAATACCGAATTAGCGCTGGCTGACCTCGACTCAGTCGAAAAATCACTACATCGGCTGGGCAAAAAAGCCAAAGGCGGCGATGCTCAGGCAAAAGCGGAAATCGCTGTGCTGGAAAAGTTAAAGCCGGCTCTGGACAATGGTGAAATGGCCCGTTCAGTGGCACTGAATAAAGATGATCTGGCCACTATCCGCTCCTATAACCTGTTGACACTCAAGCCCACTATGTACATTGCTAACGTTAACGAAGACGGCTTTGAGAATAACCCGTATCTGGACAAAGTGCGCGAAATTGCCGCTAAAGAAAATGCGGTCGTGGTTCCGGTTTGTGCCGCCATTGAATCAGAAATTGCCGAGCTTGACGAAGCTGATAAAGAAGAATTTTTATCAGAAATCGGGCAGGATGAACCCGGCCTAAACCGGGTAATCCGCGCCGGCTATGAATTATTGAACCTGCAAACTTACTTTACCGCAGGACCAAAAGAAGTTCGTGCCTGGACTGTTAAAATTGGTTCGACTGCGCCACAGGCCGCCGGACGTATCCATACCGACTTTGAAAAAGGCTTCATTCGCGCCGAAATCGTCGGTTACGACGATTATGTTGAATTTAACGGTGAGCAAGGCGCAAAAGATGCCGGTAAATGGCGCCTAGAAGGTAAAGAATATATTGTAAAAGACGGTGATGTGATTCATTTTCGCTTTAATGTTTAGTCCGTTTAAAGCGGCTAAACACCCTTCAAAAGGCCTGTCGGTAGCCATCGGCAGGCTTTTTTTATGCCAGTAAACTTGTGATCTCAGGTGCTGATGTCGCGTAGTGTGTTATACCTATTATGTCTCGCTAGACTCGTAACTAAGCAGGAGCAAACGATGACTGAACAACAATTCCGCACAGAACAAGACAGTATGGGTGAGGTAAAAGTCCCTGAAAAGGCGTTATACGGAGCGCAAACCCAACGCGCGCTGGATAACTTTGCGATTAGCGGGCTGGTAATGCCCGGTCGGCTGATTCGCGCCATTGCCATGGTAAAACACGCCGCTGCCAGTGCTAATGAGCGAGTTTCGGGGCTTGAGCGCAGCAAAGCCAAAGCCATACGAGCCGCGGCTAAGCAAATTATCGACGGCGAACATGAACAGCACTTTCCGATTGATATTTTTCAGACCGGTTCGGGCACCAGCTCGAATATGAACGTTAATGAAGTTATCGCCCATTTGTGTCAACAACAAGGCGTAGACGTTCACCCCAACGACGATGTTAATCAAAGTCAGTCCAGTAACGATGTTATCCCCACTGCCATCCAGGTAGCCAGTGTGCTGGCCATCGAAGAACATCTGCACGGCTCACTCAAGCATCTGATAAGCACCGTGCAGGATAAAGCGACAAGTCTGCGTGACGTGGTAAAAACTGGTCGTACTCATTTAATGGATGCGATGCCAATGACGCTGGCTCAAGAGCTTGACTGCTGGGCCGGACAGCTTGAACACAGCGCCGGGCAACTGCCTCTGCTGTTACAACGCAGTAAGGTACTGCCTCAGGGCGGTACGGCTATCGGCACGGGCATTAACGCGCCAGCAGATTTTGCTGAACAATTTGCCCGCCAGTTATCCAGCCTAACCGAGCATGAATTTACTGCCTCTGCCAATCCCTTTACCGGTATTGCCGGGCAGGAGCTTAACTTACAGTTACACGGTCAGCTGAATACCCTGGGTACGACCTTACTGAAAATCAGTAACGACTTACGCTGGATGAACAGTGGCCCATTGGCCGGGCTGGGCGAGATACAGTTAGCCGCCCTGCAGCCGGGTAGCAGCATCATGCCCGGTAAGGTCAATCCGGTGATACCCGAAGCTGTTGCGATGGCCGCAGCGCAGGTCAACGGTAATCACACCACCATCACCACAGCAGCGCAGCAGGGTAATTTTCAGCTGAATGTCATGTTGCCGGTGATTGGCTACAATTTGCTACAATCCATTGAATTGTTAAGCAATAGCTGTCGCGCCTTGGCTGACCGCGCTATTAAAGACTTTGAAGTTAACCAACAGCGGTTGGACGAGGCGCTTGCCAAGAACCCGATACTGGTAACGGCATTAAACCCCGTCATTGGCTACTCCAAAGCCGCAGAAATTGCTAAGCAGGCATACAAAGACGGCCGTGCCATCATTGATGTTGCTGATGAAATGACCGACCTTGGTCGCGATAAACTTAACCGTTTACTGGATCCCAAACAGCTAACCGAAGGTGGCGTTACACAAGGAGATTAATATGAAACATGTAGTGATTACCGGTGCAAACCGGGGCATTGGCTTTCAGTTTGCAAAGCAATACAGTGAAGCTGGCTATAAGGTTACCGCAGTCTGTCGTAACAACTCAAAACAGTTAACCCAGCTGGATGTCGATATCATCGAGGGTATTGACGTCACTAAAGCAGCCGACTTGTTACGGATGAAAGAAACCATTGGCGAGCAAAACGTTGATGTTTTGGTTAATAACGCTGGTCTACTCAATAACGACGAGCTGGGTGATATTGACGGCGGAAGCCTGCGCGCCCAGTACGAGGTCAATGCGATCGCGCCATTGCGGGTAACTGATGCATTACTTTCCAATTTATCAGCCGGCAGTAAAGTTGCCTTAATCACCAGTCGTATGGGCTCTATTAGTGATAATGGTTCCGGCGGCCGTTACGGCTATCGTATGTCCAAGGCCGCCCTTAACGCCGCCGGCAAATCGTTGGCGCTTGATTTGAAAGACCAGGAAATCGCGGTTGCGCTGCTACACCCGGGCTTCGTAAAAACCGATATGGTTGGCAATCAAGGCGATATTAGTGCTGAGGAAGCAGCGCAGCGATTAATCCAGCGCATTGACGAACTGCAGTTAACTGACAGCGGTTGTTTTTATCACAGCAACGGCGAACAACTGCCCTGGTAAATCTGGCCTGGCCTGAAATGATGGATAATTCATCGTTTTTGCGGTTTTTTGAGCAGTTGACTTAAAAAGCCGGGTTTTTTCGCAAAAATAGGTTGACGGTAAGCGGAGCGATTTGCATAATACGCGCCGCACTCACAGAGAGATGCACAGAAAGTTTTCGTTAAGAAAAGATGGCTACGTAGCTCAGCTGGTTAGAGCACAGCACTCATAATGCTGGGGTCGCAAGTTCGAATCTCGCCGTAGCCACCAACTTTTCGAAATCTCATTACTGGGCGGACGTGGTGGAATTGGTAGACACGCTGGATTTAGGTTCCAGTGCCTCACGGCGTGAGAGTTCAAGTCTCTCCGTCCGCACCAATCTCTCTTGAATAGCTAATTTAATGGGGCATAGCCAAGCGGTAAGGCAGCGGGTTTTGATCCCGCGATTCCCAGGTTCGATCCCTGGTGCCCCAGCCATTAGTTAGTCAATCTTTTATTAAGCTGTAAAGATCGTGAGTCTGTCCAAAGTTGGATGGGGCATAGCCAAGCGGTAAGGCAGCGGGTTTTGATCCCGCGATTCCCAGGTTCGATCCCTGGTGCCCCAGCCATACTTACTTGTACGCGGTGGTGGCGGAATTGGTAGACGCGCTAGCTTCAGGTGCTAGTGTCCGAAAGGACGTGAGGGTTCAAGTCCCTCCCTCCGCACCACAGTTAATTGAGCTAAACCAGTCAATTAAGCTGTTGGTGCTAATGTGTATAAGAAACAACCACCCGCGGGTGGTTTTTTTATGTCCGCTGATCAGGCCTGCAGGGCCTGACGCAGTATTTGCTTTTTTAAAGCCGCTTGATTAACCAGCTTAAGGGCAACCCCTAAGCCTGATTGCAATAGCCGGCTGCGGGCAGTAAAGCCGACATGGATAGCGTCCATAGTCCGCATCATGGTTTGATTCTGACGCTGCCGCTGCCGCTGATATCGGCAGTTATCACCATCCACGGCCAAATAGGTTCTTACATCAGCAAAACCCAGATTAACCCCCTGCCCCGCCAACGGATGAATACTATGAGCAGCATCCCCCATTAACAGCGTGTTATCCCGATAGTAATTCAACGCATGTTTGCGTTGCAGTGGGAAACTAGCGTATCGATGAACCTCGAAGTCGCCTACATAGGGGCGAAAGGTTTGCTCTAAAGCCTTAACTAATTGTTCTTTGTGCTGACTAATGGCACTGATTTCAGCATGACTGCGATAATCAATCAGGCACGCCTGATAGCTGCTCAGAGGCAGTAAGGCAAAAGGCCCCTGTGGCCGGAATATTTCCCAGGTCTGCGCCTCAATAGGCTGTTGTAGTTCGACATTCGCCAGCAGACAGCGCTGGCCATAATCCCAGCCCCGATAGCCGATACCGGCGGCCCGGGCAACTGCGGACCCACTGCCGTCGGCGCCAATCAACACATCGTAACTTAGCCAGCTGTCATCATTAAGTCGCAGTCGTTGTTGCTGCAGATCAAAACATTCAATGGCCGCCGGCGCGCGAAGGCTGACATTGGCATAACCTGATAGGCACTGCCACAGAGCCGCCTGTAAATTATTATTTTCAACCATCACCCCCAGCTGCTGACGACCCGCATCCTGCGCCGAGAAGGTTAAGGATGATCCACGTACAGTGGTAACCGACAGGCCCTCGTAGGGGTTTACCTTTTGCCAGTTTATGGAATCTCCGATCCCCAACGACAGTAACCACTGCCAGTGATTGTCATTAACCGAGGAAATACGTAAATCCCAGTCCGGCTCTGGTTCAACCAACGAATTGCTGTCAATTAAGGTCACCTGCTGACCCGCTCTGGCCAGCGCCAGCGCTGCTGCCGCGCCCACCATACCGCCGCCGTTTACTACATAATGTTTCATTTATTCACCCGCAACGCTTGTGATTAACTGCTATAAATACCACATCTTGCCATCAGTTTCCGTTATCATGGTTTAAGTTTTCAGAATTCTTAATAGCATCAGGCGGTTGTGTCAATGCCCACCCAGTTTGCAACAACGCGATCGGTAATTATCGGGTCACTGCTGTTGTTATCAGCAGAAGCCAGCTTTGCCGGCGTCAGTGCGCTGGTAAAACATTTATCTGCGAATCAGTCCTTTGAACAACTGGTTTTTTTTCGCAATGTGATGGCCTTTATTGTGCTACTGCCATGGCTTTGGCGTAAAGGCCCCGGTTCGTTAAAAACTGAACGCCTGGGTCTGCACCTGGTGCGTGGAATTGCCGGCATTACCGCCATGTATCTGTTTTTTTACGCCATTGCCACCATTCCGCTAGCGCAGGCAACCCTGGTGCTGCTGCTGTCACCCTTTATGATACCGGTTATTGGCTGGCTATGGTTAAAGGACTATGTTACCCGACAGACCTGGCTGGCCATTTTACTGGGTTTTGTCGGTGTGTTTATTTTTCTTGATCCGCTAAACAGTTCGATTTCGCCCGTTGTCGGGCTGGCATTCATTGCCGCTTTACTGGCCGCCTTCACCAAAACAGTAATCCGCAAAATGTCGGTTACCGAATCCACCAGCAAAATTGTCTTTTATTTTTCCGGCTTTGCGACGCTGGCCTCAGCGCTGCCGTTACTTTGGTTTTGGCAGCCAATACCTGTTGAAAACTGGTTTGCCCTAGCGGTTATGGGGGCGCTGGCGGTATACGGGCAGCTGGCGATGACTAAAGCCTTTTCTATTGCACCAGCAGCTAAAATTGGTGTCTTTACCTACAGCTCAGTAATTTTTGCCGCTTTACTGGGTTTCTGGTTCTTCGACGAGGCCGTTTACTGGCACATGTTGTGGGGTACTTTAGTGATCGTGGCCGCCGGCTATCTTGCCATTCGAACACGCCGCAAACATTAACCCGGCGGCAGTTGGCTTTTGCCTGTTATCCGCGGTAAAATAAGGTGTGTCACGTACTTTATTACAGCTATTATTGAGAGACCATGAGTAAGAAACTTTACGTAAAAACCTGGGGTTGTCAGATGAATGAGTATGATTCAGCCAAAATGGCCGATCTACTGAATTCAACCCACGGCTATGAACTGACCGACGCAGCAGAACAGGCAGACCTGATCCTGTTAAACACCTGCTCAATTCGCGAAAAAGCCCAGGAGAAAGTCTTTCATCAGCTGGGGCGCTGGAAAAACCTCAAGCACAGCAATCCCGACCTTCTTATTGGCGTCGGTGGCTGTGTTGCCTCCCAGGAAGGCGATGCTATCCGCGCCCGCGCACCTTTTGTGGACTTAGTTTTTGGTCCCCAGACGCTGCATCGATTACCAGAAATGATCAAGCAGGTAGGCGCCAACCAGCAGCCGATGATCGACATTTCTTTTCCTGAAATCGAAAAGTTTGACCGTCTGCCGGATCCCAAAGCCGATGGTGCCACTGCTTTCGTTTCGATCATGGAAGGCTGTTCAAAATATTGCTCTTTTTGTGTGGTGCCTTACACTCGCGGTGAAGAAGTCAGCCGTCCGGTTGACGATGTTATATACGAAATCGCCCAGTTAGCCGGACAAGGTGTCCGCGAAGTGAACTTACTGGGGCAGAACGTTAATGCTTATCGGGGCGAACACTTCGATGGCTCTGTCTGCCGATTTGCTGAGTTGTTGTACTTAGTTGCTGCCATCGACGGCATCGACCGCATACGCTACACCACCTCGCACCCGGTTGAGTTCACTGACGATATCATTGAAGCCTATAAAGAGATTCCGGAATTGGTCAGCCATCTTCACTTACCTGTGCAAAGTGGTTCAGACCGGGTACTGGCGATGATGAAACGAACCCATACCGCGCTGGAGTATAAGTCAAAAATTCGGGCACTGAAAAAAGCCCGCCCCGATATTGCCATGTCATCGGACTTTATTATTGGCTTTCCGGGCGAATCTGACGCCGACTTCGAAGCTACTATGGATCTGATTCAGGCCATCGATTTTGATATGAGCTTTAGCTTTATTTACAGCGCCCGGCCGGGTACTCCCGCTGCTGACTTGCCGGACGATGTCAGTGAAGAAACGAAAAAACAGCGGCTGCAGTTGTTGCAGCAGCGGCTGAACCAGCAGTCGATGGCTCATGCCCGCCGAATGCTGGATACAGAGCAGCGTATTTTGGTTATCGGACCGTCAAAGAAGAACCCAATGGAACTTGCCGGACGTACTGAGA
The DNA here is from genome assembly GCF_044797955.1 of Idiomarina seosinensis. GTDB lineage: Bacteria > Pseudomonadota > Gammaproteobacteria > Enterobacterales > Alteromonadaceae > Idiomarina > Idiomarina seosinensis_A. Next base: position 911,116 of record NZ_CP085211.1, on the reverse strand, counting down.
ATAACCGGGTTGTAAACTTTGTTGGGCAACCCCATATGATTGGTCAGTTTGTCGACGTGAAAATTACCGAGGTACTGCCCAACTCCTTACGCGCCGATTTAGTTCGTGAGGAAAAAGACATGGGCCTGCGCGTTGACACCGCACCGGAAATTATTTTACAACGAGGCCGGGCAGCCGGTCCGGATGAGCTGGGCGTCAGCAAAGTCGCCCCGGCAGCTTCATAATAGACGAGGATTGGATTGAGCCAACATACTGAAACCATTGAATTCACTTTAGAGCCGACTGATTCACGTCGGCTCTCCGATTTATGCGGTCCCTTTGACGAGAACCTGAAGCACATCGAGCGTCGGTTAGGCGTCGAGATTACTCACCGGGGCCACCAGTTTCGCTTAATTGGTCACCAGCATACCGTAACGGCGGTGCAGGATATTTTACGTGACTTATATGTGGAAACCGCAACGGTTAAAGGCGAGCAAGCCACGATTGAGCCACAGCAAGTGCATTTAGCCATTCAGCAGGCTAAGGTTTTAGAACAGGACAACGGTGATCCTGCGGCTGAAAAAATGACCCACATTAAAACTAAGCGGGGTCTTATTAAGCCGCGCAATCACAGTCAGGCCGGCTATGTCCGCGCCATTCTGGGTCACGATGTCAATTTTGGTATTGGCCCGGCAGGTACCGGCAAAACCTATTTGGCGGTGGCCTGTGCGGTTGATGCTCTCGAGCGCCAGGAAGTGCGCCGCATCCTGTTAACCCGGCCCGCCGTCGAAGCAGGCGAAAAACTTGGCTTTTTGCCCGGTGACCTGGCACAAAAAGTCGACCCCTATTTACGCCCCTTATACGATGCGTTATTTGAAATGCTGGGCTTCGAAAAGGTTGAAAAGCTGATCGAGCGTAACGTTATTGAAGTGGCACCGCTGGCCTATATGCGCGGCAGAACGCTAAACGATGCCTTTATTATTCTGGATGAAAGTCAAAACACTACCATGGAGCAGATGAAAATGTTCCTGACCCGTATCGGTTTTAACTCGCGGGCAGTGATTACCGGTGACATTACGCAAATTGACTTGCCCCGCGGCCAACGCTCCGGGTTACGTCATGCGATTGAGGTTTTAAGCCAGGTTGATGACATCAGTTTTACTTTCTTTCAGGCCGGAGACGTCGTGCGTCATCCGGTAGTGCAGCGCATCGTCCAGGCCTACGAAGATTTTGACAGTCAGAGCCCCCATGAACGTTGAACTGGATTATCAGGTAACGGTTGCCGACCCCGATAATTGCTTACCCAGCGCCGACCAGGTAGAACTCTGGGTAAGTAAAGCTCTGGCCGCCGTGCGGCCCGAGCAAAGTGACGCCGAGCTGACTGTGCGGGTTGTCGATAAAGAAGAAGGCCGGCAATTAAATAAAGCCTACCGTGACCGTGACTATGCGACCAATGTCTTATCCTTTCCGTTCCAGGCTCCGGTAGAATTACCCGTGCCTTTGTTGGGCGATCTGGTCATCTGTGCCGAAGTGGTTACCGAGCAGGCACATCAGCAACATAAAGCCGTTAACGACCACTGGACGCATATGGTCATCCACGGTACGCTGCATTTATTAGGCTATGATCACATTGAAGACGAAGATGCCGAGGCAATGGAGCAGCTTGAACGAGAACTATTGGCCGAACTGAACATAGCCGACCCTTACCAGCTTTCAACTAATACGGAGCATAACGCTTAATGAGCGACGACAACCCCCACTCAGCCAACGGCTCTTCTAATAAGTCCTGGGCAGCACGCCTGCTGCAAGTATTTACAGGAGAGCCGCAAAGCAGAGAAGAACTTGTCGATTTAATTCAGGACGCGGAAGAACGCGACCTGATCGATAACGATACTAAAGAAATGATTGAAGGAGTGCTTGATGTTGCTGAATTAAAGGTTCGTGACATCATGATACCGCGCTCGCAGATGGTAACGATTGACATCAACCAACAAGTTGAAGATTTTCTGCCCATCGTTATCGAATCACAGCACAGCCGTTATCCCGTGGTAACCGATAATAAAGACCACGTCGAAGGTATTTTACTGGCTAAAGACTTACTCAGTTTTGGTTTTGATCCCGCACAGAAAACCTTTTCGCTTGCCAATGTTATGCGGCCTGCCGTTATAGTGCCGGAGAGCAAGCGCGTGGACGTGCTACTGAAAGAATTTCGTTCCAACCGTTATCACATGGCAATTGTTGTTGATGAATACGGGGGTGTATCGGGGCTGGTCACCATCGAAGATATTCTGGAAGAGATTGTCGGTGAAATTGAAGACGAAACCGACCACAACGAAGACGAAAAAAGCAATATCAAGCGCCTGAGTTCGCGCCGCTTTTCTGTCAAAGCGCTGACCCCGATTGATGACTTTAATGACTATTTTAACAGCGACTTTAGTGACGAGGAAAACGACACCATCGGCGGCCTGGTGGCGCATGGTTTTGGCCACTTACCCCAACAGGGCGAAGAAGTAACTTTAGCAGGCTTTGTTTTTAAGATAAGCGCCGCTGATAAACGTCGCATACAGCAAGTTCAGGTGACCCCACCGGAACCCGGCTCAGCCGCTGGAGAAACCACTGAGTGATCACAGCGGTTAAGCACCAACTGCAGCAGCGCAGCTGGCTGCGCCAGCTGTTGTTACTGGTGCTGGGCGGTTGTTTATGCTTTGCTTATGCGCCTTTTGAGCTGACCCTGCTGCCTTTTGTCATTTTACCACTGCTGCTGGCCATTAGCTGGAACCTTGGCGTTAAACAGGCATTTGCCGCCGGCTTTAGTTTTGCTTTAGGCTGGTTCGGGGTCGGTCTTAGCTGGATTTATGTCAGTATTGATCAGTATGGCGGCATGCCGGCTGTCGCTAATGTCGCTGTTATGCTGTTATTGGTGGCTTACTTATCCTGCTTTCCGGCACTGGCCCTGGCGCTCTGGCGCTGGCTCTGTCAGCGCTCTGAACTCTGGCGTTTTAGCCTGCCGCTTATCTGGCTGACGACTGAAGCTTTGCGTGGCTGGCTGTTCAGCGGCTTCCCCTGGCTCGGGCTCGGGTATACCCAAACTGAAACTCTGTTAGGCGGCTTAGCCTCGTCTGTCGGCCAATACGGTATTACCGTTGTGCTCTGGTTCATTGCTTTGGCAATCGTCACCGGACTGCGCTATCGGCGCCCACAAAATGCTCTGCTGCTAGTCATTATTATCAGCCTGGCCTGGCTGGCTCCAGGTTTACAGCCGCTGCAACGCAGCGGCGAAACCACATCCGTGTTGCTGGTGCAGGGCAATGTTCAGCAGTCACTGAAATGGCAGTCAGACCAACAATGGCCTAATATCCTTCGTTATCTGGATCTGACCCGGCCCAATTATCAGCACGATATTATAATCTGGCCTGAATCTGCAATTACGGCTTTAGAACCTTACGCGGACGACATTCTGCACAATATTGATCAGGCCGCCAGCATCAATAATGCGGCTGTGGTGACGGGCATTATTGACTACGATCAACAACAGGACGAATTCTATAATTCCGTCATTGTGCTTGGCCAGCAAACGGCAAATGATGATTTTATGCCCGCTTATCGTTACGGCCATGATAACCGTTACCAAAAGCATCAGTTACTGCCGATTGGTGAGTTTGTACCGTTTGAAGAGCTGCTGAGGCCTCTGGCACCGTTGTTTAACCTGCCGATGTCATCCTTTAACCGGGGGGCCTACCAACAGGCTAATCTGCAGGCGAAGGGGCAGCGGTTAAGCACTGCAATTTGTTACGAAATCGCATTCAGCGGCCAAGTACGGGATAACACCACAGCCGACACTGACTTTATCTTAACCGTTAGTAATGACACCTGGTTTGGCGATTCCCACGGCCCCTGGCAGCATATGCAAATTGCGCAAATGCGCGCCCGGGAACTCGGCCGGCCAGTGCTCCGAGCCACCAATAACGGGGTATCCGCGGTGACTGATGAACACGGCAGCATTATTGCCATAGCGCCCCAGTTTACAGCAACAACGGTCTCGGCCGAGGTTGCCAATGTGCGGGGCTCGACCTTATTTGCCCAGGCAGGACAATGGCCGGCAATCGCCACTGCTCTGCTGGGGTTGCTACCATTACTGCGACGGCTGGCTAACAGACGTGGTCAGCTGCAACAAAAATCAGTACAATAAACACGGTTTTTACATTTACAGGAAAATACGCCATGGAAAACATTTTTGATGCCTTATTGTTTGCGGTACTTGTCGCTGCCGGCGGCTTAGGTCTCAGCAGCTTTTTAATGCTTTTTTCAAGCACGACAGCAACAGAAAAAGAAGCCGTTCAGCGGCAGCGCTTTGAAAGCGTCTTTTTTGGCGTAGCGGGTCTCGTCGTTGTGCTGCTTATGTGGTACGCCATTAGTTAAATTAACCGTCACTCCACTTCTGCGAACCGGATGTAACAGAAATTATGCAACAACAATACGATCCCTCTGCGATTGAAACCGCCATTCAGCAACAATGGCATGACCAGCGTGTCTTTGAAGTCACTGAACAGCCCGACAAAGAAAAATTTTACTGCCTGTCGATGTTCCCTTATCCCAGTGGCAAATTGCATATGGGTCACGTCCGAAATTACACCCTCGGTGATGTAGTTTCGCGCTATCACCGCATGCAGGGTAAAAACGTGTTGCAACCGATGGGCTGGGACGCCTTTGGACTACCGGCAGAAAACGCCGCAATCCAGCACCAGACGGCACCGGCGAAGTGGACATACGAAAACATCGATTATATGCGCGAGCAGCTCAAAAGCCTGGGCTTTGGCTATGACTGGAGCCGCGAAATCGCCACCTGCTCGCCGGATTACTACCGCTGGGAACAATGGTTTTTTACCAAGCTGTACGAAAAGGGTCTGGTTTACAAGAAAAACGCCACCGTCAACTGGGATCCGGTCGATCAAACCGTATTAGCCAATGAGCAGGTTATCGATGGCCGCGGTTGGCGCAGCGGCGCCAAAGTAGAACAAAAAGAAATCCCGCAGTGGTTTATCAAGATCACCGCCTACGCTGATGAACTGCTGCAGGACTTAGAACAACTTGACGGTTGGCCCGAGCAGGTTAAAGCCATGCAGCGTAATTGGATAGGTCGCTCTGAAGGGCTGCAGATTGAATTTGACGTGGCTGATCACGATGACACCCTAAGTGTTTACACGACACGGCCTGATACCCTGTTTGGCGTCACTTATATGGGGCTGGCTGCGCAACACCCGCTGGCCATTGAAGCGGCCCGTAACAACCCCGAACTGGCCGCTTTTATTGAACAATGTAAAAACAGCAAGGTAGCCGAAGCTGATCTGGCGACCATGGATAAGCTGGGAATGGACACCGGTTTAGAAGCTGTTCATCCGCTGACCGGTAAACGCATTCCTATTTGGGTTGCTAACTTTGTTTTAATGGATTACGGCTCCGGCGCCGTCATGGCAGTTCCGGGCCACGATCAGCGCGACTGGGAGTTTGCCAGTAAATACCAGCTGCCGATCACAGCCGTTATTGAACCCTTTTCCGGTGAAGGCGACGTTAAAACAGCAGCCATTACCGAAAAAGGCACTGTGATTAACTCCGCCGACTATGATGGCATGAGTTCACAACAAGCCTTTGATGCAATCGCCGAGGTCATCGAGCAACGCGGCATTGGCAAACGCACGGTCAATTATCGTTTACGCGACTGGGGCGTTTCGCGCCAGCGTTACTGGGGCACTCCAATTCCAATGCTGAATCTGGAAAATGGCGAGTCAGTGCCGGTGCCTGAACAGGACTTACCTGTGACCTTGCCCGAAGATGTTGTTATGGATGGCGTTAACTCCCCAATAAAATCGGATCCTCAGTGGCGCAAAACAACTTACAACGGCCAGCCGGCAGAACATGAGACGGATACCTTTGATACGTTCATGGAGTCCTCCTGGTATTATGCCCGTTACTGCAATGCGCAAAGCCAGGATGCCATGCTGGAACCGGAAAAGGCTAACTACTGGCTGCCCGTTGACCAGTATATCGGCGGAATTGAGCACGCTATCTTACACCTGCTGTATTCACGTTTTTTCCATAAGCTATTACGTGACGCCGGGTTAGTAGATTCTGACGAACCATTTAAGCGCCTGCTTTGTCAGGGCATGGTATTGGCAGACAGTTACTATCGTGAAGACGAAAAAGGCGGCAAGCAATGGATATCCCCCCTGGATGTTGAACTAGAGCGGGATGATAAAGGCGCAGTCGTTGCCGCGCAGCATCAAAAAGACGGCCAACCGGTGACTATTGCCGGTATGAGCAAAATGTCGAAATCGAAAAATAACGGTATCGATCCGCAAACCATGGTTGAGCGCTATGGTGCCGATACCGTTCGTTTATTCATGATGTTTGCCGCTCCGCCGGAAATGACCCTGGAGTGGTCAGACTCGGCTGTTGAAGGCTCTCACCGCTTTTTGCGGCGGGTCTGGAAACTGTGCTTTGAGTTTATCCAGGCCGGTGGCTATAGCGAGGCCGGACAGCTGGATAAGCAACACAAAGACTTACGTCGCGAACTGCACAAAACCATCGCTAAAGTATCGGATGATATGGGCCGTCGCCAGCACTTTAACACGGCAATAGCGGCCATAATGGAGTTACTTAACCACCTGCAAAAAGCGCCACTGGAAACAGACGCTGACCGCCAGGTTATCGGCGAAGCCATTACTGCAATGATAAAAATGCTGGCACCGATTACCCCCCACATTTGTGAGCAGCTATGGCAGGAGCTGGGACATCAGCAGCCCCTTAGCTTTGCCGAGTGGCCAACAATTGACGACAGCGCATTAATTGAAAATGAAAAACTGATCGTAGTACAGGTCAATGGTAAGGTCCGCGCTAAGTTAACCGTTGCTGCAGATGCCAGTGCAGAAGAAGTCGAGCAACAGGCACTGAACCACAGTGCCGTGCGCAAATATACTGACGACAAAACCCTGCGTAAGAAAATCTACGTGCCCGGCAAAATTTTTAATATCGTGGTGAGCTAAGTTATGTTGCGCCGCTCTGTTCAGCTGTTCGCCGGCAGCCTCTGTCTGCTTGGGCTTACTGCCTGTAGTTTTCAGCTGCGCGATAATTATCAGTTGCCGCAAACAGTGCAGCAAATGCGTATTGAGTCGGTTAATTCACAGGAGCTGGAGGATAGCCTCCAGCAACGCCTGCTAACCGCGGGTATTCAGCTAACCGGAACCGATGAAGACGCCGCCCGGCTGCGGGTGTTGTCGGATAAACTGGAACGGCGCACATTATCACTCTTTGAAAGCGGCCAGGTTGCTGAGTACGAATTGCTTTACCGGGTTAACTACCAAATCACCCGCCGCGGAACTCTGGTTTATCAGGACACCGTGGAAGTGGCCCGTGATTATCAGGATGACCCCAACTTTGCTCTGGCGAAAACACGCGAGCGCGAAATGTTACTGGCCGAAATGCGGGACGATGCCGCCCGGCGCATGGTTCGGCAAATTATCAGCGAATTCTCGAATTAACCCATGCGCACCCTCTATCCCGAACAGTTAGAGCAGGCATTACAACAGCAAACAACGCTGCCACCGGTGCTACTGGTATTCGGCGAAGAGCTTTTATTACGTCAGGATGTCCTCAAAACTATCCGGCACAACGTAAAGCAACGTTTTCCGGATCAGACACTGGAGCAACAGCGCTGGCTGCAAGACGGTGAATTTGACTGGCAACAATTAACTCACGCCGGTCAGTCACTGAGTCTATTCAGTCAGTTTACCTTACTGGAATTGCAGTTGGCCGATAATAAACCCGGCCGTGAAGGTTCAGAAGCTCTGACGCACTACGCTAACAACCCTCCCGCAGAGCAGTTACTGGTTGTTATCGGCGACCGGTTAAAAAAAGAGCAGCAAAACAGCCGCTGGTTTAAAAGCTTAAGTCAAAATGCCTGGCTTATCCGGACGTTAACGCCGGATCGCGCCCGCTTGCCGCAATTTATCCATCAACGAGGACAACAATACGGGCTAAATTTAGACACCGAAGCCCTGAATTTGTTGGCTCATTGGTTTGAAGGCAACTTGTCGTTACTTGACCAGGAATTAAAAAAGTGGGCGTTGCTAAGTGATGGTAAACCCTTAACCCTTGATGTCGTTAATCAATACATGCGCGATGTCAGCCATTTCGATGCTTTCTCTCTGCAGGACAGTTTTATTCAGAATGATTTACTGCAGGCCAGTCATCGGTTGCATCGGCTGTTCGAAGAAGGTGCCGATTTGCACGCGTTGTTATGGGTTTTTCAGCGCGAAGTACAAACACTATCCCAATTGCAGGTAGCTGCCCGGCAAAAACTCGATAACAGTTCGATATTTCGCCAGCAGCTGATCTGGAAGTCTCAACAGCAAGCTTACCTGCAGCGAGCTCAGGCTATCAGCGCGCAGGCTCTGGCTCAGGCCCGGAATCTGGTAGCAAGACTGGAACTGGCACTAAAAGAACAGACAGGCGAACACCCTGAGGTTTTGTTCAGCCACTGCTTAGCCTTATTGTGCAGTGGTCCACATCTGGATGCAGTAAGTGACCAGCTGGCAATAATGGCCAGCGGATAAGGCCTGGCGGATGAGTAACTTTCCCCTTCGCGGCATTTTTGGCGGCACCTTCGATCCCGTTCACAACGGTCATCTTAAGTGCGCCAATGCGCTGACAACCGAACTTCAGATGGAACAGCTTCATTTAATGCCCAATGCCATTCCGCCACACCGGCCGCAACCCGGAGCCAGCGCAGAGCAACGGCTGGCGATGGTGCGTCTGGCCTGTCAGCCCTACCCGCGCTTACAGGCCGAAGATTATGAATTGCAGCAAGACCAGCGCTCCTACACTGTTAATACCCTGCGACATTTTTATCAACAGTTTGAACAGCACAGTCTGCTGTTCATCATGGGTATGGATTCTCTGGTGTCGCTGGATAAATGGTACCATTGGCAGCAACTTACCCAGTTTGCCCACCTGGTGGTTTTGCGCCGCCCGGGTTATCAGCCTGACCAGGCCTCAGAATTTTTACAGGACTATATTCAGACGCGGCTGACTGAACACGCCTCGACTTTAAGCCGGCAACGTCAGGGCTGTATTTATCTCGCCTCAACGCCGCTGGTCGATGTTTCTGCTACCGACTTACGACAAAAGCTTGCCACCGGTAAGACCGATATTCCGGTGCCGAAAACCGTGGCCCGATTCATTCAGCACCATCAGCTATACCGCCAGAATTAAAGTTTGACTCCCATTGGGCAGAGCTTTTCTGCTAAACTGACGCGGATACTAATTAATCATCAACTTTTCAGGAGAAACCCAGTTTGCAAGGTGAACAACTGCGAGACTTTGTTATTGATAAAGCCGAGGATATGAAAGCCCGGGACATGCAGGTATTAGACGTGCATGACAAAACCGATGTCGTCGACTTTATGATTATTTGTTCAGGAACTTCGAAAACCCATGTCAGAAGTATTGCTGAGTATGTAGCTACCGAGGCCAAACATGGCGGCTTTGCCCCGATTGGCATCGAGGGCGGAGAACAGTCAGAATGGGTGCTGGTCGATCTGGGCGATGTTGTGCTGCACGTAATGCAGGATGAGATTCGCGAATTCTATCAGTTAGAAAAGCTCTGGAGCCAGTAGGTGCAGATCCAGTTGCTGGCGGTAGGCAATAAAATGCCGGCCTGGGTCAGCGCCGGTTATCAGGAGTATGAAAAACGCTTTCCGTCCGAATGTAAATTGGTTTTGCAGGAAGTCAGTCCACTAAAACGGGCTAAAAAAGCTAACTTACAGCGCCTGACTGAGCTCGAGGGTGAAGCGTTACTTAAGGCGATACCCAGAGGCAACCGGATCGTGACCCTGGAAGTCGATGGCAGGCCCTGGACCACGCCCAAATTAGCGCAGCAGCTGCAAGCATGGCAAATGGACGGTCGCGATGTATCGCTGCTAATCGGTGGACCCGAGGGCCTGTCCCCGGCCTGCCTTGAAGCAGCCGAGCAGCGCTGGTCGCTGTCGCCATTAACCCTGCCGCATCCGCTGGTTAGGGTTATAGTGGCAGAGAGTCTTTATCGGGCCTGGAGTCTGAACAATAATCACCCTTATCACCGGGAATAACCGAGAAATTTAAGCGTCATGCGAACCCGAACGCCGATTCGAGATCAAGAAGCAGAATCCAGTTTATTTGCCCGCCGGGTTTTTGTCGCGATCGCTATCATTGTCGCGGTTTTCATGTTGCTAGTGGGCAATATGTACAACCTGCAGGTCGAGGAACACACCGAGCTGCAGACCCGCTCTAATGACAACCGTATTAAGCTGTTGCCGGTGGCTCCGAATCGGGGGCTGATTTACGACCGAAACGGCGCCCTGCTGGCGGAAAACCTGCCGGTGTACAGTCTCGATGTACACCCGGATGAGATTGCCGATTTAAACGCGACCATTGCTGAACTTGGACAAATCCTGACCATCACCGACAACGACCTGCAGCAGTTTGAGAATAACCTCAAAGGGCAACGCCGCTTTAATACCGTGACCCTGCTGGACGAACTTGAGCCAGAACAAGTAGCCACTTTTGCTGCCCATCAGCACCGGTTCCCCGGGGTCAGTATCGAAGCGCGCTTAATTCGACATTACCCTTACGCTGAATTACTGACCCATGTGGTCGGTTATGTTGCTAAGATTAATCGCCGCGATGTTGAACGCCTGCGCCAGGATAACGAACTGGCTAATTATGCTGCCAGTCGCACGATTGGTAAGCTGGGTATCGAAAAGTATTACGAACAGGCCCTGCACGGAGAAGTCGGTTACCAGCGGGTGGAAGTTAATAACCGTGGCCGCGCCGTCAGAACTCTGAGCACTGAAGCGCCGACTCCCGGCCAAGACATCGTACTTGAGCTGGATATTGAGTTACAGAAAAAAGCCACTGAAATCCTCGGTGACAATCGTGGCTCAATTATTTTAATGGATGCGGACACCGGTGGACTGCTGGCGATGGCCAGCACGCCCAGTTACGATCCCAACTGGTTTGTTAATGGCATCTCCTACGCCCGTTATCAGTCACTGCTTAATTCCCGTCACAGCCCGTTACTGAATCGCGCGACTCAGGGCGGCTACCCCCCCGCATCGACCATTAAACCGCAAATTGGCTTGCTCGGTCTGGTTGAGGGTACGATCACGGAGCAAAGCAAAATCTGGGATCCGGGCTGGTTTGAAATTCGCGGCGTAGACCGGCGTTATCGTGACTGGCTTTCCTGGGGCCATGGTTGGGTCGACCTGAATACTGCCATCGCCGAAAGCTGCGATGTTTTTTATTATGACCTGGCCCTGAAGCTGGGCGTCGATAAAATCTCCGCTTTTATGACTCAGTTTGGTTTTGGCGAAAAAACCGGCATTGATATTCAGGAAGAAGTATCTGCGCTGATGCCGTCGCGGGGCTGGAAGCGGGCACGCTTTGATGAGCCCTGGTATGCCGGTGAAACCCTCTCGGTTGGTATCGGGCAAAGCTACTGGACCGCAACACCAATGCAATTAGTGGCGGCAACCGCCGTACTGGCTAACGAAGGTGAGTTTTTGATACCGCGGTTATTACGCGGGTTTGGTACCACAGATCAGATAGAACCGGCGGAAATTGCCTACAAGCCGCCCGTAGTCATTGATAACTCAACATACTGGCAAGAAGTTAAGGAAGGAATGGAAGACGTTAATATGGGCAGCAAAGGTACCGCCCGTACAGCGTTTTCTGACGCAGCCTACAGTTCAGCCGGCAAAACAGGAACAGCGCAAGTGGTCAACTTAGGCCAGGATGAAGAGTACGACGCTGAACTCATTGCCGAACGCTATCGAGATAATGCCATGTATGTCGGTTATGCCCCGGCGGATGATCCCAAAGTGGTGATTGTTGTTGCCATGGAAAACGTTGTTGGCGGTGGTGGTAGTGTCGCCGCCCCGGCTGCCCGCCAGATGCTGGATAGCTGGCACCAGCGCTATCAGGACAAAGAGCAAGAGGAAGTAGCCCGTGCTGACCACTGAAGAACGACAGCGTAGCCGCGTATTAAAAAAACTGCATCTGGACGGCCCGCTGTTACTCGGGTTGCTGGCTCTGGCCATCATTAGCTTATTTGTTATCTACAGTGCCGCCGGCGAAAGCCAGTCGGTTGTAATTCGTCAGATGATCCGGGTTGGTGCTGCTTTTGTCGGTATGTTTATACTGGCTCAGTTACCCCCACGGTTTTTTGAAAAGTTTTCTCCGTTGCTCTATCTGCTCGGCCTGTTACTGCTGGTTGCCGTGCTGTTATTCGGCGAGGTAGGTAAAGGTGCTCAGCGCTGGCTGGATATCGGTCCGGTTACAGTACAACCGTCGGAACTGATGAAGCTGGCGGTACCCATGATGCTGGCCTGGTTTATTAACCGCCGCCCGATTCCTCCCCGGCTGGGCTGGTTACTGTTAGCTCTGTTGTTAGTGTTAATACCCACCTTATTAATTGCCCGCCAGCCGGACTTAGGAACTTCATTACTGGTAGCCAGTGCCGGGATATTTGTTATTTTCCTGGCCGGCCTCAGCTGGCGTCTAATCGCCTTTGCAAGTGCTCTGGTGGCAGCTTTTACGCCAGTACTCTGGATCTACCTGATGCACGATTACCAGCGCCAGCGGGTACTGACCTTCCTTAACCCGGAGCGCGACCCCCTGGGTGCCGGATATCACATTATTCAGTCAAAAATCGCCATTGGTTCCGGCGGGGTGGAAGGCAAAGGCTGGCTGCAGGGTACCCAGTCACAGCTTGAATTTTTGCCGGAACGCCACACCGATTTTATCTTCTCGGTTTTCAGCGAAGAGTTCGGCTTAATTGGCGTAGTGGTGTTGTTAGCACTGTATGGCTTTATTATTCTAAGAGGCCTGATCATCGCCTTGCGGGCCCAGGATACCTTCAGTAAGTTGTTGGCCGGAGCCTTGACACTCACCTTTTTTGTGTACGTGTTTGTGAATATTGGCATGGTCTCTGGATTACTGCCGGTAGTCGGTGTACCTTTACCTCTGATCAGTTATGGCGGCACCTCGATGGTGACGATTCTAGCGGGCTTCGGTATTTTGATGTCAATTGCGACTCACCATCGGCTCGTTATCCATCAGTAAATTAAAACCAGAATTCTAATAATAACGGGATACGCAAATGCTGCTTGCTAAAAAAATCTGCTTACACTGCCGCCCTGCTGCCCTGGCGGTGCTTTTTGCAGGGCTGATTACGCCGCTGTCAGGGACCGCTGAAACGGACCGCGATGCCGCACTGGAAGCCTTTATCCAGGAACAAATCTCTGACTATCAGTTTGATGAGCAGCAGCTGCGCGACTGGCTGGCTCAGGCTGACAAAAATGAACAGGTACTGGAAGCGATTCAGCGCCCCTGGGAAGCTAAACCCTGGTATCAGTATTATCCGATTTTTTTAACCGACAAACGCTTACAGGCAGGGCTTGAGTTTTGGCAGCAACATCAGCCAATCTTAGAGCGAGCTGAACAGACCTATGGTATTCCGGCCTCGGTTATTGTTGCCATTATCGGTATCGAAACCTTTTACGGCAGTTACCTGGGTAATTATCCGGTACTTGACTCACTGTATACGCTGGCTTTTCATTACCCGCCACGGTCCAGCTTTTTCCGCTCTGAACTGAGTGAGTATTTACGTCTCGCGCGGGCAGAAAACTGGCAGGTTAAAGCGCAGAAAGGTTCTTATGCCGGCGCTATGGGACTGGGCCAGTTCATCTCATCCAGTTACCGCCATTATGCGGTAGACTTTGATAATGACGGGCAACGCAACATCATCAGCAACCCTGCTGATGCGATTGGCAGTGTGGCCAATTATTTTGCCGAACATCGCTGGCAGGACGACGCCCCTATTGCAACTAAGCCTGACCAGCAACAGGGCTGGCATAAAGTCGCCGATAAAGGTATGAAACCGGACACTACGGTGGGTGAACTTCGTCAACAAGGCTTTTCGATCGACTCGCAGTACAGTGACAACCAGGCGGTTAAAGTGCTGGAATTTGAAACGCTCGAAGGCAACGAGTACTGGCTCGGCTTTGATAACTTTTATGCCATTACCCGTTACAATCACAGTCCATTGTACGCGATGGTCGCCTATCAGTTCAGTCAGCAATTAAAGCAGCACAGGCAAGCTCCCTGATGAATCTGCTAAAGCAAACACTGCTTTTGGTATCCGCAGCCCTGCTGCTTCAGGCCTGCAATGTCAACCCGGGCCGCTACAGCCAAAGCCAGGATAGCGCACCGGGACGTCTGCCAACCGCAGCCGAGCTGCAGGACGCTATCCCGATACAGGAGCCCTACAGTAGCCAGGGCAACAGCGATTACCAGGTACTCGGGCAATCCTACCAGGTGTTAAGTAATGCCGAAGGTTTTGTCGAAGAAGGCTATGCCTCCTGGTATGGCAATAAGTTCCATGGTCATTTAACCTCCAATGGCGAGTATTACGATATGTACAGCATGACTGCGGCACACAAGCACCTGCCTCTGCCCAGCTATGTTAAGGTCACCAACCTGGCAAACCAGAAGACGGTGGTGGTGCGGGTTAATGATCGTGGCCCTTTTCATGACAGCCGGGTTATTGATTTATCCTTTGCTGCTGCATACAAGTTAGATATGCTGGACCAGGGTACTGCGCCGGTTCGGGTTGAAGCCATTCAAATGGCCGGAGCCAGTGAAAATCCGGCATTTTTTATTCAGTTAGTCGCTTCTTCCGACAGCGATAAAATACAGAGTATTAGCCAACAGCTGGGTGAAAAATGGCGCCACAATGCAACTACAGTAGAAAATAGCGGTCTATATAAACTGTTGTTAGGTCCGTTTCCTCAGGCACAGGCCAACCGCTATTTACAGCAGTTAAGAGGCGCTGGTTTTCCGCAGGCATTTCGTGTTAAAAGTCTGCAAAATTAAGGCCCGGCAACTGACTCACTCGCGCAACGGTGATATACTTCGCGACCTTTAAATCTTTTAGTCCGGAAGCTAACAAAACGATGACAAAGCCCATGCAAAAATTAGCAACTCTTTTATTTTCCTGCGTTGCTTTGGCCACCGCAGTAGCGGCGCAGGCACAATCTTTTGTACCTGACGCGCCGAAAATTAACGCTGAAGCCTATATCCTGATCGATCATACGACCGGTAAAGTAATGGTTGAAGGTAACGCCGACAAGGCCCTGCCGCCGGCCAGCCTGACCAAAATGATGACCAGCTATATTGTCGGCAAAGAGATCATCGAGGGCCGCATCAGTCCCTCTGACCAGGTCACCATCAGCGAAAACGCCTGGGCAAAGAACTTTCCCGAATCATCTAAGATGTTTATCGAGGTGGGTAAAGAAGTCAGTGTGGCCGACTTAAATAAAGGTATTATCATTTCATCCGGCAACGACGCCTGCGTCGCCATGGCAGAACACATTGCCGGCAGCGAAGACGCTTTTGCTTCCTTAATGAATACCTATGCTCAGGAACTGGGCATGACCAATAGCCATTTTACCAACAGCCACGGCTTACCGGACCCCGATCAGCATGTTTCGGCCCGGGATATGGCGACCCTTGCCAGTGCTCTGATTGAAGATACACCGGAAGAATACGAACTTTATGCGCAAAAATCCTTTACCTACAACAATATAAAGCAATACAACCGTAACTCATTGCTGTGGGACCGCAGTATGAATGTTGACGGTATTAAAACCGGTCATACACAGGAAGCCGGTTACAGTTTAGTGACCTCCGCCGTTGAAAACGGCACCCGCTTAATTGCGGTTGTATTAGGCACCAACAGTGCACAGGCACGTAAAGTCGAAAGCAAAAAATTACTTAACTACGGCTTCCGTTATTTTGAAACTGTTAAAGCTTATGAAGCCGGCGAAAGTTTTGCGTCGCACCGTATCTGGGGCGGCGATATTGACCAGGTTGAACTGGGGATCCGCGAAGATGTGGTCATCACTCTGCCGAAAGGCCAAAGTGACCAGCTGCAGGCAAACTTTGAACTGAACCAGGAACTCCAGGCGCCACTGGCAAAAGGCGAACACGTGGGTACCGTATATCTACAACTTGACGGCGAAGATGTTGCCTCATTCCCGCTGGTAACGCTGCAGGCTGTTGCTGAAGGCGGCTTGTTTAAACAGGCAATGGACTACATCAAACGTCAGTTCTCAGAATAGTGAGGTTAGCGCAATGCAAAAAACACGCTTTGATGAGCTGGTTGAGTTCCCCTGTCATTTTACCTTTAAAGTGATGGGAGTTGCCTCTCCGTCCCTACCCGATCAGGTAGTAGAAGTATTGCAGCAGCATGCACCGGGTGACTATAGCCCGGCAATAAAGCCCAGCAGTAAAGGCAACTATCATTCGGTGTCGGTGGCGGTGAAGGTTGAAAGCCAACAACACATCGAAACACTGTATCGCAGCTTGTCGGACATCGACGATGTCCGCTATGTTTTATAGCGGTTGCAGCTAAGCAGGCGCTAGCCGCGTCGCTGTTGACTAAGGTATACTGTAGGCATGATGGATCAGCTCATTATTCGCCATCTCGGGCGACAAGATTATCAGCCTGTATGGCACGCCATGCAGGATTTTACCGATAAACGCGATGCTGAAACGCGGGACGAGCTCTGGATTGTTGAGCATCATCCAGTCTTCACCCAGGGACAGGCAGGCAAAGCCGAGCATATATTGGCACCTGGCGCCATTCCGGTTGTTCAGGTCGACCGCGGCGGGCAGGTAACCTACCATGGACCCGGACAACTGGTTATTTATTTTCTGCTGGACATCCGAAGACTGAAAATGGGCGTAAGACAATTAGTCAACAGTATCGAAAACACCATTATCGATATGTTAGCGGATGACCATATTGTCGCCAGTGCCAGACGCGATGCACCCGGCGTATATGTCGAGGGCAACAAGGTCTGTTCGCTGGGTCTTCGGATCCGTCGCGGCTGCTCTTTTCATGGGCTGGCGCTTAATGTCAATATGGACATGGAACCCTTTGCACGTATTAATCCCTGTGGCCTGACCGGTATTAAGATGGTGCAAACCGCTGAGTTGGGCGGTCCGCAAACGTTTGCCCAGGCAGCAGAAAAGGTAGTTGACCACTTTATCAAACGTATTGGCTACCAACACATTCAAAACGAAACAGGACTTGCTAAAGATTATGTCAAAGCCAGTTAGAGTTGAACCCGGTGTCAAAATGCGCGATGCCGACAAAATGGCCCTTATTCCGGTACAAATCGTCCCCACAGAACGGGATGAGATGTTGCGTAAGCCGTCATGGTTAAAAGTCCGGTTACCGTCCAATACCCAACGTATTGATGAAATAAAACAAGCGATGCGCAGCCATGGCTTGCATTCTGTTTGCGAAGAGGCCTCCTGCCCTAACCTACCCGAGTGCTTTAACCATGGCACTGCGAGCTTTATGATCCTGGGTGATATTTGTACCCGCCGCTGTCCGTTCTGCGACGTCGGCCATGGTCGGCCTCTGGCACCGGATCCTGACGAGCCGGTTAAGCTCGGCAAAACCATCCGCGATATGAAAGTCCGATATGTCGTTATCACCTCGGTAGATCGCGATGACCTGCGTGACGGCGGTGCCCAACATTTCGCTGACTGTGTTCGTGAAATCCGTCGTCATAGTGACGGCATCCAGGTTGAGATCCTGGTACCGGATTTTCGTGGCCGGATGCAGGTGGCACTGGATATTCTGTCCGCTGAGGCACCGGATGTATTTAACCACAATCTGGAAACCGTCCCGCGTTTGTATAAAGCGGCGCGTCCGGGAGCAAATTATCAGTGGTCGCTGGACTTACTGAAAAACTATAAAGCCGCGCGGCCTGACGTTCGTACCAAATCGGGTCTGATGGTCGGTTTAGGTGAAACTAAAGAAGAAATCCTGGAAGTAATGCACGACCTGCGCGCTCACGACTGCGATATGCTGACCATTGGCCAGTATCTGCAACCCAGCCGCCATCATATTCCTGTTGATCGCTATGTCCACCCGGATGAGTTTGAAGAGCTGCGTCTGGCGGGTGTCGAAATGGGCTTCAGCCATATTGCCAGCGGTCCGCTGGTGCGCTCGTCCTATCATGCTGATTTGCAGGCAGCAGGCGAAACTGTCCGATGAGTACGCTAATCTGGTGTCTGTTAATCGCCGGGTTGTTGCCCATTTTAGCGAAAGCCCCGGTAGTCTACTTTCAAAACCGTGACCGGGGTTACGACAATAAGCACCCAAGGGCTCAGCAAATGCGTTTAACCGGGGTTGGTGCCCGTGCTGTAGCCGGACACTATAATGCCTACGAGGCGTTTCCTTTATTTGCTGCGGCTGTACTGGCGGTCATAGCAACCGGACAGGTCACCTCATCGGCAATTCAGCTCAGTGTCGCTTTTATCGTGTTGCGTCTGGCTTACCATATACTCTATCTGCTTAACGCCGATAAATTACGCTCTTTGGTGTGGTTTTTCGCTCTGCTGTGTCCGGTACTGATGCTGGCTCAGTTAGCATTAGCGATTTGAGCCGCAATCCACTGGCGGTACAAAGGCGGCCAGTAGGCACTCTGATGCTGCTCCATTGCAGTAACCGCTGACACCGGCTTCCATGCCATGACACCTGCGACTTCACTGCAGGTGTCCGCAGCAAACAAACCTACCGCCTGCCCTTGATCACTGCCAAGCTGCCATAGCCCATCGGTTCTTTGTTGGCCTAAACGACGCCAGTCCGCTACCGATTCTGACCAGGGTAAAGAACGCCATAAGTCCTTTAGCTGGCGGCTGGTCATGGTATCATTTTGAGTCACAACCACATTGTAAGCGCTGAAATCGTACCGGCCACGGCAGAAATTTTCGGCCAGTTCCGGTGCCATAGTGTATTCATCTGCCAGACCCCACCAGTGTCCCAGCTCGTGCAACAATACATTGGCATCGCTGTCGCGGGTTAAGACAATCTGCGATGGTGATGCCGACGCGCTGCCCCGCTCGGTAAGAATGACCCGGGGCTGGTGGTTTTTAACAGCAGCGTCGGCTGATTGCGAACGACATTGTGGCCGTTGGTTTTCAGTATCGACACTGCAATCAAGTGCCGGATTGACGGAAAAGGAAAAACATAAACCCGGGAAAGTCGGCTGAGCAGCATCCAATTGCAGCAACAGCCTGATAAAATGCTGTTTCAGAGACGCATCTGCGGCGCTTACCTGTACATCCGCCTGACAGGAAGGATTGGCCACCCACTGTTTAATGGCGCTGAAATAATCCGCCAGCGGCTGTTGATAAGCGGTTTGATACCAACGCTGTTTCCAGGCTTCCCAGCTGATGTTTTTATCGGCTAACTGGGCTTCCGCATAAGGCCGCACTGAGGCCTGAATGCCAGCCTCTGTTGATAATCGGTGCCAGCGCATCTGGTGCGCCGGAAACAGCCGCAGCAAGCGCTTCCGTGCCTGAACAGAACCACCACTCAGCGCTTTTTGCCACCAATAAAGAGCGGCACTGGCCTGTTGCTTTTGCCAGAACCTCAGGCCTGTCTGATACTGCGCCAGAGGTTGACCCTGAAAACTCGCTAGCCAGCTTTTTTGCCGCTCACTAAGCAGAGTGTCACTACTGATAAGTAAGCCGGCAGCAATTGCCAGCAGCCATGCCCACTTCATTTTTCAGTCAGCTGTTCACGACTATTTTGCAACTCCAGTGAGGCATACCGATGTTCAACAAACTCGTAAACATTGGTCGTTAACGCCAGCTTAAAATAATTCATGGCCTGCGCCCACTGCCCTTGCATCTGTTTATACTTACCCAGATAAAAATAGGCCTCACAAAGGCGCTCCGTCAGCTTCTCATCGGCTCTTAAATTATCGGTCATTTGCTTTAAAAACTCAGTTTCTGAGCGTTGGCCGGCAAATAATTCAATGATTTGTAAAGCCCAGTCGCTCTGCTCTACCGTTGCTGAATTAGCCAGTAAGTTAGCCCGCGCGATTTCGGCATCACTGCGCTGTTCCGCAATAAAGAGCCAAATGATGCGATAGGGATCAGCTGGCTGCATGGCCAGGTGATGTTTAAAATCAACGATAGAGTAAGCGATGCGCCGGTCATAGTATTCGGCGATGGCACGGTTCAGGTACGCATAGGCATGCTCAGGCTCCAGCTCTATGGCTGAATCCAGCGCCTCGTAAGCGTAATCAAACTCTTCCAGCTGGGTATAGTGGATCCCTAAAAAATTATAGGCATCGGCAAGCCGCGGACGATAATCCACCGCCCGCGAAAAGTCCATACGAGCCAGAGTTCTTAAACCCATCGCATCGTATAAAGCACCGCGGCGGTAATAAATGAACCCCATCTGTTCGGGTTCAAGGTCCTCGCTTAACACTTGATTAAGTTTCGCCAGCTCAATTTCATAACGAAACTCTGGCTGTTCGGGCTCGGCTATAATTAAATGTGTCATTGCCGGTGACGAGTCGGACGTCTGCACGGAGCAACCGGACACCCAAACAGCAACCGCCAGGGCGGGCAATACAAAACGTGCGAATTGCATAATTTATCCTTTCGTCTGCGAATCCCTATTACACCATAAAAAAACCCCGTTGAGCTAGAGCGCAACGGGGTTTGTTGTATCAGTTTCGCGAAACTGCGTTAGCTTTACTCGTCGTTAGACGAATTGCTTTCGTCGCTTGTCGGCTCAGCTTCTGGCTGTGGCTGCTCTTTTTTCTCAGCAGCTTCTTTCATGCTCAGACGCACGCGGCCCTGACGATCAATTTCAAGAACCTTAACCGGCACTGTATCGCCTACTTTCAGGTACTCATTTACGTCGTTGACACGCTCTTCAGCGATTTGCGAAATATGAACCAGGCCATCTTTACCCGGCAGTACCGTTACAAAGGCACCAAAGTCGACGATGCGTGCAACTTTACCCTGGTAAATCTTGCCAACTTCAACTTCT
Source organism: Idiomarina seosinensis (assembly GCF_044797955.1). Classification (GTDB taxonomy): domain Bacteria; phylum Pseudomonadota; class Gammaproteobacteria; order Enterobacterales; family Alteromonadaceae; genus Idiomarina; species Idiomarina seosinensis_A. Next base: position 890,175 of record NZ_CP085211.1, on the reverse strand, counting down.
GCCGTCAGCTCTTTGATGCGCTTAATAGCCGCATCAGCGTCGGCCTGATCACTGGCTGCAACTTTAATCGTACCGTCGTCGCCAATCTCTATGTTGGTATTGGTTGATTCCGTCAATTCACGAATAACCGCGCCACCTTTACCAATAACATCTTTGATCTTTTCTTGATCAATTTTGATGGTGGTAAAACGAGGTGCATAGCTAGACAGCTCATCACGATGGCTACCAATGGCATCGTCCATAACCTTAAGGATATGTAAACGTGCTGATTTAGCCTGCGACAATGCGCTTTCCATAATGTCACGAGTGATACCGTCAATTTTAATATCCATCTGCAGAGCAGTGATACCGTCAATGTTACCGGCGACTTTAAAGTCCATATCGCCTAAGTGATCTTCATCACCCAGAATATCCGATAAGACAACGTGCTTGTCGCCATCTTTAACCAGACCCATGGCGATACCCGCAACCGATGACTTAATCGGTACCCCGGCATCCATCAGTGCCAATGATGAACCACACACTGAAGCCATTGAACTTGAACCGTTCGACTCGGTAATTTCGGACACTACACGAATGGTGTAAGGGAACTCATCGTGGCTTGGCATAACGGCCTGAATACCACGTTTAGCCAAACGACCATGACCAATCTCACGACGTTTCGGCGAACCTACCATTCCGGTCTCGCCGACACAGTAAGGAGGGAAGTTATAATGCAGCATAAACCGGTTGGTATGAGTGCCGGTTAATTCGTCAATCATCTGAGCATCACGGTCGGTACCCAGGGTTGCCGTCACCAGCGCCTGAGTCTCACCGCGGGTAAACAAAGCTGAACCGTGGGTGCGTGGCAACAGCCCCGTCGCCACACTGATTGCACGAACCATATCGGGGTCACGACCGTCGATGCGCTTTTCACCGTCCAGAATACGACTACGGACAATATTTTTTTCTAAATCGTGGAATAAGTCGCCGGCGGCTTCCAGATCAACGTCCGGATTCTCTTCAGTCAACTTATCAAACATCGCTTGCTTGACGTCGTCAAGCTTGCTCTTGCGAGCCATCTTGTCGGTAGTGGTGTAAGCTTCACCAATTCCTTCAGCTGCCAGGTTACTGACTTTTTCCTGTAGCGACTGGTCTTTTGCAGGCGCCTGCCAGTCCCATTTTTCTTTACCTGCTTCGGCGGCCAGTTCGTTAATCGCAGCAATAATGGTTTGCAACTGCTCGTGACCGTACATCACCGCACCCAGCATTTGATCTTCGGTCAGCAATTCAGCTTCTGACTCAACCATCAATACCGCTTGTTCTGTACCGGCAACAACCAGGTCAAGCTTTGATTGTTGTAGTTCGTCTGCCGTTGGGTTTAATACGTATTCGTTATCGATAACACCGACGCGGGCGGCACCAATAGGTCCGGCAAAAGGAACACCGGAGATTGCCAGTGCCGCAGAGGTGCCAATCATAGCGACCAGGTCAGGGTTGATCTGTGGATTAACCGATACCACTGTTGCTACAACCTGCACTTCGTTCATAAAGCCTTCCGGGAAAAGCGGACGGATAGGCCGATCGATCAGGCGGGAAGTCAGTGTCTCATTTTCGCTGGGACGACCTTCGCGCTTAAAAAACCCGCCCGGTATTTTACCGGCAGCGTAAGTTTTTTCTTGATAGTTAACCGTTAGCGGGAAAAAAGCCTGCCCTTCTTTGGCTTCTTTTTTTGCCACGACAGTAACCAGTACTGACGTGTCGTCGATGCTGGCCATCACCGCAGCTGTCGCCTGACGTGCAATAACGCCGGTCTCCAGAGTGACAGTGTGTTGGCCGTATTGAAATTGTTTAGTTATCGGATTCACGATTTGCTTTCCTTTACCTTACTGAATGTGAGTACCCGGATTGGCACTCGTCTTCTCTCTTTTTTTCGTCAACTGATAGTATAAGCCATGCGACACAAAATTAAGACCCTTTGCAGAAAAAAGGTAATAAAAAAGGGCCTAAAGGCCCTTTTTTAACAACTTTGTCCAGCACGTCTTAGCGACGGATACCCAGCTTCTCTACGATAGCAACGTAGCGAGCCTGATCTTTCTTTTTCAGATAATCAAGCAATTTACGACGCTGGCTTACCATGCGTAACAAACCACGACGTGAGTGGTGGTCTTTTTTGTGCTCTTTAAAGTGGCTTTGCAGCTCGGCCAGGTTTTTTGTCAATAAGGCAACCTGCACTTCAGGTGAACCTGTATCGTTTTCGCCACGACCAAACTCTTTAAGAATTTCAGCTTTCTGTTCGACAGTTAGTGACATAATAACTCCTGATTAAGAAATAAACGACTGCCTCCGATCACTAATTCAGCGGCAGTAAGAACGCGCATTATAAGGACTCAGGTTGAAATAGCAATGGCTAAATCAGCTCAGCCAGGGTAAAACCGGCATATTGCAGAGCAACAACCCGTTTTGGCCAAAACAAGCCATCGTCCTTTAATATACCAATACCAATAAACTGTTGCTGGCCATCCTGACGCAGGCATTCCATACGACATTGCTGGCCGACTTCAAATACGCTATCGCAGCGGTTAGTAATCGCCTGGCCGTGCAGCATATCGCGGGCTTCGGCAGCGCTGATTTGTTGTACCGGCAACGCCTGCAAAAGACAATCCACACTCTGTAAGACGTCATCCAGAGCATTTTCTTGCTGCAATGCCTCAAGCTGCTCCAGGTTCAGCATCTGCCTGCTATCCAACCCTGCTACGCTGTTCCGGTGCAGCCGGATAACGTGAGCGCCGCAGCCCAGCGCCTGGCCTAAATCATCGATTAAAGTGCGGATATAGGTACCTTTACTACAACTAACCTGCAGTTCCAGTACATTGTTCTGTAAACTAATAAATTCGATCTCATAAAAGGTGATAGTGCGTGTTTTACGCGGTACCTCAATACCTTTACGGGCGTAATAATAAAGTGGCCGCCCTTCATGTTTTAAGGCCGAATAAATCGAAGGTGACTGCTGTTGGGTACCAATAAAACGCTGCACTTCGCTGCGAACCTGCATTTCATTAACGCCGACCTCAGCCGTTGCCACCACCTCGCCTTCCGAGTCGCTGGTTGAGGTTCGCACTCCGAGCAGAGCGTGAACCCGGTAGGCTTTATCCGCATCCAACAAATATTGAGAAAATTTAGTGGCTTCGCCCAGACAGATGGGCAACAGGCCAGTAGCCAGAGGGTCCAGCGCCCCGGTGTGGCCGGCCTTTTGCGCATTATACAGTCGTTTAACACGCTGAAGGGCATGATTTGAACTCATGCCCTCCGGTTTATTCAGCAATACCACACCATTGATCGGACGCCCTTTACGGGGTCGAGCTTTGGCCATGCTTAGTCCTCTGACGATTCATTTTTATCGCGTTTACGCGCCTCATCGACCAGGCGACTCATACGCATTCCCTCATTTAATGAGGCATCATGATGAAATTTTAATTCCGGCACAACCCGTGCTTTTATCCGCTTACCCAGTAGTGAGCGAATAAAGCCGGAAGCATCATTAAGAATCTTGACCGCCTGCCGGGTTTCTTTTTCATCATCGTTAAAAAAAGTGACAAATACTTTGGCGTAAGCGAGGTCGCGGGACACTTCAACGTCCGAGACCGTCACCATACTGACCCGGGGATCTTTAACTTCCCGTTGCAAAATAACTGCAATTTCTCGCTGCAGTTGATGCCTGACACGTTCCGTGCGGCTAAAATCTTGTGGCATATCTATCCTATTAAATACAGTAAAGCGCCACCTGAGCGGCAGCGCTTTATTGATAGCAGCAGACTACAGGGTTCGTGCTACCTGAACGGTTTCAAAGACCTCAATCTGATCGCCTTCTTTAACGTCATTGTAGTTCTTAACACCAATTCCGCATTCCATGCCGTTACGAACTTCCTGCACATCATCTTTGAAGCGACGCAGAGACTCCAGCTCGCCCTCGTAAATCACCACGTTATCGCGCAATACACGAATAGGTGCCGAGCGCTTAACTACGCCTTCGGTTACCATACAGCCGGCAATAGCGCCGAGCTTAGGTGACTTAAAGACATCGCGGACTTCAGCTAAACCAATGATTTGCTGCTTAAATTCTGGCTGCAGCATACCGGTCATCGCGGCTTTAACTTCGTCAATCAGGTCATAAATAACGCTGTAATAGCGCAAATCGACATTTTCCTGCTCGACCAGTTTTCTGGCAGCCGCTTCGGCCCGAACGTTAAAACCAACCACGATAGCATTCGAGGCGCTGGCTAAAGATATATCCGTCTCGGTAATACCACCTACACCACTACCAATGATATTAACCTTAACTTCATCCGTTGACAGCTTAACCAGGGCATCCGAAATCGCTTCCAGCGATCCCTGCACGTCTGACTTCAACACAATGTTAAGTTCAGAGACATCGCCTTCGGCCATATTGGCAAACATGTTTTCCAGCTTGGCTTTTTGTTGCTTCGCCAGTTTAACGTCGCGGTATTTACCCTGCCGGTAGTTAGCCACTTCGCGTGCTTTACGCTCGTCTTTTACGACCGTTGCTTCATCACCGGCCTGCGGTACGCCCGATAAGCCCAGAATCTCAACCGGAATTGAGGGTCCAGCTTCTTTTATATCTTTACCGGTTTCATCGCGCATTGCCCGGATGCGGCCGTACTCAAGCCCGCAAAGCACGATATCGCCTTGCTTCAACAGACCTCGTTGTACTAACACAGTAGCTACCGGGCCCCGACCACGGTCAAGCCGCGATTCGACCACAATACCCGAAGCCATGCCGGCTTTTTCTGCTTTTAAGTCAAGTACTTCAGACTGCAGCAAGACAGCTTCAAGCAAGTCATCGATGCCCATACCGCTGTGTGCAGAGACCGGCACAAACATCACATCACCGCCCCAGTCTTCTGGTATCACATCGTGTTGTGATAATTCGTTCTTAACACGATCCGGATCGGCTTCTTCTTTATCCATTTTATTAATGGCGACAATCAGCGGCACACCCGCCGCTTTCGCGTGCTGAACCGCTTCTTTGGTTTGCGGCATAACACCATCGTCCGCCGCAACAACCAGAATAACCACATCGGTAGCACCGGCGCCGCGCGCCCGCATCGAGGTAAAGGCCGCGTGTCCGGGAGTATCCAGGAAGGTGATCATGCCATGGTCGGTTTCAACATGGTAAGCACCAATGTGCTGGGTAATTCCGCCGGCTTCGCCTGTCGCAACTTTTGCCTTTCGAATGTAATCAAGCAATGAGGTTTTACCATGGTCGACGTGTCCCATAACGGTAACAACCGGAGCCCGTGGCTCTTCCTGACCACCTTCATGACGATCCGACAGCACTTCTTCTTCCAGCGCGTTATCTCTGACTACAACCGCTTTATGACCCAGTTCTTCCACTACTAAAGACGCGGTTTCCTGGTCAAGGATCTGGTTAATGGTAACCATCTCGCCCATTTTCATCATGGTTTTAATCAGGTCACTGGCTTTTACCGCCAGTCGGCTGGCCAATTCACCCACACTGATGGTTTCGCCAATCTTAACTTCACGCTCGACTGGCTGAGCCGGCTTGTTAAAGCCTTGCTGCAGAGTCGACGGACGACGTCCGCCTTTACGGCGTTTGTCCCGACGTGGTGTGCGCTCATCAGCTTCTTCGTCTTTACGACGGCTTTTTTTGCTGCGCCGACGGCTTTTGCGCTCTTCGTCAAAATCCTGCGCATCTTCTGCTTCCTGGGCAGTCGAAGAAGTCGTAAAGTGAACATCTTCTTTTTCCTGTTCCTTACGCTTTTTCTCTTCTTCTTCCCAACGTTTAGCGTTTTCTTCAGCCAATTTACGTGCTTCCTCGGCCTGCTTTTCAGCCTCTTGCTCGGCCTTCTTGCGAGCTTCTTCTTCCTGCTGGCGTTTTAGCTTATCAGCCTCGGCTTTCGCTTTATCCGCAGCTTCCCGCTCGGCAGGTGTCATTGCCGCGCGTTTTTCAGCTTCCGCCTGTTGGCGAGCCTTTTCTTTTTCTTTGCGCAGTCGCTCTTTTTCAGCCTTTTCCTGCTCAGCTTTTTTCTGCTCAGCTTTAGCTTTTTCTTCTGCTTCCCGGCGTTGCTGTTCCTGACGCTGCTTTTCTTCTTCCTGGCGTTTCGCTTCTTCAGCTTCACGCTCTGCCTGCAGGCGTTCCTGTTCTTTACGCTGTTCTTCTTCGGCCGAAGAACGTTTTACGTAAGTGCGTTTTTTACGCACCTCAACTTGCACCGATTTGTTACCGCTGCCGCCAACATTCAGTGTGCTTTTGGTTTTGCGCTTTAATGTCATTTTACTGGGTGTTGACCCACCACCACCGTGCTGCTTGTTCAGATGAGTCAACAGTTTTTGTTTCTCGTCTTCCGTCACAGCATCGCCTGGTTGTTTGTTCATGCCCGCTTCAGCAAATTGCTGAATCAGACGATCAACTGTCGTACCGACATCTTTGGCCAGCTTATCGAGCGTTACTTCTTCCATAGTCTGTTGTACCTCCGCTGATCGTTACTGTTCTTCGCTGAACCAGCAAATGTTGCGGGCTTTCATGATCAATTCGCCAGCTTGCTGTTCATTCAGCTCTTCTATATCGGCCAAATCATCAATTCCCTGCTCAGCCAATTGTTCCAGCGTGGCTACACCTTTACTGGCTAATACATAAGCCAGGTGACGATCCATACCGTCCAGGTTTAATAATGATTCATCCGGTTCTGCTGATTCGAGTGATTCCTCGTCAGCTAAAGCCTTAGTGGTTAAATAAGCTCTTGCGCGGCCACGCAATTCTTCAACAATATCTTCATCCATCCCTTCAATTTCAAGGAATTCGGCGACCGGTACGTAAGCAACTTCTTCCATTGACGAGAACCCTTCGTCTACCAGAACGGCAGCAAAATCTTCGTCAATATCCAAATTATTAATAAATAGATTCAACAAACGCTGAGCTTCCGCTTCATTCTTTTCGTTGAAATCATCTTCAGTCATAACATTCAGTGTCCAGCCGGTCAGCTGGCTGGCCAAACGAACATTTTGTCCGCTTTTACCAATTGCCTGAGCCAAATTATCTGCGGCTACTGCAATATCCATTGTATGGGCATCTTCATCGACGACAATAGCGGCTACTTCGGCCGGTGCCATGGCATTAATGACAAACTGCGCCGCGTTATCGTCCCACAGCACAATATCAACCCGCTCACCGCCTAACTCGCCAGATACAGCCTGAACCCGCGAGCCGCGCATACCAACACAGGCCCCGACCGGGTCAATACGGCGATCATTGCTTTTTACGGCAATTTTTGCCCGTGACCCAGGGTCCCTTGCGGCACCTTTTAGCTCCAGCATTTCTTCGCCAATTTCCGGCACTTCGATACGGAACAACTCAAGCAAAAACTCAGGATGCGTGCGGCTGACAAACAATTGTGCACCGCGCGCTTCAGGACGCACGTCATAGAGTAAACCACGGACTCTGTCGCCCGGGCGTACAGACTCTCTCGGCAACATATCTTCGCGATTGATAATGGCTTCGGCGTTATTACCTAAGTCAAGAATCACATGTTCACGATTAGCGCGCTTAACGATACCACTGACCATTTCGCCAACCTGATCCCGATATTCGTCAACCACCTGTGCCCGCTCTGCTTCACGCACTTTCTGCACGATAACCTGCTTCGCGGTTTGAGTTGTTATCCGGTCAAACTGAATCGATTCAATCTGTTCTTCAACAAAGTCACCCGGCTGCAATTCCGGATTTTCGTACTGTGCAGCTGACAGACTGATTTCGCGATAGGGGTGTTCCAGACCTTCATCGGTATCTTCGACAACCAACCAACGGCGAAACGTATCGAATTCGCCAGTTTGTCGATCGATATCGATACGAACTTCAATGTCACCTTCGTATTTTTTCTTTGTAGCATGCGCCAGAGCTGACTCCAACGCTTCAAAAATCTTTTCCCGCGGTACTGCTTTTTCGTTCGATACCGCTTCTGCGACTAACAGTATTTCTTTACTCATGAGTGCTGCCTCGCCACCGCAATCCTTTAATCAAATGTTGGAACCAGATGAGCTTTCTTAATATCTCGCATGCTCACCTGAAGCGTTTCGTTATCCACTTCCAGGCTCAGTTGGTCATCCTTTACGGCCACCAGCTGTGCTTTGAATTTACGTTTATTCTGCTGCGCAGCGATTAATTCAAGGGCCAATGTTTCGCCCACATAGGGCTGCAGTTGTTCGGCGTTAAAGAACGGACGCTCCATACCGGGAGATGAAACTTCTAAGTTATACTCTACCGTAATGGGATCTTCGACATCCAATAAGGCGCTGACCTGGTAACTAACCTCGGCACAATCGTCAACACTGATGCCATTAGGGCTGTCGATATAAACCCGTAAAGTTGAAAATTTGCCTGCCCGGACAAACTCAACACCCCACAATTCATAGCCTAATGCCTCTACGGCCGGCCGAATCATGTCGGTTAATCGTTCTTGTAAACTTGCCAAACTGCCTCCTGAAACAAAAAAAGGGCGCAAGCGCCCAGTGTTCTGGCTATCCGAGGATAGCTAAGGTCACATAGCAAAAAGCCCCGAGCTGCGGCGGGGCTTTTAAAACACTGGACCCTTTGTCAGTTATTTTAGCAAAAACGTCATCAGTTAATAAACGTTGCTGCTAAAATTGGTTGCGGGGGCAGGATTTGAACCTACGACCTTCGGGTTATGAGCCCGACGAGCTACCAGACTGCTCCACCCCGCGTCCGAAACTTGCCAAGTATTATAAGGATTTTGTTTTTTTTTTCAAGTGCTAAAGCACGAAACTTGGTGCGGATGGCGGGACTTGAACCCGCACGCCCGAAGGCACTACCCCCTCAAGATAGCGTGTCTACCAATTCCACCACATCCGCGAAAACGTTAAGCCAACAAAATGATTCTGATATTAATTTGTCGGCGGTACTTCTGAATCCGATTCTTCTTCTGCCGGAGTCTGCATCTGCTCTTCAGTAGGTATACTCAAATCAGAGAAGTCTTCGGCGCCATCAGACACTGAAGTCGACAAATTGCCTAACACCAGACTCAGAATAAAAAACACAATCGCTAATACGGCGGTGCTACGGCTTAGGAAGTTACCTGACCCTGATGAGCCAAACACCGTATTGGAAGCTCCTGAGCCAAAAGATGCGCCCATATCGGCTCCTTTGCCCTGTTGGATCATAATAAATCCAATCAAAACAACGGCGACTACTAAAAAGGCGACTAATAACACTTCATACATAGTAAATTACCCTTGTGCTGCTTGAATGATAGCGACAAAGTCCTGTTTCTTTAAACTGGCACCACCAATCAAACCACCATCAATGTCTTCTTGTGCAAATAATTGGGCGGCATTATCCGCTTTTACTGAGCCGCCGTAAAGTATTTCTATCTTTTCGCCAATACTGCCAAAGCGCTTGACCAGCCATTGCCGGATCTGGCTATGAACGTGCTGGGCCTGTTCAGGCGTTGCGGTCTCGCCAGTACCGATGGCCCAGACCGGCTCGTAAGCAACCACTAGCCTGGCTGCCTGAGTATCGGTCAGCTCGTCACAGGCACTGGCCAGCTGCTGCTCGATAACTTCCCAGGTCTGCTGTTGCTCACGTTGCTGTTTATCCTCGCCAACACAGAGCACGGCTGTTAGCCCTGCTGCGGTTGCTGTATTCAGCTTTGCTGCTATAACCGGGTTCGTTTCAGCGTAACAGGCCCGGCGTTCAGAATGGCCGATCAGCACATACTCAACACCCAGTTCCTGTAACATCGATACCGATATTTCACCGGTATGAGCACCGTTGTCCTGCGCATTAACCGTTTGCGCCCCGACTGCAATGTTATCGTAAAAACACTGCCGGGTAAGTTCTGCTAATAGTGTGAACGGCGGGCAAATAACCACATTAACCGCTGACGTTAATTGCGGTTGTTCACGCAATGCTTCGCTCATGGTGCGAACCAGTGCGGCAGACCCGTTCATTTTCCAGTTACCAATAACAAGCGCTGCTTTGGACATCGGAACTCCTATTAGTTAAGCGGCGGGAATAGTAGCCGAAGCAACCCTAAGTTACAAGTTACAATTACGCTGTACCCACCAAGTGTTTAATTTGTAGCCGCCTCGACTTCGTTGGCAATTTGCTGAGCAAATGCACGAACGGTTTTTTCGTCTTCGCCTTCGACCATCACCCGAATAACCGGTTCGGTACCGGATTTACGCATTAACACCCGGCCTTTTCCTGCCAAGGCTGACTCCACTTCCCGGACTACATTACTGACCGTGTCAGTCTGCAGGGGATCATCGCCAGGCTGGTAGCGGACATTAATTAATACCTGCGGCAATTTATGAAAATCCTGACTCAGCTGGTGCAGTGACTTTTTTTCATGCTGCATAGCCGCCAGCACTTGCAAACCGGCGATGATACCGTCACCGGTGGTGTGGTACTGCCGATTAATCACGTGTCCTGAATTTTCTCCGCCGATAAACCAGTCTCTTTTGACCAGCTCTTCAATGACGTAGCGATCACCGACTTTTGCACGGACAAACGGGATATTACGGCGTTGACATTCTTTCTCCAGGGCAAAGTTCGTCATTAAAGTACCGACTAAGCCACCCTGTAACTGGCCCTGTTGCTGCGCGGTTACCACCAGAACGTATAGAATTTCATCGCCGTCGATTATGCGCCCTTTATCGGTTACCATCATGATCCGGTCGCCGTCACCATCCAGAGCCAGGCCGCAGTCCGCTTTTTCTTCTAACACTTTATTTTGTAGCTGCTGCAGATGGGTCGCCCCACAGTCCTGATTAATATTCAAACCATTAGGCTGGGTGCCGATTTCAGTAACGCGGGCGCCAAGTTCGCGCAGCACATTAGGGGCTATGTGATAAGTCGCGCCATGCGCGCAGTCAACCACAATGTGCAGTCCTTCCAGCGATAACTCAGAGGGGAACACACCCTTGCAAAATTCAATATAACGCCCGGCCGCATCAGCAATCCGATTGGCGCGGCCCAGCAATTCGGAACTGACACAGTCCATCGGCTGATCAAGCAGGTGCTCAATTTCCAGCTCGGTCGTATCGGGTAGCTTATGACCATTGTCGGCGAAAAACTTAATGCCATTATCATAATACGGATTATGTGACGCACTTATCACAATACCTGCTGCAGCGCGAAAGGTGCGGGTTAAATAGGCAATACCCGGGGTCGGCATGGGACCCAGAAAATCGACATTGACGCCGGCTGCGGCCAGACCAGCTTCCAGCGCCGATTCCAGCATGTAGCCACTGACCCGGGTATCCTTACCCACCAGTACCTTGCGGGTACCCTTGGCAGCCAGCACTTTGCCTGCAGCCCAGCCGAGCTTTACGGCAAAATCTGGCGTTATCGGTGACTCACCGACCCGGCCACGAACCCCATCGGTACCAAAATACTTTCGTTCACTCACAAATAGTCTCCCTCGAGTGTGGCTGCTACAACGCGCATCGCATCAACCGTTTCCTTAACATCGTGTACGCGAATTATACGTGCTCCTTTTAAGGCTGCAATAGTTGCCGCGGCAATACTACCTGCCAGACGTTCGTTAACCTCGCGCCCGGTAACGTGGCCAATCATGGATTTTCGCGAAAAGCCCACTAATAAAGGTTGTTGTAATTCGTGAAACGCCTGCAGGCGTTGCAATAGCTGGTAGTTATGGCGCATGCTTTTGCCAAACCCAAAGCCCGGGTCCAGCCAAATCCGCTGACGTGCAATGCCGGCTTGCTCACACGCCAGAATTTGTTGCTCAAAAAACGTTTTAACGTCCAGTACTACGTCGTCGTAGCTAGGTTGCTGCTGCATCGTTCTCGGTTGTCCCTGCATATGCATGATACAAACCGGCACCCCGGACTCAGCAAGCACCTGCATTGCACCGGGCTGCCGCAATGCATAAACATCGTTGATCATATCAGCACCCGCATTAATGCTCTCACGCATCACGGCGGGCTTACTCGTATCCACAGATACCGGCACCGACAGGCGTTGTTTTAATGCTTCCACTACCGGCACAACTCGTTCCAGCTCCTCCGCCTCGCTAACTGCTTCGGCCCCCGGACGCGTTGATTCACCGCCGACATCAAGCAGCGTGGCACCTTCGTCAACAAGTTGTGCTGCATGGGAAACTGCTGAGTCGACCGAGTTATATTGACCGCCGTCACTAAAAGAATCCGGAGTAACATTAACGATTCCCATCACTGTCAGGGGAGATCCGTTTTTAGCCATCAATCTGCTCCTACACCGTTGTTATTATTTTGACGAAATCATTTTAACAGCAAAAAAAACCCGCCAGCGGCGGGTTTTTAACCAAAATATCAGGACGTTGCATCCCCGGGCTTATCCACTTTAATCGGACGCTCCGGGCGTTCTTCGGTATCAGCCGATTTCGGTGTGCCACCGCCGGTGTTTCCACCGCTGTCATCACCGGACTCATCCCAGCCTTTCGGCGTGCGGACATCGCGACGGTTCATCAAATCATCAATTTGATCAGCATCTATGGTTTCGTACTTCATCAACGCATCTTTCATGGAATGAAGAATATCGACATTGTCTTCGAGAATCTTCTTAGCGCGCTGATAGTTATTATCAATTACTGACTTGACCTCTTCATCTATGGCTCGCGCGGTATCATCAGACATGTGTTTGTGCTGAGTCACTGAACGTCCAAGAAATACTTCATTTTCGTCTTCGGCGTACAGTAGCGGCCCCATTTTGTCCGACAAGCCCCATTGGGTTACCATCTTGCGTGCAATTTCGGTAGCCCGTTCGATATCATTGGAGGCGCCGGTGGTGACCTTCTCGGTGCCATAAATGATTTGCTCCGCTAGACGACCCCCAAATAAACTGGAGATCATACTTTCAAGCTGTTGTTTGCTGTGACTGACCCGATCCTGCTCAGGCAGGTACATGGTTACGCCCAGTGCACGGCCGCGCGGGATAATAGACACTTTGTACACCGGATCATGTTCTGGTACCAGCCGGCCCACTACGGCGTGACCCGCTTCATGATAAGCCGTCATTGCTTTTTCATCGTCGGTCATAACCATTGACCGGCGCTCAGCACCCATCATGATTTTATCTTTTGCTTTATCAAACTCTTCCATGCCAACGGTGCGTTTACTGCCACGCGCTGCAAACAAGGCAGCTTCGTTAACCAGATTAGCTAAGTCGGCCCCCGAAAAGCCAGGTGTTCCGCGGGCAATCAGCTCCGGTTTAACGTCGTCACCCAATGGCACTTTGCGCATGTGTACTTTAAGAATCTGTTCACGGCCACGAACATCGGGCAGGCCGACCACAACCTGGCGATCAAAACGGCCCGGACGCAGTAATGCAGGATCCAGAACATCAGGACGGTTAGTGGCGGCAATAACGATGATACCTTCGTTACCCTCGAAGCCGTCCATTTCTACCAGCATCTGGTTTAGTGTCTGCTCACGCTCGTCGTGCCCACCGCCTAAGCCGGCACCACGTTGACGACCGACCGCGTCCAGCTCATCAATAAAGATAATGCAGGGCGCTGACTTCTTCGCCTGTTCGAACATGTCACGAACCCGTGACGCACCGACACCGACAAACATTTCGACAAAGTCGGAGCCAGAGATACTGAAGAAAGGCACTTTAGCTTCACCAGAGATGGCTTTAGCTAACAGGGTTTTACCGGTTCCGGGCGGGCCTACCATCAGCACGCCTTTGGGTATTTTACCACCCAAACGCTGAAACTTAGACGGGTCCTTGAGGTAATCAACCAGTTCTTCGACTTCTTCTTTGGCTTCATCGCAGCCAGCAACATCCTTAAAGGTGGTGCTGATTTGCTCTTCGCTCATCAGGCGCGCCTTGCTTTTACCGAACGACATGGCGCCACGGCCACCGCCGCCCTGCATTTGGCGCATAAAGAAGATCCAGACACCAATCAGTAGCAACATCGGGAACCAGGATATAAATATGGATGCCAGGATGCTGGACTCTTCCGGCGGCGTACCGCTGGTCTGCACATTGTTAGCCAGCAAATCATCGAGGATTTGTGGGTCGTATTGCGTCGGAACAACGGTTTTGAACGTCTGTCCGTTGTTCGTCATGCCGGTAATGGTGCGCCCATCTTCGCCAAAGTCTGCACGGCGAACGTTTCCGTTGTTCACTTCACTGACAAACTCACTGTAAGCCATTTGTGAACCGGACGTTTCACCCGGACTGAAGCTCTGAAAAACGCTCATCAGTACAACGGCTATTACCAGCCATAAGATGAGATTCTTTGCCATATCGCTCAAAGCCTGATACCTCTAGTGTTAAAAATAAATCTTACGATAATTGACAGGGTACTATAGTTTATAGTCTGTCGCTACCAGATAGACTTCGCGGGAGCGCGCCCTTGATGACTCTGGCTTACGTGTTTTTACCGTTTTAAAAGCCGCACGCAGCTCTTTCAAAAATTCTTCAAAACCTTGCCCCTGAAACACTTTGACCGCAAAGGAGCCGCCTGGTTTCAATACCTGCTTACACATATCAAGCGCCAACTCGACTAAGTACATAGCGCGCGCCTGATCAACGTTATCGTTACCGCTCATGTTAGGAGCAATATCCGACAATACTACATCTACGTTTTTGCCCCCTATTCGGGTCAACAAAGCCTGCAAAACCTCGTCTTCAAGAAAATCGCCTTGCAGGAAATCGACACCGGCGATTGGGTCCATCGGTAAAATATCACAAGCGATGACCTGGCCATCACCGGCAAAATAGTCGGCTACATACTGAGACCAGCCCCCTGGCGCAGCGCCTAAGTCCACTACCGTCTGACCCTTTTTGATCAGCCGGTCGCGTTGCTGAATTTCTTCCAGCTTAAAAACGGCTCGCGAGCGCAACCCTTTTTTTTGCGCTTTTTTTACAAAGTGATCGCTAAAATGTTCATCAAGCCAACGACGGCTGCTGGTACTGCGCTTTTTTGCCATGGTTTTGCTTATCCCCTCGTTTTGCTGGCCTGCTACCTGCAGATGGCGTTACAATAGTCGAAATTCAAGTCATTCAACAGGGTATTATCCAATGTCATTAACGAATAAGCAAAAACAGTTCTTAAAAAGCAAAGCCCACCCACTCAAACCTGTGGTTTTGTTAGGCGCCAATGGCTTAACCGAGGGTGTCCTTGCAGAGATCGAGCAGGCACTTAATGACCATGAGCTGATCAAAATTAAAGTGCCGGAAGAAGATCGTGAACTGCGCCAGCAAATAATGGCAACAATCGTCGCCGAAACAGCTGCTGAACCAGTCCAGGTTATAGGCAAGACCCAGATTATTTATCGCCCTGCCGAACAACCGGTGTTAGTTTTACCAAAAAGCTGATCAGGCACAGTCGTCATGTTGCACGGGCGTAACGGCTGTCGCCCGGGCAATGTAACCTAAGGCGCTGTCAATGCTTAGCCAGCCCTCGTAGGCATAGTGATAGGCACTCATCATTTGCTCAAAGTTGTGTGGTGTCTTTTTCAGCTGGTTTGCCAGCAGCAGCGGCTCAATCTTTTGCATGCCTTTCCAAAACTTACGGTAATCGTACTGGCCGTCAACCACATACATAGGGTACTTCGGGTCCTGCATTACCGGCCGTGGATAGTAAAGCTGCACGCCCGGAGCAAACAGCCAGTCAACCGAATAACCAATTTGCAGTAAGCGCGGGACAATTAGCTGGTAAGGAATAATGCCGCGATGCTTCCAGTTTTTATAGTGACAATAACCGACGCCCAGCCAGTCAACGACCTGTTTGATGGTCTTTGCATTAATCACCGTTTTTAAACGGTTCATGCACTCGGTTACTGTGAGCTGCTGCGACAACGCGTTGTAGGGGTAATAAGCGGGTTCCATATAAGCTTCCTTGCATAATGGTGCATTGGGGACATTCCAAACGCATCTCCTAATCAGTTATACAAAAATAAAAATCAGTAGACAATTTATTTTTTATGCCGGGGCAAAAAAGAAAAAAGCCAGCAACAGCTGGCTTTTCCGCTCGCTTGTTAACCCTGACACTTACTGATAAGTGACATCCACGATTTCGTATTCAACCTCGCCATTAGGCGTCGTCACCACGGCCACATCATCGATTTCTTTACCGATCAGGGCGCGGGCGATGGGCGAGTTGACGCTGATAAGGTTAGATTTAATGTCGGCTTCATCATCACCGACAATTTTATAGGTCACCTGCTCATCGGTTTTGGTATTGTAAACAGTTACTGTTGAGCCAAAAATAACCTTGCCGTTATTGGGCACTTTAGTGACGTCGATAATCTGCGCGTTAGACAGCTTAGATTCAATTTCCTGAATACGACCTTCACAAAAACCCTGCTGTTCGCGAGCTGCATGGTACTCGGCGTTTTCTTTTAAATCGCCGTGCTCACGAGCGTCGGCGATGGCCTCAACGATACGCGGCCGTTCCACCGTTTTTAATCGCTTTAATTCTTCACGCAGTAACTGCGCGCCTCGTTCCGTCATTGGAATCTGGTTCATAGTAGTTCTACCCTTTTGTGTAATTCCTGTACCGAGCTAACACGAGCCCGGTCGTCGGCAGTATTCGCTTTAACCGTAGCAAATGCAGCGTTTAGCGTGGTGGTATAAATCACCTTATTGAGTAACGCTTCACGACGAATATAGACCGAATCTTCAATGGCCTGGCGGCCTTCTACCGTATTGATAATATAACAATACTCACCATTTTTTATCGCATCAACTATATTCGGCCGGCCTTCCTGAAGCTTATTGACAATACTGCAGTCAATACCTTCTTCAGCCAGCATTTGTGCGGTGCCGCGAGTTGCCTCTAATTTAAAGCCCAGCGCCAGCAGGCCGCGGGCTAAGTCCATTAACCGTTGCTTATCACTGTCTTTGACCGAGATCAGCGCTTTACCTTTTTTAGCAAGCGCTTCACCAGCTCCTAAGTTTGCCTTCGCA
Source organism: Idiomarina seosinensis (assembly GCF_044797955.1). GTDB lineage: Bacteria > Pseudomonadota > Gammaproteobacteria > Enterobacterales > Alteromonadaceae > Idiomarina > Idiomarina seosinensis_A. The sequence continues at coordinate 873,218 of NZ_CP085211.1, read as the reverse complement.
TAAGCTTCTTCAAAGCTTTCGCCAACACCCATGACCTCACCGGTAGAGCGCATTTCAGGCCCTCTGATGGGATCAACACCCTGGAACTTAGCAAACGGAATAACCACTTCCTTAACAGAATAATAAGGCGGAATTATTTCTTTTACGTAGCCCTGCTGTTTCAGGCTTTGTCCAACCATTACCCGGGCCGCCACTTTGGCCAGCGGCACCCCGGTTGCTTTCGACACAAAGGGTACCGTACGGGCGGCCCGCGGATTGACTTCGATCAGGTAAATATCATCACCTTTAACGGCGAACTGGGCGTTCATTAAACCTTTAACGTTCAGTTCGAACGCCAACTTACGAATTTGTTCCCGCAGCTGCACCTGGATGATATCACTGAGCGAATAAGGCGGTAGCGAACAGGCCGAGTCACCCGAGTGAACCCCGGCTTCTTCGATGTGTTGCATAATGCCGCCAATCAACACATCAGTGCCGTCACAAATGGCATCAATGTCAACTTCGATAGCGTTATCGAGGAACCGATCGAGCAGTACCGGTGCTTCGTTGGACACCTTAACCGCTTCGGTCAGGTAGCGGTTCAAATCCTGCTCGTCATAGACAATTTCCATCGCCCGGCCACCTAATACATACGACGGTCTTACCACCAGCGGATAACCAATACGCTCTGCTTCGGTCAGGGCCTGGGAAATACCGGTTACCGTCGCATTTTCCGGCTGTTTTAAATTCAACCGGCGTACGGCCGCCTGAAAACGTTCACGGTCTTCTGAGCGGTCGATGGCATCAGGCGAGGTGCCGATAATCGGAACGCCGTTGGCTTCAAGCTCCCGCGCCAGCTTTAACGGGGTCTGTCCACCGTATTGCACAATCACGCCCTGCGGCTGTTCAATACGAACTATCTCCAGCACGTCTTCCAGCGTTATCGATTCAAAGTACAGGCGGTCAGAGGTGTCGTAATCAGTGGACACGGTTTCCGGGTTACAGTTGATCATAATGGTTTCGTAACCATCTTCGCGCATGGCCAAAGCGGCATGCACACAGCAATAATCAAACTCAATGCCCTGGCCGATACGGTTCGGTCCGCCACCGATAACCATAATTTTATTACGTTGAGAGACCGCGGCTTCGCATTCCTCATCGTAAGTAGAATACATATAAGCCGTACTGGACGAGAATTCTGCCGCACAGGTGTCAACGCGTTTATAAACCGGGTGGATCTGCAGCTCATAACGTTTTTTACGCACTTCGGACTCGCTCACATGCAGCACGTCTGCAATCCGTCTATCGGCAAAGCCGCGTCGCTTCAGCGCCGTCATAACGTCATGGTTAAGTCCGGCCAGGCCCAGTTGATCCAGTTCCTGCTCAATTAACACCAGTTCTTCCAGCTGAATCAAATACCACTCATCAATACGGGTTAATTCGAATACTTCGCGCACAGTCATGCCGGCGCGAAACGCGTCAGCAATATACCAGATACGCTCGGCACCGGGTTCTTTCAGCTCCCGTACTAATTTGCCGCGCGCCTCTTCTGCGCTGACATCGAGAATAGGATCCAGGCCACTGGCGCCAAGTTCTAAGCCACGCAACGCTTTTTGCATCGACTCCTGGAAGTTACGGCCAATGGCCATTACTTCGCCGACTGATTTCATTTGCGTGGTCAGGCGATCGTTACAGTTAGCAAACTTTTCGAAGTTAAAGCGCGGGATCTTCGTGACTACGTAGTCCAGGGCTGGCTCAAAAGATGCCGGAGTAACACCGCCGGTGATTTCATTATCCAGTTCATCCAGCGTGTAGCCCACCGCCAGTTTTGCAGCGACTTTTGCTATCGGAAAACCGGTTGCCTTTGAGGCCAGCGCTGAAGAGCGCGAAACCCGCGGGTTCATCTCGATAATCACCATACGCCCGGTATCCGGGTTGACTCCAAACTGCACATTAGAGCCACCGGTTTCAACGCCGATTTCACGCAATACCGCCATCGCCGCATCACGCATCAACTGCAATTCTTTATCGGTCAGTGTCTGCGCCGGCGCGACGGTTATCGAATCACCGGTGTGAATGCCCATGGGATCAAAGTTTTCGATGGTGCAGACAATGATGCAGTTATCGCTTTTGTCGCGCACCACTTCCATTTCGTACTCTTTCCAACCCAGCAGCGATTCATCAATCAGCAGCTCTTTAGTTGGTGACAAGTCCAGTCCGCGACGGCAAATCTCTTCAAATTCTTCGCGGTTATAGGCAATACCGCCGCCGCTGCCGCCCATCGTAAATGAGGGGCGTATAATACAGGGGAAGCCCAGTCGGCTCAGCACATCGAAGGCTTCTTCCATGCTGTGCGCCATTTCCGCATTGGGAGTTTCCAGCCCAATGGCTTTCATTGCCTTATCAAAACGGTCGCGGTTTTCAGCCTTATCAATGGCATCGGCGTTTGCCCCAATCATCTCGACCTGATGTTTCGCCAGTACGCCGTGACGATCAAGATCAAGAGCACAGTTCAGTGCTGTCTGCCCCCCCATGGTCGGCAAAATCGCATCGGGTTGCTCGCGCTCAATAATTTTTTCTACCACTTCCCAGTGTATCGGCTCAATATAGGTGGCATCCGCCATTTCCGGATCGGTCATAATGGTGGCCGGATTAGAATTAACCAGAATGACCCGATATCCTTCTTCCCGCAGCGCTTTACACGCCTGGGCTCCGGAGTAATCAAACTCACACGCCTGACCAATCACAATCGGCCCGGCACCAAGAATCAGGATACTATTGATATCTGTACGTTTTGGCATATATTCGTTCTATCCTTTGCTTGCACCGAATCAGGCAGATGCCTGTTGTTGCATCAATTCAATAAAATGGTCGAACAACAGTTCAGCATCGTGTGGCCCGGGGCCCGCTTCAGGGTGTCCCTGAAAGCTGAACGCCGGTTTATCTTTGCGCTTAATGCCTTGCAAAGTGCCGTCAAACAACGACACATGGGTAACCTCCAGTGTCTCCGGCAGGCTGTGCAGGTCTATGGCAAAGCCGTGGTTCTGACTGGTGATCATCACTTTATCAGTTGCCAGGTCTTTAACGGGATGGTTTGCACCGTGATGGCCCAGTTTCATTTTTATCGATTTAGCGCCACTGGCAAGACCTAACAGCTGATGTCCCAGACAAATACCGAATAAAGGCACATTGTGCTCGAGTAGTTCCTGTATCGCCTCAATCGCGTAAACACAGGGTTCGGGGTCGCCCGGACCATTGGATAAAAATACACCGTCAGGCTTAAGCGCCATTACATCGCTGGCCGGGGTCTGCGCCGGTACCAGAGTTACCCGGCAACCGCGGTCGGCCAGCAACCGTAAAATGGTGTGTTTACAGCCAAAATCGTAGGCGACTACGTGGAATTCAGTCGGTTTAGGCTGGCTGTAGCCTTTGCCCAGCTGCCAGCTACCTTGTGTCCATTCACTGCTGGTTTTACAACAAACTTCTTTGGCCAGGTCCATACCTTTTAAGCCGGCGAACTCGCGCGCTAACTGCAGCGCTCTTTCTTCATCCAGTTCACCAGCCATCAGGCAGGCGTTTTGCGCACCCTTATCCCGTAAAATACGGGTCAGCTTGCGCGTATCAATATCGGCAATGCCCACCACGTTGTGGCGGCGCAGGTATTCGTTTAAGGTTTTCTGTTTACGAAAGTTACTGGCTTTCAGGGCATTGTCACGGATGATAAGTCCTTTCGCCCAGATCCGGTCAGATTCTTCATCTTCGTTGTTGGTACCGGTATTGCCAATGTGGGGGTAAGTGAGAGTGACGAGTTGTTCAGTGTAAGATGGGTCGGTAAGAATTTCCTGATAGCCGGTCATAGCGGTGTTAAAAACAACTTCGCCGACTGCAGAGCCTTCGGCTCCAATAGCGGTACCACGAAAAACTGTACCGTCAGCTAAAACCAGTATGGCTCGGTTAGCGGACTGACTCGCTAAAATACTCAAGGGTAACCTCCGTACATAAAAAAACGGGTGAATCAAGACTAGTTGACCTCCCCGTTTAAGACCTTTAACCGCGCGTTACTTGCCGGATGCGTTTTACCCGGGCAAATTCTGCTTAGTGTACGAATTTTTTACGATTTCGTCCAGCGTTTTTATCGCTAACCGAGTTTTACAGCAGACGCTGTAAGCTGGCTTTTAAGTCCAGCATATCCTGCATCCGGTACAGTCCGGGCGGCTGATTTTGCAGCCATTGGCCAGCCTGTAAAGCACCCGCAGCAAAGATGCGGCGATCTGAGACCCGATGGGTTAACTCTAACCGTTCACCCGGCTGAGCCAGCATTACCTGATGTTCGCCGACAATATCGGCCGCCCGGGTAACCGCGAAGCCAATGCTGCCCGCAGTGCGCTCGCCATCGCCGCGAATACCGCTGTTTATATCATTTAAATCCTGCTGTCGGCCAACAGCAACGGCCTCAGCAAGAGCAAGGGCAGTGCCCGATGGTGCGTCTTTTTTGTGTTGATGATGGGCTTCGGAAATCTCAACATCGGCTTGTGGCAATGCGGCGGAGCTAAGGGCAGCCAATTGCTCCAGCAGGACAATACCGACACTGGTATTGCGCGCATAAAGTACCGGTATACTACTGGCGACCTGACTAAGTTGCTGTTGCTGTTGCGACTGCAACCCCGTTGTGCAGACAACAATCGGCAACTGTTGGCGCTGTGCAAAAATTAAATTATCGGTCAGCGCATCCGGCAGACTAAAGTCGATCAGCAGGTCGAGGGCGGCGTCTACCTGATCAAGGCTTTGATAGCGTAAACCCGCGACAGGCTCGCCCAGGCATTGGCTGTGGTTACTGACCACCGCGGCTGCCAGCTGCAGCCCGTCCTGCTGTTCTATTTGTTGGATCAGGGTCTGGCCCATGCGGCCGGACGCACCAATTACACCTATTTTCATGTTGACTCCGGGGTTAGTAAATTTTCGCTTTTTGCTACCACGCGCGCCACCATCATATCACCAGTAACATTGGTCAGGGTGCGAACCATATCAATAATTCGATCTATCGCCGCAATAAAGGCAATGCCTTCCAGCGGCAGGCCAACCACGTTCAGGGTCACTGTAAGCATTACTAACGCGGTGCCCGGCACCCCTGCCGTGCCAACCGAAGCCAGTGTTGCTGTCAGCATAATCAAAGCATAATCAAACAGCTCCAGCGGGATACCGTATAAGTTTGCGATAAAAATAGCAGCTACAGCGGGGTAAATGCCACCACAGCCATCCATATTAATTGTCGCCCCCAGCGGTAACACAAAAGAAGCGTATTCTTTAGAAACCCGTAGTCGCTCCGTCACCGCGCGGTGAGCAGCGGGCAGCGATCCAAATGAGCTGCAGGTTGTAAAAGCAACAATTTGCGCGTCAAATACCGACTTAAAAAATTCAAGCGGGCTTAATTTACCAAACCAGCGTACCAGAGAGCCGTAAACAAAAATAATCTGCACGGCTGCTGCCAGGTAAATCACGCCGACAAATTTGGCCAGCGGCAATAAACTGCTGAAACCGTATTCACCGATTACCCAGGCCATTAGTCCCAGCACTCCAATCGGGGTTAACTGTAACACCATGCGGGTGACTTCATACATAACCTCTGCGCCGGACTTTATCGTGCGCCGCAACGCATCCGCCTTACTGCCGACTTTTTGGATGGCGATGCCGATAACAGCTGCAAAAACCACAATCTGCAGTACATTACCCTGAGACAATGCCGCAAACGGATTACTTGGCACAAAATTAAGAAACACCTGCGCAATAGAAGGGATCTGCTTTTCTGTCTGTTCGCTGGCCGTCAGAGTGACTGCCGGGCTCATGTCGATTAAGGATGCTAAAGTCAGCCCGATGGCACTGGCGATAACCGCCGTAAACATAAATAACCCAAGCGTTTTAGCGCCAAGGCGACCAAGCTTTTGGCCATCATTAAGATCAGTGATTGCAGTCACAATAGCGCAAAATATCAGCGGCGCAACCAACATGGTTATGGCCCGGATAAACAAATCGCCAAGCGGTTTCAACGCAACCCCTGTGGCCGGTGACAGGGCTCCAATAATCATTCCCAGCGCGAAGGCACCCAGCACCCGCTGCCAAAACGGAATCGCAAACCACCACTTCAACATAAAAACCACCGCCGTTAAAAAAACGACGAATATACGGCTTCTTCAGCGGCTGGCAAAGACTATTTGGCTATAGGATATAACCCTTTAAATAGCAGCAGCCGTCACTGCCATCATGGTTGACAATTGGGGCTGCGGGAAGCTACCTGCAGCTCAGGCAGGTAATTGTTGATTGCATCGATGCGGCTGCCGGGATGAGGGTGAGTAGAAAGGAATTCCGGTGGTGCCTGACCTTCCGAATTAGCCGCCATGTTACGCCATAATTGAGCAGCTTCGGCCGGTTCAAATCCAGCCGCAGCCATATAGCGTAAACCCAGCTTATCGGCTTCTGATTCGTGAGCTCGCGAATAAGGTAACAACACACCGACCTGAGCGCCAACGCCTAAGGCTGCCATCGCCAGCGCAGCGGTGCTATCGTCTAGCTGAGTTTCGGCTAAAACAGCCCCCATTTGCATACCCAGGCCAACCATCATATTGCTGGAAACCCGTTCATTACTGTGCTGGGCTATGACATGGGCAATTTCATGACCAATAACTGCAGCCAGCTGATGCTGGTTTTCAGCAACGTCCAGTAAGCCATTATAAACGCCAATATTATTGCCCGGTAAAGCAAAGGCATTAGCGGCATCATCAGCAAACACGGTGATTTCCCAGTCCGCACTACGGTAGGGTTCCGGCAAGGTATCGATTAATTCATCACTGACGCACTGCACATAAGCATTGGTTTGCTCATCTGTGTTGATTTCCAGTTCCTGCTGCATCTGCTGGTAGGACTGCTCGCCCATTTTATCCAACTGCTGCGGCGACATCAGCATTAGCTGTGAACGCCCGGTTGGCGACTGTGAACAACTTGCCAGCAGAACTGATGCGAACACCGCTAAACTCACTGCGCGTAACTGCATAAATCGATACCTTCGTTAATAGCTTCTTTTAAAGTAATAGCAGTTTATTTGCGTAAGTCATCAAAAAACTGTTTCACACCGTCAAAAAAGCCTTTTTCTTTTGGCCGGTTTTTTGCCGCTTCATCGCCTTCGCCCATGGACGTTTCAAGCTCTTCCAGCATTTCTCGCTGTTTGGCCGACAAGTTAACCGGTGTTTCGATCACAACTTTACAGATCAAATCGCCGGTGGCGCCGGTACGAACTGACTTAACGCCCTTACTGCGCAGGCGGAAGTGTTTCCCGGTCTGCGTTTCTTTCGGTACCTTAAGTTTAACTTTACCTTCCAGCGTCGGTACTTCAATATCACCGCCCAAAGCCGCTTTAGTAAAGCTTATCGGCACCTCACAGTATAAGTTGTTGCCATCGCGGGCAAAGATCGGATGCTCGCGCACATGAACCTGGACATAGAGATCACCGGCCGGTGCTCCATGTTCGCCGGCCTCACCTTCACTGGCCAGACGAATACGATCGCCCGTGTCAACGCCGGCCGGAATTTTGACCGACAAGTTTTTGGTTTTCTCAACCCGGCCTTCGCCATGGCAAGTCCGGCAAGGATCTTTAATGATGGTGCCTTTGCCGCGGCAATGCGGACAGGCCTGCTGCACGGCAAAAAAGCCCTGGCGCATCTGAATTTGGCCAGCGCCGTGACAATGGCTGCAGGTTTCAGGCTTGCTGCCTTTTTTAGCACCACTGCCGTCACAATCACTGCACTCCACCAGAGTGGGGATCTGCAGCTCGACTGTTTTACCACGCACAGCATCTTCTAATGACATTTCCAGGTTGTAGCGTAAATCAGCGCCACGTTGGGCACGTGATTGCTGACGCCGGCCACCACCGCCGCCAAAAATATCGCCAAATACATCGCCAAAGATATCAGCAAAATCAGCACCACCACCGAATCCACCGGCGCCAGCTCCGCCACCGCCCTGGCGTGCCTGTTCGAATGCTTCGTGCCCATATTGGTCATACATCTGACGTTTTTGCGGATCCGACAGGACTTCATAGGCCTGTTTAATTTCTTTGAATTTCAGTTCGAGGTCTTTGTTGCCCTCGGTACGATCCGGGTGATACTTCATTGCCAGGCGTTTGTACGCCTTTTTAATATCTCGCTCATTGGCGTCTTTGGACACCTCGAGGATCTGATAAAAGTCTTTTGTCGCCATATCTTTGAGTCTTTATCCGGTTCTGATACAAATACACGGGCATTACCTTGCGGCAACACCCGTGTTGATTAGCGCAGTTGCCCTGGCGCTTATTTCTTGTCGTCGTCCTTAACTTCTTCAAACTCCGCATCGACAACATCGTCATCAGCACGGGCCGAAGCATCCTCGCCGCCGGCGGCTCCCTCAGCGCCAGGCTGTGCCTGTTGCTGTTGTGCTGCTTCCATCAGCTTTTGAGAAGCTTCCATTAAGGCCTGGGTCTTGCTTTCGATAGCTTCTTTGTCGCCATCTTTAGCTGCTTGTTCCAGTTCGTCACAGGCTTTTTCAATGGCCTCTTTATCTTCCTGAGCCAAGGCATCACCCACTTCTTTTAGCTGATTGCGGGTCGAATGAACCAACGCATCTGCCTGGTTACGTGCCTGCACCATTTCCTCGAACTTCTTATCTTCTTCAGCGTGGGCTTCAGCATCCTGAACCATTTTTTCGACTTCTGACTCGTCCAGACCAGAAGATGCTTTGATTGTGATCTTCTGCTCTTTACCTGTGTCTTTGTCTTTCGCTGACACATGCAGGATACCATCGGCATCAATATCGAAGGTTACTTCGATTTGCGGTTCACCACGGCGACCTGCACGAATCCCTTCCAGGTTAAACTGACCCAGCGACTTGTTATCCGCTGCGCGCTTACGCTCACCCTGCAGCACATGGATGGTCACGGCCGACTGATTATCTTCTGCTGTCGAGAAGGTCTGCGATTCTTTGGTCGGAATCGTAGTGTTCTTCTCAATCAGTTTGGTCATCACACCGCCCATGGTTTCAATACCCAATGACAGTGGCGTAACGTCCAGCAGCAGCACGTCTTTGACATCGCCGGACAATACTCCGCCCTGCACAGCCGCACCGACTGCAACAGCTTCGTCAGGGTTAACATCGCGACGTGGCTCTTTACCAAAGAAGTCAGTTACCGCGGCCTGCACTTTCGGCATCCGGGTTTGACCACCGACCATGATGATATCATTGACATCACTCACGGACAGATCTGCATCAGCCAGCGCTTGTTTAACCGGTTCCAGTGACTTGGTGATCAAATCTTCTACCAGAGACTCCAGCTTGGCCCGCGTCACTTTAATTGCCATGTGCTTAGGACCGGTATTGTCAGCCGTAATATACGGCAAGTTAACTTCGGTCTGTTGCGCAGACGACAATTCGATTTTCGCCTTTTCAGCCGCTTCTTTTAAGCGCTGCATTGCCAGTGGATCTTTGCGTAAATCGATGCCTTGATCTTTTTCAAACTGCTCGACTAAGTAATTAATCAGACGGTTATCAAAGTCCTCACCACCTAAGTGAGTGTTACCATTGGTCGCCAGTACTTCAAACGTGTGCTCGCCTTCAACTTCATCAATTTCGATAATCGAGATATCAAAGGTACCGCCACCTAAGTCGTAGACCGCAATAACGTTGTCACCTGACTTTTTATCCATACCGTATGCCAGCGCAGCTGCGGTCGGCTCGTTGATAATGCGCTTAACTTCAAGGCCTGCGATTTTACCCGCATCTTTGGTTGCCTGACGCTGCGCATCATTAAAATAGGCCGGTACCGTAATAACCGCATCGGTTACCTTCTCGCCGAGGTATTCCTCAGCGGTTTTCTTCATCTTTTTCAACACTTCGGCCGAAATTTGTGGTGGTGCTTTCTTTTCACCATCAATTTCAACCCAGGCATCGCCGTTGTCGGCTTTTACGATTTTGTATGGCATGATGCCAATATCACGCTGCACTTCTTCATCTTCGAAGCGACGGCCGATTAAGCGTTTAATTGCGTATAACGTTTTGTTCGGGTTGGTCACTGCCTGACGTTTTGCCGGTGAACCTACCAGCGTTTCTCCGTCATCGGTAAAAGCAACTACCGAAGGTGTTGTGCGGTCGCCTTCAGCGTTTTCAATAACGCGAGGCTTGCCGCCGTCCAGTACCGCCAAACAAGAGTTCGTTGTACCTAAGTCAATACCAATAGTCTTACCCATTATAATCCTCCACGACTTTGCTATTCAGGGTCAGGCGCTGTTGGCGCCTTCTCTATTTGCTGTTGAAAGTAAAATGGGGATTACTGCATCAATTACAAGGGCAAGTTTCAGGAAATTTTAGTTTTTTACTGCCTGGCTAGGAATAACCGAGGATAGTTCGCAGCTGTGGCGCGGCATAATCCACCATCGCCTGTTGTTGTGCCGGTAATGTAGAGGGAATGGCAAAATTACCGCCATCCAGATTTTCCCGATAGGTCGCACTTTGTTTTTTGTCCGCGCCCACCCGGATACGTTCACGCCAGTCTTCCGGCAGGCCACCTGCGATTACCGGCGACAGCAACTCAGTAAAATAAGTCTCAGCAGCGTTATCATCCAGTCGCTTTAAGTGGTGCATAACATCTTCATAGCGCACTAAAGTAACATCACTGGCAAGCCAGGACACAGCGGTATGGGTATATATCTCCCATAAAGACGGCACTTTCTGATGAATGCCAAAAATCATCATGTTCAGTACCTGCTCAACGCTCACTTTACCGCCTTTCAGGTGCTCAACATTGCCCTGAAAATTATCTGATAAAAAAAAGCGGGCTCGGGCTAATACCCAGTCATAGGGGTCCCGGACAATCACCAGCTTGCGCACCTTTTGCGTGGCTATGGCCGAGTTATCAGAAAATAATAAGTGGCCCCAGCTTAGCTTTGGCTTATCAGCATCCAGCGCACTGAGATGCTGTGCCAGGTTCGGCAACTGTAAAAAAGCGCCATGATATTGCTGTTCGTTAGCGACAAACATGCGAAATATATTACGCAATAAATGAGTACCGGACTTTGGTACCGAATTTAATAACACTGGCTGCTTCAGCGGTTGGTGTGCGAACTGCTTATTGGCTTTATCCAAAGTATCCGCTTTTGCAACAATTCTCGGCATGGGTTTGTTCCTTCTGATTCCGTCGTTATTAATAAAAAATGCCGGCTAAGCGCCGGCATTTTAACAGCAAAAGGCCAACTTAGAAGCTATAGCCCAGGTTTAAGAATACCCGCCGGCCCAGCCAGTCGTACTGACTGTAAAAGGCTGCAGTGCCGCGACGTGAGATACGAGAACCACCGGGAGCACTTACCCGTGGCGGCTCTTTATCAAACGCATTAGCCACACCAACGGTAAAATCAATGCCGTTGTCAAAACTGCGGGCTACGGAAAATGCATGGGTAATGTAAGCATCGCTGTCCATCACCAGGCGCACGTCTTCGCCGCGATAAGAAAGAGTATCTTCATATTCACCCTGGCCAAAGCGCTCATAGTTTGAAACTTCGCCAATGTAGCGGCCAGTCCAGTTAAAGTCCCAGTCTTCATACGCAAGCCGTGCATTGAGGTTACCAACATGCTTCGGATTACCAAATTCACCGGTGTAGTCCAGCCGCTGGCTATCAGCAAATAACTGGCGCGACGCTTCAATTTGTACGGTATGTTCATAACCCAGATACAAATTACCAATCGGTGTATCGGTGGTATAAATCGCCTTAAAATCAACACCGCGGTTCATTTGGTTGGCTATATTAAGATAACCGCCTTCAACGTCGGTAATGGAATAGTCATCGGGATCACGGTCAATTTGATCACACAGTGGTTCGTTGGCGAAATCTTCCGATGAGTAACACTGGTAAACAATAGTCGATGCCCCGAGCAAAGTTACTTCACCCTCGATTTCAATTTCAAAGTAGTCCACTGAGAGGCTAAAGTTTGAAGCTTCCGGCATCCACACGAAGCCATAGGTCAGGGCATCCGAAGTTTCTGCTTCCAGCACACCGGCGCCACCACCTGAAGTCACAGTGGCAGTGATATTACCGCCCGGGAAGTTACCCGGTACACCGTCGGCGGCACAGTTATCGGCTAACAACTGGCTGATGTTACCCTCGTCGAGATTCTGCTGCCAGTTGATACAGGGGTCGATACTGCGCTGGCCGATAAAGCTGGTCTGATCGTTCAGATACAGCTCGTACAACGCCGGTGAACGGAACGAGGTGCCCTGCGAGCCGCGAATACGGAAATCATCCGTTACCCGCCAGTTCAATCCTACTTTGTAGGTGGTCTCGCTGCCGTAAGTATCAACATCGGTATAGCGCGCGGAGGCCACTAAATCCAGCTGGCTGACAAAAGGCACATCCATCAGTAATGGCGCCTGAATTTCACCGAATACCGCTTTTGTTTCAGACTCACCGGCGGTTATCCCGGCTGAGGTAGAGCCCCAGGTGTTGCCGGCCAGAGTGGCGGCCCCGGGAGTGTCAACAATTTCATCTTCGCGATACGAGACACCAAAGGCCCCGCCCATTACCCCGGCAGGCAAGGTTAGCAAATCACCGGTAATGTAAGCTTCGATGGTGCGCTGGGTATACTCGGTATTACCAGTTTCGATACCGAATAAAAATTCCTGCATCTCAGGCGATATATCGCCGGCCAAAAAGTCCGGATCAAACCATGGTATATCCTGGCAGTCGACGCCGCGAATAGGGGTCTGCGAGCCTTCACAGGAGCCGACGGTAAAGTCATACGGCGATATCGCATCATCGTAAATAATTTTGGTGCTGTAATCGCCATCACTCTTAGAGTCCTGGTAGTGAACATCCCAGAACCAGTCTCCCAGATAGCCTTCCATGCCGACCACGAAACGCCGGTAGTCTACCGTAATGTCGCTTCCGCTCCAGTCAGTAATTGGTGTCGGGCTTAATACCTGAGGACCGGTCCAGCCAGCGCTAAGGGGATCACCAAAGCCCTCTGATAAACGATACCCCCAAAACTGGCGATAACCGTCGACATCGGTATCACGACGGTTAAACAATATTTCAGCATAAGCGGTGATGTCGTCCGTCAACATGTAATCGCCCTGCCCGTAAACCGTCATCAGCTCCTGGCGCGGGATCAGAGTCTCTAAATCCTGAAATGGATGATCGGCATCGACTAACCCATCGCTGGCTTTGTCAAAACCGACCGGGAACCAGCCCTCTGGCCAGGGCGCAGGAATACTGGCGTCATTGCGGTCGACATATTCTCCCAGTACATTGTCATAGTCGTACTGAGCCAGGCCGTAGCCGTTGTAACCACCACCGGTATAGTCATAGACCCAGACTTGTCCCCAGGGTAAGTCACTGCAATGGGGCTGACCGGTGCGTGGATCTATAGGATCGGCACGTTCGCCGGTTTCCGGGTCGAAGTAATAGCGCTCCGCACAATCAAAAAAGTCGCGCTGACCCAGAGATAATTCTTTTTGTAAATTATAATCACCAACGACCCGGAACGACCCCCGGTCATAGCCACGGCCAAAAGTGAAGTTGGCACGGACAGTCTCTCCACCGGCATCGGTTGGCTGGCTGGTGTTAAAGTTTAGCGAGCTTTCGTCGCCTTTTTTGGTGATAATGTTAACCACACCGGCTACAGCATCAGATCCGTACAGTGATGATGCACCATCTTTAAGGATCTCAACGCGCTCTATCGCCGCCAGCGGCAAGGTGTTCATATCAAAGGCTGCGACTTCACCGCGGGTGCCCGAAGGACCGGCACGGCGGCCGTTTAACAGAACCAGTGTGCGGTTAGCGCCCAGTCCCCGTAATGACAGGGTCTCGACGCCGGCACCGCCGGAGGTAACCGCCGAAGAGGTTGCTGCAGTTATTTGATTAGAGCCGGCCGCGACAGTAGAGCTGCGTAACAACTCACCTAGGTTAGTAAAACCCTGCTCAATGGCCTCATCGGCAGAAATTACTTCGATAGGCGTGGCTTCATCCATGCCGTCGCTGCGGATCCGTGAACCCACTACTTCAATACGTTCAGGCCGTTCCTCGGCGTTGGCCTGGTCGGCATTGTTTTCATCGGCCTGCTGGGCTAAAGCGTTAACTGAAGCGGACGCTAAAATGCAGCTGACCGCCAGTGCCAACGGCTTTTTAGCCCAGTGGCGACGCGAGAGTCGAATGTCAGACATTAGTTTTCCCCATTTTTTGTTTTTTAAGCGCCCCTTCCCAATCGGGCGTAACTTAAATTTAACACAAAATAAGAAAAAATTAACTCTGTTTTAACATTTCTCTAGCGCGCTTAATTTTAGTGACTGAAATTAGCTGTTACGGGCAACCATAACCATTGCGGGACGCAACAACCGGCCATTCAGTTCATAACCTTTTTGCATCACCGCAATTAAGGTATTGTGATCGTGCTGTTCTGACTCCTGCATTGACATCGCCTGATGCTTGTCCGGGTTAAACACTTCGCCTTCTTCACCGACCGCAGTAACGCCAAATTTCTGTAGGGTCGAGGTCAGGCTTTTATAGGTCAGCTCTACCCCTTCAAGAAAACTTTGGTCAACATTTTGCTGGCCCTCTGCTGCTTGCAGAGCACGCTCCAGGTTATCAACCGTGGTCAGCAATTCAGTGGCAAACTTTTCCAGCGCAAACTTGCGGGCTTTTTCCACATCCAGGCTGCTGCGGCGACGCACGTTTTCCATTTCAGCCTGTGTCCGGACAACACTTTCCTGCTGCTCGTTAGCACGCGCTTCGGCCTTGCTTAAAGCCAGTTCCAGTTCTGCAATACGGTCCAGTTCGTTGTCGGCTGCCGCGGCTGTCTGGTTCTGTGTTTCAGGTTGTTCATCACTGGCCAGGGTTTGCTCTGCCTCTTCTTCGGCTCGTTGTTGTGCCGCTTGTTCGGCCTGCTGTTGATATTGTTCGGCTTGTTTATCGGTCATAAGGACTACTCTCTAGCAAGTTAATTGTGCGAAAACTTACTGCACAGATGGGGACAGTCAGAATAAGATTCAAGTGGCTGCTTCTGACTTGATAAAAAAAGCCACTCAGCGTAGCGTATTCAGGCATTGCAGCAGAGGCCGAATTTATGTCACGAGAACCTTTTAAAAAAATATCCTTGCTGGGTAAAGCCGATGATCCGGGTACCCGCCTGACCGTAGAAACCTTATTAAAAGCCCTGACCGAGCGCGACTATGAGGTCACTATCGAACAGCGCTGTGCAGAACAAATTGGCCAGGGCCACAAGGCCAGGACCCTACAGCTCAGTGAGATTGGTGACTGGGCAGACTTAGCGGTGGTCGTTGGTGGTGATGGTAACATGCTGGGAGCAGCCCGCACCTTGTGTGAATACGATATTGGCGTGATTGGCGTTAACCGCGGTAATCTGGGCTTTTTAACGGATCTCGACCCCGATGAAGTAATGACCCCTTTATTGGCGGTATTACAAGGCGATTACACTATTCAGGAGCGCTTTTTGCTGAATACCGAAGTGCGCAGTAATGGCTCGGTCGCTGGCCAGGGCTCAGCCATCAATGAGGCTGTCCTGCACTCCGACAAAGTCGCCCATATGATTGAATTTGAAGTCTATGTTGACGACCATTTTGTCTTTAGTCAGCGCTCTGACGGGCTGATTGTTGCGACACCAACAGGCTCGACCGCTTATTCCTTATCCGGCGGCGGACCGATCTTGCATCCAAACCTGGATGCGATAACACTGGTGCCCATGTTTCCACATACATTAAGCAGCCGGCCGATAGTTATCGACGCGCATTCGGAAATCCGTTTGCGAGCAGCTTATGATAACGATCTGTTACAAATTAGCTGTGACGGCCACGTCCGCATGGCAGTGCACCCCGGTGACGAAATTTTCATCAAAAAACATCAACAAACACTGACGATGATTCATCCGTTGGACCACAATTATTACCATGTATTGCGTAATAAGCTGGGCTGGGGCAGCCGCCTGTTTTAGTTCGCCCCGGGACGGACAAAAAAACCGCCAGGACTGTTTGCAATTTGCGCAAACTACTGTATAACTACTGTATAAACTGTACAAACACACAGTAGTTATGGAGGCGCCATGTTAATCGAGTTGCATATTCGTCATTTTGCTATCGTTAAATCACTGGACATTGAATTCAGCCGGGGGATGACGGCTATAACCGGCGAAACCGGCGCCGGCAAATCCATAGCTCTGGACGCACTCAGTTTGTGTCTGGGCAGTCGCGCAGAAGCCAGCCTGGTGAGGCCTGGCTACGATAAGGCGGAGATCAGCGCCTTATTTTTCATCGCTAATGATAGCCCGGCAGATCGTTGGCTCAAACAGCAAGAGCTGGATGCCGATAACGAATGTGTGCTGCGCCGGGTGATCACAAAAGAGGGCCGCTCTAAAGCCTGGATCAATGGTTCCCCGGTGCCGTTATCACAACAAAAAGCACTGGCGCCTTTATTAGTCAATATCCATGGCCAGCATGAACACCAGCTGCTGACTCGCGAAGAGCATCAGCTGCAGTTGCTCGACAGTTTTGCCCGCCATCAGCAGTTACTGGACGATACGTACGCCACCTACCGTGACTGGGCCAGCACCGAGCGTCGCTATCGTCAGCACCAACAACAACGCAGTGACCTTGAAGCGCAACGCCAGCTACTGGAATATCAGGTGCAGGAACTGGATGAGTTTGCCCTGCAGGACGGTGAATTTGAGCAACTTGAGGGCGACCACAAACGCTTATCCAATAGCCGACAGTTGTCAGAAAGTAGCTTGTTCGCACTGAATGCTCTCTATGACGGCGAACACAACAATGCCAACGGTCTGGTACAAAGCGCGTTGTCGCGTTTGCAGGAAGCCGCAGAAATGGACAACCAGCTGCAGCCGATTAATCATCTGTTGCAACAGGCAATGGTGCATGTCGAAGAGGCGGCCCTTGAACTGCGTCACTATCAAGAAGCCATCATTCTGGATGGCAGCGAGCTGGACACAATAGAGCAGCGTATGAGCCAGGCTCTGAAGCTGGCTAAAAAACATCAGCTGGCGCCCGCTGAGTTATACCAGCACCATCAGCATTTAAAACAACAACTGCAACAGCTGCATGACGGCGATGCAGCAAATGAACAGCTAGCAGAGCAGCGCCAGCAACTGCGTGCCGCCTATCGCCAATGTGCTAAAAAATTATCCGCAAGCCGGCAACAGGCAGCAAGGCAACTGGAAGATAAAATTACCCAGGCAATGCAAAAACTCAATATGCCCCATGGTCGCTTTGCAATTGCCTTACAACACCATGATAGTGCGCCAGCCACAGGTAAAGGCACTGACCACGTCGAGTTTCAGGTCACCGCTAACCCCGGCCAGCCTCTGCAGGCAATTAGTAAAGTGGCCTCCGGGGGGGAACTCTCCCGAATCAGCCTTGCCATACAGGTAATGAGTGCAACTCAGCAGACCGTCCCGACAATGATGTTTGATGAGGTTGATGTGGGCGTAAGCGGTCCGACAGCGGCCGTGGTGGGCTCTATGTTAAAAGAGCTGGGGCAGCACAGTCAGATTATCTGTGTAACCCACCTGCCGCAGGTGGCAGCCAAAGCGGATCAACAGCTGCAAGTGAGCAAACGCACGCGGGATGAGCAAACTGAAACACAGGTCGCGGCACTGAACAAGAAGCAGCGCGTTACGGAATTAGCCCGGTTACTTGGAGGCGACAAAGTTACTGATCTGGCTAAGGCCAATGCGCAAGAATTGTTAGCAGGCTAAGGGCTTTACTGGTAACTGCCGCAGTGATTGTTTATCATCGGCATTATTGAAGCTCACGTATCCAAGAAGGTCATTAATGAAACAAGGTTTTTTAAACGTGTCGATTGTTGCGACACTGGTCATCGGCTTAAGCGGCTGCGCCACACTTAACGACATGGTTTATCGTATCGATATTCCGCAGGGTAATTACCTTGAACAGCGCGATGTGGATAAATTGCGGGTCGGTATGACGCAAGAGCAGGTCGCTTTTGTTCTGGGCCAGCCCGTGGCGCAAAATGCTTTTGATAATGACCGCTGGGTTTATTTATACGAAATGAATCCCAACAAGGGTGAGGTTTACCGAAAAGAATTGATCCTCAACTTTAATCAGGGTGTATTAACCGATATGTCAGGTGATTTTGAAGAACCGACCAACTTTGACACCCCTCTGGATTCATAACGTTAAGGCGTCTTATGACGAGCTCATCTACCACTGACGAGGTCGTCTCTATTATCCGTAGTTCCCGAGATAAAAGGGATTACCGTGCGCTAACTTTAGCTAATGGGCTATCTGTGCTTTTGGCACATTGCCCGGATAGCCCGAAAGCGGGGGCGGCATTATCCGTTAATGCCGGCCACTTTCACGATCCCCGTCATACTCAGGGCCTGGCTCATTTTTTAGAGCACATGCTGCTATTGGGTAATCATGATTACCCGTCACCATCAGCCTTTAGTGATTTTCTTAATGCCTATGGCGGTCAGCAAAATGCCTGGACCGGCACTGAATATTCTAACTTTTACTTTGACTGCCAGGCTAACTCGCTGGCGCAGGCATTGCAGTATTTTGCCGCAATGTTTCATCGCCCGTTGTTCGATCCGGGCATGATCGCTAAAGAACGTCAGTCTATCGAGTCTGAGTTTCGGCTGAAACAAAAAGACGAGTTAAGACGCTTGTACCAGGTACACAAGGCAACCTCTAATCCCGAGCATCCCTTCAGTCAATTTTCGGTCGGCAACCTCAACACTCTGAATGATGATCAGTACGGTACTCTGGCGGCCAAGCTACAGCACTTTTTTGCCACCCATTTTGTCGCCGAAAAATTACGCCTGGTGATTGCCGGCCCCCAATCTCTGGACCAGCTAGAGCAGCTGGCTAAACAGAGCTTCAGCGACATCCGGCCTGCCAGTCAGGCAACAGAATCAGCATCAGCATCAGCAACAACAGTAACGCAGCCTTTATACCAGCAACATCAGCTGGGTGTTTTCCTGCAGGTTAGGCCGGTTAAACCCGCGCGGCGGCTGATCATCACATTACCTCTACCCCCTATTGATGATGATTACCGACACAAAACCACCAGCTTTATCGCTCATCTTCTCGGTTACGAGGGGCCGGGCAGCCTATTCAGTCAGCTGCGTCAACAAGGCTGGATTAACAATCTATCCGCCGGTGGCGGTATTAGCGGCAGTAACTTTAAAGACTTTAATATCAATATTCAGCTTACCGAGCAGGGCGAACAGGCGTTAATGAGCGTAGCGCAATGGGTATTTAACTATATCCGGCTGATTGAACAACAGGGCATAGAGGCCTGGCGCTACCGCGAGCGCAAAATCAGCGCCGAACTGAGTTTTAAATACCAGGAGCCGGCCCCGGTCGGTGAGCTGGTTTCACAACTAGCAATAAATGCCCATCACTATCCGGTTGAAGACGTCATTTACGCTGACTTCAGGATGGACGCCCTTAACCAGCAGCGCGCTGCCGACTTATTGTCGCTGATGCTGCCCGAACGCGCCCGCCTTACCTGGATTTCGGCGGCGGCTGATACTGATCAGGTAACACCGATTTACGACGCGCCCTACAGCATACGCAGCTTACGTGCTCTCGAGCTGAAACAATTAAAACAAAGCGCAGAAAATTTCAACGCTACCCTACCCGCACCTAATCCGTTTTTGGATGAACATTTACAACCGTATCCATTAACAACGCCGCAGTCTGACTCTGCCGTACCCAAATGCCTTGTTAACGACCATAAACAGCAGCTGTGGCATTTGCAGGATGCCCAATTCCGCGTTCCCAAAGGGCATATCTATCTAAACCTGCAGGCTCCGGCCGTTAATTCATCCGCCCTGAATTTTGCCTGCGCAAGAATTTGGTCCGAACTGATGATCGATGCGCTTAATGAAGATTTGTACGATGCCGAGGTGGCCGGGCTGCACTTCAATATTTACCCCACCCAGGCGGGTATCACTCTGCACACTACCGGATTATCAGCGGGCCAGCTGCCGTTACTCAGTTATTTAATGAAGCAGGCCTGGACAGTGCGTTTCGAGCGACAACGGTGGCAGGCAACATCGCAGCAAATGTTACACAATTGGCGTTCTGCACATCAGAGTCAGCCGCTTAACTTGTTATTTTCTGAGCTTAACCTGGCCTTGCAACAAGGGCTTTTTGGTCTTCATGAGATGGCGGATGCCTGCAGTGAGCTGAGGCAGACTCAGTTTACCCAGATCGTCGCCGGCTTATTTGAGCAACTGCGTGTCACAGCCCTGATGCACGGTGACTGGCAACAACAACATGCACAGCAACTAGCAGAGCTAATTGCCGACAATGTCGACGATCAGCAAGCACTACGGACAACACCCCCCGATCGAATAAAGCGCCTGGGCGCCGGCACCGATCAACTTAGCCAAAAAGCGCACAGTCATCCGGACGCAGCCGTGATTCAATACTATCAAGGCCCCTCCGATACGACCCGGGACCAGGTCGCAATGATGTTACTGCAACAGTTGATCCATCAGTTTGTTTTTGATGAGTTACGCACCCGCCGGCAAGTAGGCTACATGGCCGGCAGCCAGTATTTTGCACTGCAACGCATCCCCGGGGTGATCCTGTTTGTGCAGTCACCAACCCTAAATGAAGCGCAGTTGCATGAGCAGTTGCAACAGGTGATGGTGCTGGCGGTAGAGCAGCTGGAGGCTCTTACAGTAAAAGCCTGGACTCACAGTAAGTCACTGATGCGTAGTCAGTTACAGGTTAAAGACCGTAATTTGCGAGTGCGCAGCCAGCGTTTGTGGGGTGCTATCCAGCTTGGCGACACTCAATTTAACCGGGCGCAGCAGTTAACCTCGGCATTAGACCACTGGCAACTGGACGAATGGCTAACTTATGTTAATCGTTTAGTAATTGAACAACCTGCTCTAATGCGACTTCAGACCGCCGTGAACAAGGTCTAGAAAGGCTTTACAAGCTCTGACAATTTCGTTAGCTTAACGTTTAATTAACATCTTATAAACGCTATTAATTGATAGTTATCCAGCAGGAATCCATCTTGTTAGTCAGATTAGTTCAAGCTTTATGCGCTGGCCTCTGGTTAGGTTTGGCAGCGATGACGCCCGGTTCAGCGATGGCTTCAACACCGCAGGCGCTGGCAAAGTCCCAACATTGGGGCATCAGCGAGGGCATGACCAGTCATACCATAACCGACCTGGTTCAGGATCCGCACGGCTTTTTATGGATAGCAACCCGCAACGGTCTGCAACGTTTTGATGGCTTACAATTTGAGCACTTTTTAAGTGGCGGCGGCGAGCGCTATTTACCCAGTAATCATATTATCGATTTGTGGTTTAGCGGCCAACAGTTATGGGTATCCACTACCGCAGGCATTGCCTATTACGATTACCCCGCGCAACGTTTTTTTCGGTTGTCTTCGTTTAATGACCGCTATCCCGACGCAGTGGTCCGGCAAATCGCCGAAAACTTTTCTCAACAGCTTTTGCTTCTCAGCGATGGTTTGTTGTGGAAAGTGTCAGAACAGGCCGATAACCCCTATCAAGTCAGTCAGATCAGCCTTAATTACAATGGCTTGCCGCTAACTCAGATCAACAGAATTCAGCGCGCCGGTGACTGGCTATGGCTGGAGCAGCAGGATGGTTCGATTTATGTCTGGGATGGCGACAGTTATGATGTTTTTAAAGTAACTATCGACAACCCAATCACTGATCCTTTGCCGGCCGTCGGTTTTAATCATATTGTCAGCCGCAATGATAAGATTTGGTTTGCCCACGACAGCGGCATTTTTATGCTGGATGAAAACCTGCGCCTGGCTGACCGGCTAAACGGCACAGAAGCTATTAAGCGCCTTGCCTATGTCGACAATGGCCACTTGCTGGCAGGTACTTTGGACGGTATCAAGGTGCTGGAAACACCGGCAGATAAAGAAGCCTATATAAACCCAGAGCATACGCTACCCGTGCCCGACTCGTTAATGGTGTCGGCCTTTGCCGTTGACCATTTAAAACGATTATGGCTGGGCGCAGAAAATGGCGGCTTATACCAGTTAACCACACCGCAGACACAAATCGATTTTGATCGTCTGCTGGATATTCAGCTGGCCAGCGACCTGAACAATCTAACCTTGCCCCCCGCCTTACGTAATTACCGTGCAGCAACCCTGGGTTTAGATAACGACTGGTGGTTTATCACTCAGGCTGGTTTGGTCAAATATCAACTGCATAACCGGCAAATCACCGAAGTGCATCCCCTGCCCTCAAGCCAGCCAGTTTTTGCTGAACAAATGATGCTGTTTGCCGAACGGCTGTTTATTAGCACTGAGCGTAGCGGCCTATTTATTTACGATATCCTTGAACGTGACTGGGAAACACTGAGCGCTGATGACGGTTTTTTTCAGCGGCCCGGCCTTCAATTAGCATCACGCAATGACAAACTTTGGATCGCCGATCAGACCGAAGCACGTGCGGTCAACGAGTTTCTGCAAGTTACCCAGCAACGCTCGCTGATAAAACGGCCCGATGGCCACGAACTTAAACCCCTGTTCGTAGAGCTCAGCGTGGAACAACAAGATGTGACCATCGATTTTGTTAGTCCTTTGGCTCCCCGGCCCAGTCAGGCGCAGTACCGCTACAGGTTACTGGATTTATACCCGGAGTGGCGGTACACCACCCGGCCGATGCAGCCGATAGCACTTAAGCGCTTACCCGCCGCTGATTATACTCTGCAGGTACAGGGTTCAGCGGATGGCTACAACTGGTCTTTGAAACACCAGCAAAGCATCACTATTCCGCCGCCCTGGTACGCCACTACGCTGGCCTATTCGCTTTACGCCGCAGGCCTGGTTTTCGTTGGGCTGTTATCAGGTCTGTTCATTTATCGTGTGCGCCGACACCGGCAGCAGCTCGTTTCGCAGCAATATCAACTACAACAGGGGCTGGCCAGCAGCGGTGTTCAATTATGGGACTGGCAACGGCAATCAAACGAACTGTACCGCCATAACATTTGGTCTCATTGCCCGCAGTTTCCTCTGGACGGCTATCGCAGTGGCGTTCCCGACACAGTCACCAATATCCACCCGCAGGATATTATCAGGCTGCGTGAGCAACTGGACCAGGTCCTGCAGGGCAAAGCCGATTCTTTCCAATGCAGTTACCGGCTGGAAAGCAACGGTCAGTGGCTTTGGCTGATGGATCAGGGCCAGGTTACCGAATGGGATGAAGCGCATAACCCCCTCCGTATTCAGGGCTCTCTGACCGACATCAGCGCAGTGATCAGCCGCGAAGAGCGGCTCAACATGCTGGCTTTATCGTTGACCAATATTTCCGACGGCATTTGTATTTACGATCGATTTTTCCGCAAACGAGAAATGAATAAAGCCTTTACCGCGATTACCGGTTACCAGCGCGAGCAGGTGTTAGCACAACCCTTTACTCTGCAAGCCTACGACAATGAGTATGTTGACCAAATCAAGCGTACGCTTCTGCGTGAGGGCAGCTGGCAGGGCGAGGTTTCTGACATCCGCGCCGATGGCAGTGAATTCCAGATGGAACTGACACTGGACTCGGTGAAAAATGATAACGGCGAGCTCGAGCTGATTGTCGCCAGCTTTTCGGATATTACCGAACGCCGGCATACTGAAAATGAACTGCGGCGTCTGTCGAATACCGATAGCCTGACCGGCTTGCCTAACCGCTCGTATTTTCAGGTCAGCCATTCCAACCTGGTGCGGAAAAAAGTACCCCATGCGCTGCTACTTTTTGATTTGGACGACTTTAAAAAGATTAACGACTCGTTGGGTCACGAAATTGGCGACGAATTATTATGCCGGATAGCTGAGCGGCTAACGGATATCGGCCGCCGTCAGGATACTCTTTACCGGCTTGGCGGCGATGAATTTGGCTTGCTGGTAGAAGATACCACTGATCTTAACACCATCAGTACACTGGCTAACCAGATCAATAAGGAAATTGCCCACCCGTATCGGGTACGCCAGCACGAGGTCGTTATCGGCAGTTCGATTGGTATTGTGCTTTACCCCCACGATGCCAGCACCTCGCAGGAACTGCTGCAAAAAGCGGATACCGCGATGTACCATGCCAAGCAACGCAGCGGCGACTGCTACCAGTTTTTCAGCCAGTCAATGAACGAGAACGCCATTCAACGTCTGCAAATTGAAAACGAAGTTCGCGGCGCAATACGTGAGCAGCGCGTTGATGTTTTCTATCAGCCAAAAATTGAACCCGGATCGCAACACATTGCCGGTATTGAGGCACTGGCGCGCATTCGCCGTAAAGATGGCAGTATCATTAGCCCGGGTGATTTTATTCCGCTGGCTGAAGAAACAGGCCTGATTGTGCCGCTCAGCGAACAAGTCTTACGGCAGGCTTGTCGCGACATGCTGCGCTTTTTAGCGCTTCCCGGGACTCCCCGTCATGTCGCTATCAATCTGTCGGCGCGACAATTTTTAAGTTCCAGCCTGGCATTTCAAATTGAACAGATCCTGCTGGAAGAAAAGCTACACCCCCGTCATATGGAGTTCGAAATTACCGAAGGTATGGTGATGAGTGATCCTGAGCGGGCTATTACCATGCTCGAAAATCTGTCTGATATGGGCGTACAGCTGGCGCTGGACGATTTTGGTACCGGTTACTCCTCGCTGGCTTATCTTAAACGTTTTCCGATCCATACCCTGAAAATCGATAAAGCCTTTGTCGATGATATCAGTAATAACGATAAAGACCGGAATATGGTCGCTTCCATCGTTGCCATGGCTCATAACCTGGGCCTGAAAGTTGTCGCTGAAGGAGTGGAAACACAAACGCAGCTGGAGATTCTGAAAACGCTGCGTTGTGAGTTTATTCAGGGCTTTTATTTTGCTAAGCCGATGTCAGCGGATGACCTCATCCGCTTTATCGGCCAGCATCAGAGCCTGAGCCCGGCTTAGTAAAAGCGGCGTTGCTGCTCAGCCATTTCCTGTAGTAAAGGGGCCGGCTGGTAGCGATCGCCGCGCTGTTCGGCAAGTTTGTTCAGCTTGCTGACCAATGAGCCTATGCCCAGCTCGTCCATGTAGCGGAAAGGACCACCCAAAAACGGTGGGAAACCAATACCATACACCGAGCCGATATCACCGTCCCGGGCGCTGCGAATGATTCCTTCCTGCAAACAATATGCTGCTTCGTTGAGCATCGGCAAAACACATAGTTCGGCAATGGTTTCACGGTCCTTTTGCTGCTTGGGTTCAATATCCAGCAGTGAGTAAACCGACTCATCCACCGGCTTGCCTTTAACGTTTTTGCCATAACGGTAAAAGCCTTTTTCGTTCTTCTTACCTTTACGCTCGTCATCAATTAATTTATCGAAAGCCCCCGGCGGTTCAAACCGAGCTCCCAGTTCTTTGCGCAGAATACCGGCGACTTTAGCGCCAATATCAATACCGACTTCATCCAGCAAGGTAATCGGACCGACCGGAAACCCAAACTTAACTAAGGCTTTATCCACATGTTCGATAGGCTCGCCGGCCAGTACCAGGCGCGCCGCTTCATTCATATAAGGCGCCAAAATACGGTTTACAAAAAAGCCGGCTCCGTCTTTAACCACAATGGGTGTCTTACCCTGCTTTCTTGCTAACGACACCGTTGTCGCAATGGTTTTATCTGCGGTCTTTTCGTGGGTGATGATTTCCGCCAGCGGCATTTTATCGACCGGAGAGAAATAATGCAGACCGATAACATTTTCCGGGCGCTCAGCTTTTGCGGCTATTTGAGTGATAGGCAAAGAGCTCGTATTGGTTGCAAATATCGTTTCTGGTTTAGCGTGCTGCTCGATGTCAGCAACCATTTTTTGTTTTAATTCAAGATCTTCAAAAACGGCCTCAATGACCACGTCGACACGTTCAAAGCCTGAGTAGTCCAGCGTACCGCTTAACTGCAGCATGCTGTGTTCCAGCTCGGCACGGCGCAGATGTTTACGTTTAACTTTTTTATTCAGCCGTTCATAACTGTAATGCAAAGCATGGGTAACACCTTCATGAGAGATATCCTTAATGCGCGCCGGCAAATCTGCTTTAATGGCAGTGACATAGGCAATCCCCCCGCCCATCAGGCCACCACCCAGAACACCTACCCGTTCAATACTGTCCGGCTTAACACCATCGGCACCGGTTTCTTTTTTCATCTCGGTAGTGGCAAAGAAAATCTGGCGTAGCTGAAAGGACTCCGGAGTCATCGCCAGCTCACCAAAGCTGCGCGCTTCTTTATCCAACCCGGCTTCGCGGCCCTTCTCGACCCCGGCTTGCACGGTTGCTATGATTTTGTCGATGGCCGGATAATTACCCTGTGATTTCTTCTGTGCCTGCTCAGCCGCCTTTTTGTAAATGATGTTACGCCCGTAAGAGGTCGCTTCCAGCAGTTTACTCATGCCTTTAAGGGGAGGTTTTCCGCGTTTAGGTTTTGCTTTCAGAGCGTGTTTCATTGCCGCTTCCAGCAAAATTGACCGGGGTACCACTTCGTTCACCAGACCGGCCTTTTTGGCTTGCTTTGCGCGCAGCTGCTTGGCCGTCAGAATCATTGTCAGCCCTTGTTGCACACCCACTAATGCCGGTAAACGGTAAGTACCGCCGGAGCCCGGCAGTAAGCCCAGTTTGACTTCCGGTAAGCCCAGCTGGGTCGCGCTGTCATCACTGGCTACTCTGACGTGACACGCCATTGCCAGCTCCAGCCCGCCGCCCAGGCAGGCCCCGTTAATGGCTGCTACAACCGGTACCTGTAACTGTTCAATACGGTCAAACATGGCCTGCCCCTTGCGCGCCAGGCTCTCCGCATCAGCTGCGGTGCTGCAGTCATTAATCATGTTAATATCTGCTCCGGCAATAAAGGAACCCTCTTTGCCACTGATAAACACCACGCCTTTAATGTCTGAATTGCTCTCCAGCTGATTTAATAAGCGGCCGACTTCTTCAGCAAAGGAGTCTTTTAAGGTATTCATCGACTCGCCCGGCACATCGATAGTGATCACCGCCACACCGTTGTCGCGAACATCCATTGAAAATGCGCT
The DNA here is from genome assembly GCF_044797955.1 of Idiomarina seosinensis. Taxonomy (GTDB): domain Bacteria; phylum Pseudomonadota; class Gammaproteobacteria; order Enterobacterales; family Alteromonadaceae; genus Idiomarina; species Idiomarina seosinensis_A. Next base: position 846,133 of record NZ_CP085211.1, on the reverse strand, counting down.
CTGTTCAGTCATTATTCGCTCTCCAAAATCATTGCTGTGCCGAGGCCGCCTGCCGCGCAGGCGGTCGTTAATGCTGTCCCGCCGCCGCGCCGGCGCAGTTCGTTCAGCATTTGCGTTATCATCCGGGTGCCGGTAGCTGCAAACGGATGTCCGTAGGCAATCGAGCCGCCGAGCACGTTAAATTTAGCCATGTCGATTTCGCCAATGGCCTGACTGCGGTTAAGTTGCTGTTCAGCAAAACGTTGGCTGCCAAACATTTTGATATTTGTCAGCGTCTGCGCAGCAAAGGCTTCGTGCATATCAATCAGATCAAGGTCGCTCAGTTGCATGCCTGCCCGGTCAAGGGCCAGCGGGGTGGCGTAAGAAGGCCCCATCAGCATGTCTTTTTCGACACCAATGGCAGTAAAGGCATAACTGCGGATATAACCCAGTGCTTGGTAACCAAGCTCGCGGGCACGGCTTTCGGTCATTAACATAATAGCCGAAGCACCGTCCGTTAACGGGGTACTGTTAGCAGCGGTGACCGACCCGTGTTTACGGTCAAATACCGGCTTTAACTTAGACAGTTTTTCAATATTGCTGTCCGGGCGGATATTGTTATCACGTTCGATATGTTTTTTGTAAGGTTCCGGATAAGCAGTCATTACTTCATCGTCTAACCAGCCCGCCTCCCAGGCCTGGTGAGCCTTTTGATGCGAGTCAACGGTCAACTGATCCTGTGCTTCGCGGGCAATGTCATGAGTCTTTGCCATTTGTTCTGCGGTCTCACCCATACTTAAACCGGTACTGTACTCTGCTACCGCAGGCGGCACCGGCTTTAAGTCTTTTAAACCTAAACGGCGGATGATACTGAATCGTTGTGTTAAACTTTTCGCTTTATTCAGGTCCACCAACGCCCGGGCAAGATTCTTGCTCACCCCAATTGGCAGTACGGACGATGAATCGGCACCGCCGGCGATACCAACATTGATGTTACCCGCCAGCATCGTTTCTAACACATTAACCGTGGTCTGAAAGCTGGTTGCACAGGCGCGCGACACGCTATAAGCATCGACCGAAACCGGTAGTTGAGTGCCCAGCACAATTTCCCGCGCAATATTCGGTGCTTCGGGCATTTGCACTACCTGGCCAAAAACCAGTTGCTGAACCAGCTCAGGGGATATCCCGGTCTGATTGATCAATTCCTGAACCACCATTTTGCCTAAATCCACCGCCGGTATACCATGAAAGTCACTGGCTTGTCGGGCAAAGGGGGTACGCAAGCCGGCTACAATGGCAATACGGTCGCCTCCGGGGGTACGCAACGATTGTGTCGCCGCCATAAGTTATCTCCATTTTCAACGTAAGGTCTTTACTGGTCTGACCACAATAGATTTTGTTACAAATTCTAGCGGTTTATCGGGCAGATTAAAACCATCGTTTTCAGTAAAGTGTTACTATCTTTGTCAACATCAAATCGTGTTATGCTGTGAAAACAGCATAGGCGAAATCAGATAATAGGTACAGGAGTCCCATGGCCGCGTCTCAGTTCAAAACCTTACACGAGTTTCTTAACCGGCAAGTGCTTGGTCAGCCGCAATTTACCCGTAACTTATTATTAGCCGTATTGGCCGACGGTCATTTGTTAGTTGAAAGTCCACCGGGGCTGGCTAAAACCCGTGCGGTTCAAGCGCTGGCAAAAGGCATTGAAGGCGACTTTCACCGGGTACAATTTACCCCTGATTTGCTGCCTGCTGATTTAACCGGTACCGATATCTATCGTCCGGAAAACGCTACCTTTGAGTTTCAGCAGGGCCCTTTGTTTCACAACTTAATCCTTGCCGATGAGATCAACCGGGCGCCCGCCAAGGTTCAGTCGGCCTTACTCGAGGCCATGGCCGAGCGCCAGATTACCGTCGGCCAGCGCAGTTATCCTCTGCCTCAGCTGTTTATGGTGTTAGCCACGCAAAACCCACTGGAACAGGAGGGTACGTATCCACTGCCGGAGGCGCAGCTGGACCGTTTCTTAATGCACCTGAATCTGGACTACCCCGATGCAGCCACCGAGCAGCAGATCCTGCGGCTAAACCGCGGCGAGGTGATTGAAGGCGAGGAAGCCATGCCGACGCCGCTGACTCAGCAGCAGCTGTTTGAGGCGCGCCAGCAGGTGATGCAGGTTTACCTTGATGAGGCCGTTGAACACTATTTAGTTCAGTTGATTATCGCCACCCGAGCGCCTGACAATTACGATACCGAGCTGGCCGGCTGGCTTGAATACGGCGCCAGCCCGCGGGCCACTATTGCCCTGGAGCGCTGCGCCCGTGCCAGTGCCTGGTTAGACGGCCGCGATTTTGTAACCCCTGACGATGTCCGCGGCATTCTCCATAACTGCCTGCGGCACCGGATCATTATCAGTTATCAGGCAGAGGCTGACGGGATCACGCCGAATCAGGTTATCGACCGCATTTTACAGCTGGTTCCGGCACCCTGATTATTATGCAGAAAGAGCAGTCCAGCTTTTGGTTAAATAAGTTCCACAGTGATGGTTTACAGCCACAGATACAGGAACTGATGTATTATCGCACCAAACTGCCGGCCTTTGCCCGGCATGCGCGTAATTTGCCGGCCGTTAACCAGTCCGGGCCAGTGCTGAGTAAGTTTCGTGGCCGCGGAATGGAGTTTGATGAAGTACGCCACTATCAAGTCGGCGATGATATCAGAGCCATTGACTGGCGCGTTACAGCGCGCACCGGCAAAGCCCACACTAAATTGTACCGGGAAGAAAAAGAACGGCCGGTTTTTTTGGTGGTCGATTTAGCCCTGACTCAGTTATTCGGCAGTCAGCTGCTGTTTAAGTCAGTACAAGCCTGTCATCTGGCTGCAGCATTGGCCTGGCAGGCACAACAGCGTGGCGACCGGGTCGGTGGTATCGTCAGTAACGGCTGGTTGCACAGGGAACATAAGCCGGTTGCCCGTAAACCGGGGGTGATGCGATTTTTACATGGCCTGCTGGACGTCCACAAGGACAGTTTTCAGCGTTGGCAGCAGCAACAAAAGCCACATCAGGCACCCCTTAGCGATACCGCCAGCCGCTTACAAAAACTGGTTAAGCCGGGCAGCCTGATTAATATCATTAGCGATTTTCAACAACTGCAGCAACATCAGCTGGAACCCCTGGCACGACTGAACAAACGCAATTCTGTGCGGTGTTTTCAGTTGTTTGACCCGATGGAATATGAATTACCCAGTGGTTACTCGGCTCAGGCCCTGGCGGTTTTTGACGGCGAGCAGCAGGCGCAGGTTAACCTGGCTGACCAGACCCAGCGCCGCCTTTACCAGCAGCAGGCTGAGGCCAGGCATCAACAGCAGGAAGCTCTGTTTGAGCAGTTTGGTTTACCACTGACCTTAGTTAACGCCGCACAGGCTCTCGAGCAACAGTGGCCGAAACTACGCTAGTAAGTACTGACAACAGACTGGAATTAAATGAATGCAGCAAGCGTCTTTAGAACAATTAAATGACATCGTCGAGCCAACGGCAGCAGGTTGGTGGCCACCGGCCTGGCCGCTGTTAATCATAGTTACCGGCCTGATAATCGCATTGCTGGCGGTTACCTTACTAAGCTGGCGCCGCTACCGCGCCAGGCGCCCGCAGCGGCTTGCCCTGCAGCAGCTCGGTCAGTTACAGCGCCCGGCCGCCAGCGATATTACGCTGTTGTGTAAGCAGGTGGCGCTGGCTTATTATCCGCGTACCCAAATCGCCGAACTGAATGGTACGTCCTGGCTGTTATTTCTGGGTGCCAAAGACAACGGTTACCAACAACTGATTGAGCGCAGTGACGAGCTTTTCTATAAACCCGCGAGCCCGGAATTGATTGGCCAGTATCAGCAGTTGGCTATGCACTGGATAGGTCAGGCGCGCCGGCAGGCAAAACGGAGCGGTACCGATGTTTGAATTCGCCTGGCCCTGGATTTTTGTGTTGCTGCCACTGCCCTGGCTGTTGCGCTACCTGACACCGCCGGCACAACAGTCGTTATCGGCTATCCGTATTCCAACTCTGAACGGCCTGCAGAACACCCAACAAAGTATGCGTACTAAACCTTGGTTGTGGTTGCTGCTGAGCTTGTGCTGGCTGGCCGTGTTAACCGCAGCGGCCCGACCCCAGTGGTTAGGTGAGCCGCTTCCGGTTCGCGCCGAAGGCCGCGAAATTATGTTGGCCGTCGATCTGTCGGGTAGTATGGAAATTGCTGATATGGACCTAAACGGGAATAAGGTGGATCGGCTCACTATGGTAAAATCCGTGTTAGGTGATTTTATCAGCCGCCGTGAGGGCGACCGCCTGGGTCTTATCTTCTTTGCCGATACCGCCTTTTTGCAAACACCTATGACCTATGACCGGGAAACGGTGCGGCAAATGCTGGAAGAGTCGGTACTGGGTCTGGTGGGCGAGCGCACCGCAATCGGTGATGCGATGGCCCTGGCCGTAAAGCGATTTCGCAGCAAGGAAGAAACTAACCGCGTACTGGTTCTGCTGACCGATGGCCAGAACACCGCCGGCAATCTGACTCCGGACCAGGCACTGGAATTGGCAGATGCCTTTGATGTCAGAGTTTATCCCATCGCCGTAGGCGCCGAAGAAGTTGTCGTCGACAGCTTTTTTGGTCAGCGCCGGGTAAATCCCAGCCGCGATCTTGATGTGCCGTTAATGCAACGTATTGCTGACACCACCGGCGGTGAGTATTTTCGGGCCCGCAGCACCGATGAACTGGAACAAATTTATCAGTTACTTGACCAGTTAGAACCTATCACCGGCTCACCGCAACAATTGCGGCCGCGTCAGGCCTTATTTTATTGGCCTTTAGCACTGGCCCTGGTGCTGATGGTACTGATTGCCCTGCTTCACTTTCGGCCCTGGAGGCAGCGTCATGGCTGATTTTCATTTACTTCGCCCCTGGTGGTTGTTGGCGCTATTGCCATTAGCTTTGTTTTACTGGCAATTATTGCGGGTCCAAAAAAACCAGTCCGGCTGGCACCAATGGCTGCCCAGGCATTTGTCACAGGTACTGGTCGACTCCGCCGGACGAAAAATTAACTGGTCAGCGCACCGGCTGGCCTTATTCTGGCTAATCAGCTGCGTTGCCCTGGCCGGGCCGACCTGGGAACGACTGCCGCAGCCGGTCTACCAGCTGGAAACCGGTCAGGTCGTTATTCTGGACATGTCGCCATCAGTGATGGCGGAAGATGTTTCGCCTAATCGCTTAACTCAGATCCGTTTTAAAGCGATTGATCTGGTTAAATCAGGACTGGATGGCGATACCGGCTTGATTGCATATGCCGATGATGCCTTTATTATCAGCCCCTTAACTGCTGATAATAATAACCTGATTAACTTAATTCCTTCGTTATCACCACAAATTATGCCTGCTGAAGGCAGTGAACCACTTCGCGCATTAAAGCAGGCTGATGAACTGCTGAAAAACGCCGGTTATCAAGAGGGTGATATTTATTGGATAACCGATGGTATTGCCAGTAGTGAATTAAGCCGTTTAAGTGGCTATTTGCGCCAACAACCGCACCGGGTTTCAATACTGGGCGTCGGTACCGAAGAAGGAGCGCCGGTCCGTGATGACAATGGTCAGCTTATTAAAGATCGTTTTAATCAGGTAGTCATCGCCAAACTGACGCCCTCGCGCTTAGAGAGCCTGGCCGCGATCAGCGGCGGGTTATATGAGACAGTAGCGGCTAATAACAGCGATATTGAGCGGCTTGTCAGTCAGCCTCCGTTAAGCCGCGCCGGCAAAGATTCAGAACAGCAGCAGCAAGGCGATCAGTGGCGCGATAACGGTCCCTTTTTCGCGCTGTTATTAATTCCCTTAATGCTGCTCAGCTGGCGTCGCGGTGGCACCCTTGGCAGCTGGTTACTGGCAGCCTGGCTGCCGCTGTCATTGTTTAGCCCGGCCGGTTTCAGTGCTGTTCAACAAAACACTCCCGCGGCTGCGCAAACCGATAATGCGCCGGGCTGGTGGCTGAACAAAGAACAACAGGCGCAGCAGCTTTACCGCCAGCAAGATTATCAACAGGCAGCCGAACTCAGTGAACAGGCCTTGCGACAGGGAGCGGCCTATTACCGGGCCGGAGAGTATCAGGCCGCCGCTGACCGTTTTGCCCAGCTGGATAGTGCTGAGAGTTGGTACAACCGCGGTAATGCACTGGCGCAACTGGAGCAATTTGAGGCAGCCGGCGAGGCCTATCAAAAAGCCTTAGAAAAACGTCCACAGTGGTCGCAAGCTAAGGAAAATAAAGAGCTAATGAACCAGTTACTGCAACAACAACAGCAAGAGCAGCAAGAACAAAACGACAACGATAATGAGGACGGCGACCAGGGTGATGAGCAGGATGGTCAAAATCAGGGCAACAATCAGGGGCAACAAGACGCTCAAGACAGCTCATCAGATAGTCAGTCCGACGATCAACAGGGCCAGCAGCAACAGCAGCAAAATGAACAAGCTGAGCAAGGCGGCAACGAGCAACAGGAGCAAGAGCAGCAACAGCCGCAGCCTGAAGAGCAACAGGACAATGCAGCTGATCAGATGCGCGATCAGCAGACGCAGTTCAGTGACGATATTGATCCGGAAAAGGCGCGACAGCTTGAACAATGGATGAAGCGTGTGCCCGATGATCCCAGTATTTTACTACGCAATAAAATGTTGCTTGAGAGCCGGCGCCGTAATGCCCGGCGGGCCTCTGAGCCGCAAGGAGAAAAGAAAAAATGGTAAGGATAAGTGCAATCCTGCTGGTTCTGGTGAGCCTCTTTATCACTCTTTCAGCGCAGGCTGATGTTACCCGTATTGAAGCCTCGGTTGATAAAAATCCGGTTATCGCTAATGAGTCTTTTGTCCTTTCGGTCACTTTTAACGACGACGTCGGCAATGACGCCTTTCAGCCACAACAATTATTGCAGGACTTTATTGTCGGCCGTACATCGGTCAGCCGGCAAACCTCGATTGTTAACGGAAGCCTGAACAAACTGACCCGTTTCAGCACGGTTCTGATTGCTGAACAACCGGGCACTTACCGTATTCCGCCAATCAGTAAAAACGGGGTGAGTTCCGAAGCGATAGAAATCAAGGTATTAGAAGCCGGCAGCGATAATTCGGCACGCTCGGAAAAAGTCGCCTTTATCGAAACATCCGTTGATAATCAAAGCGTCTTCTTGCAACAACCGTTAACCTATATTGTTCGCCTGTATCTGGCCGCCGATCTTAACAAAGGTAATCTTTTACCTCCCGAAATGGAACAGGCAGACATTCGCCAAATCGGCTCAGATCAGGAAACTTCAGAAATGGTCGATGGCCGGCGCTATAAGGTCTACCAACGAACCTTTCAGATAACTCCGAACAAATCCGGTACATTTTCCATAAGCGGTGCCCGCTTTAATGGCGAAGTGTACGCCGAGGGTCAGCGCTCAATTTTTTCATCGTTTTCTAACACTCAACCGGTCAGTACCCGTGCAAAAGATATTCAGCTAACCGTAAAACCCATCCCCTCGAACTGGCGTGGTGACTGGTTACCGAGCGAACTGGTTACCCTTTCGCAGACCGTATCGCCAGAGAAAGCGTCTGTTAACGTAGGTGAGCCGATTTCATTAACCTATCAGCTGACAGCTGTCGGCGTAAAACCTGAGCAACTGCCGCCCATAGAGCCACAGTTTCCGGATTCAGTCCGGGTTTATCCGGATGATGACCAGGTAGATCAGTTTGTCCGCAATGGAGTCAGCATCGCACAAAAAACGGTGACCTACGCAGTGGTACCTAACCAACCGGGTGAATTAACCCTGCCGGCGTTACAAATCCCCTGGTTTAACACCAAACGCAAGCAGCCAGAGACCGCCAGCACCGAAGCGCTGACTCTGGACGTAACCGGCGTTGCCAGTCCCTTAACCGACGCTGAGACGTCGAGCGAACCGACAGCCACCGCTGAACCAACCTCAGCCGGGCAAAGCAGCGACAGCGAAGCTGAACCAACGGCTCCGCAAACCACGGTTAAACAGTTAGCAGGACAAAACCTGATCACGCTGCTGGTGGTATTACTGGTGTTATCTCTGATTGGGAACCTGGCGGTCTTCTGGCGCCGGCATCTGCGCAAGCGCCAACAAACGGCCCCGGCCGCCGTCTCCCAGCCCGGTCAGGCACTAACCCAGAGTCAACAGTGGCGGAACTTTCAAAAAGCCTGCGCCGATAATCAGGCACGCAAAGCAGAGGCTTTTCTGCGTCAGTGGGCAAAGCAGGAGTATGGCCAGCCGCTGGTTTCTCTGAATCAACTGGCACTGTGGCTGCAACACGGTGATAAAACCAACAGCCAGCTGCAACAGCAGCTGAATGACTTACAGCGCAGTTTATTTAGTGCCGGCAAGCCGGACTGGAGCGGTGGCAAAGCCTTATACCAAAGTCTGCGTAAGGCACTTAAAGCACAGCAGGATAAGGCCTCGGAGGATCAACTACCCAACCTTTACCGGCGCTGATAAAGTATTGCCCCGCGGCCATAAAAAAGGCGCCTGAGCGGCGCCTTTTACTCTTTTACTAAACCACCGCAGGACTAAATTTCCTGACGAGTGATTTCAGCATCCTTTTTCAGTGTATCAATAAACGCCTGCAGCAGGACCTGAGCCTGACGATCCGTCAGTTGTTCGCGTATTTGCTGGGCTTGCTCACCCAGCTCAGCGTTACCTTCAGTGACAGCCGTTAAGGCAATCACGGCCGCATCACCATTAGCTAAAGCAACCGCTTCCATTGCCGGTTGTTCAGTGCCGGTCGGCGCAATCTGATAAAGGTTCTGGACAATACCGCGCGGATGCTGTTGATTGCTCATCGCAATATCATCAATCCAGACGACTTGTTGATCCAGTTCACTACTACCGTCCAGCCATTGTTGTTGCCATTGCTGCGCCTGTTCCATCGCCATTTGCTGAGCTTTTTCAGTGCGCAGCTGTTGCTCGATTTGTTCACGGACTTCTGCCAACGCACGTGTATGGGCCGGCTCATGCTCCAGTACCCGGACCACCAGCGAACGGTCATCGGAGGTTTCGATAATGTCACTGTTTAAACGCTCATCAATAAGCTGCTGGGAAAAGATTGTATTTAACACCACATCATCACTCAGCGGAGTCGGCGCACGTTCGCGGCTGAATAAGTCGGTCCGGCGCACTTGCTCATCAATCGCATCGGCTGCAGGTTCCAGCGTATCCGGTTGCTCAAAGCTAACTTCCGCCAATTGCTGTTGTAGTTCAAAATACTGATCTTCAACCTGTTGCTCAACTAACTGAGCGCGCACGTCGTCTTTAACTTCGTCAAAGGGGGTGACGCTTCCGGCCCGTAAATCGGTCAGTTTAATAATATGGTAGCCAAAAGTGGTTTCCACAATAGCAGAGGTATCACCCACAGCTTCCAGTGCAAACGCCGCCTCATCAAAAGCAGCATCCATCATGCCCTGCTCAATCCAGTCCAGGTCACCGCCCAGTTCCGCTGAAAAGGTATCGTCAGAATACTGTTGTGCAACATCAGCAAAGTCTGTACCGGCTTCCAGTTCAGCCAACGCCTGCTCAGCTTTTTGCTCGGCATTCTCGGTGGCATGCTCGACCAGGATATGTGAAACCCGGCGCTCTTCTTCGGTCCGGTATTGATCAATGCGCTGCTCATAGTAGTCACGCACTTGTTCTTCAGAAACCTCAATCGATGACACGATATCGGCTCGGGATAATTCAACATAAGCAACTTGTATTCGCTCAGGAGCCTGGAACGAGCTGCTGTTTTGTTGGTAATAGTCGTTGATCTCGCTCTCGCTCAGCTCAACATCGTCTCGGTAATCATCATTACGGGCAATCAAATAACCACCCGAGCGCTTCTGCTGTTGCAGCCGCAATAGCGCCAGCACTTCTGAATCAAGAGCGAATTCGCTGCCGGCCAGTGCCTGGATCAACTGATTACGGAGTAAATCGTCCTGCATTAACTTAGCAAAACTCTCTGGAGTGTAACCGGCGTTACGTAATGCCATTAAATAGACATCATTATCAAACTGACCGGCGCTGCGGAAGGCAGAAATTTGACGAATTTCCGCTTTTACCTGATCCGCCGAAATGCGCATGCCCTTGTCGCGCGCATATTGCAGCAGTAATTCCTGCTCAATTAGCTGGTTTAAAACCCCGGCCCGGACACTACGCATATAGCCAGGATCTGAGCTGATGGCATCAAACATATCGCCAAACTGCTCCTGCAGCCGGTTGCGCTCATTTTCATAAGCCCGTTCATAAGCGGGCTGGGTGATTGCTTCACCATTAACTTCGGCAACGGTCGCATCCGATCCGCCAGTGACATAGCTACCTACCCCTGCTAAAGCAAAGGTCAGAATAATAAGCACCAGAACGGCCTTCGCAGCAAAACTCTGCGATCCTTCTCGTATCCGCTCTAACATAATCAGAACTTCCTTCGTGGTTTAATGATCGACGGCACATTATATCGAAACGGTGCTAAAACTCACCCTTTCGGCAAAAAAATAACCCGGAGCTTTTAAACTCCGGGTTATTGTCTGTCCAAAATTTTTATATAAAAAAAGCGCCTTGGCGCATTTCTTAGTTAACTGCGTCTTTCAGAGCTTTGCCGGCTTTGAAAGAAGGTACTTTGGCAGCAGCGATTTGAATGGTTTCACCCGTTTGCGGGTTACGACCCGTGCGCGCAGAACGCTCACGAACGCTGAACGTACCAAAACCAACCAGTGCGACCTGATCGTCTTTTTTCAGAGCTTCGGTTACTGCATCGATCATAGAGTCCAGTGCACGACCCGCAGCCGCTTTAGAAATATCTGCACCCGCGGCGACTTTGTCAATTAGCTGAGACTTGTTCACAGTATCATCCCCTTCGATTGTTATTATCAAATTTCCATCATTCTATTCGGATTACGCCAATGTGCGCAAATTGTTATATCAAGCTGAATTTAAATCTTCAACAACATTGTCTCCGAACTTCTGTCCAGCCCGCCGGCAACTACTCAGGCCGGAGTTAGCTTTCCCACTTAGGCTACCACAGTCGTTACGTTTGAAAACCCTTTTTTCAACTTTTTTAACGAAAAAATGCGGCCTGCAGGCAGTATTTACCCCTCCAGACCGCATTACGCCGTTTTTTTTTCGGTTATAAGTATAACTTTAGTACTAGTTACTCATTGGATTTCGTTCCAGCGCCACTTGCAGCACTTCGTCAATCCATTTAACCGGCTGAATGGTCAAGTCCTGTTTCACGTTATCGGCAATTTCCCGCAGATCGCGCTCGTTCTCTTTCGGTATCAGCACATGCTTGATGCCACCGCGGTGCGCCGCCAGCAACTTCTCTTTTAAACCACCAATCGCCAGCACTTCGCCGCGCAGCGTAATCTCACCCGTCATCGCGACTTCTGAGCGTACCGGAATTTCCGTAAACGAGGAAACAAGCGCTGTAACCATAGCGATACCGGCACTGGGTCCATCTTTTGGCGTGGCACCTTCCGGCACGTGTACATGAATATCACGTTTCTCGTGAAAGTCTTTCGCAATACCCAGCTTATCAGCGCGGCTGCGAACCACAGTGAGTGCCGTTTGAATCGACTCCTGCATAACATCGCCAAGGGAACCGGTCGAGGTGATTTTACCCTTACCGGCGACATTGGTGGTTTCAATGGTCAGTAAATCTCCCCCCACCTCGGTCCATGCCAGACCCGTTACCTGGCCTACCTGATTGTCTTCTTCTGCCTTGCCAAAGTCATGGCGTTGCACACCCAGATAGTCACTCAGATTATCCGCGTTAATTTCCACGTGCTTAATCGACTTGTCCAGCAGGATGGTTTTTACTGCTTTACGGCACAATCGTGATAACTCACGTTCCAGATTACGCACACCCGCCTCACGGGTATAATAACGGATAATACCGATAATCGCCGAGTCCTGAACGGTAATCTCTTTTTCTTTCAGACCGTTACGTTCAATCTGCTTAGTCAGCAGGTGACGCTTGGCAATGTTTAGCTTCTCGTCTTCGGTGTAGCCAGCCAGCCGGATAACTTCCATCCGATCCAGTAACGGCGCCGGAATATCCATACTGTTCGAGGTAGCTACAAACATCACATCTGACAGATCGTAATCGACCTCCAGATAGTGGTCGTTAAAGTTGATGTTCTGTTCCGGATCCAAAACTTCCAGCAGTGCCGAGGCCGGGTCGCCGCGCATGTCGGCGGACATTTTGTCAATTTCGTCCAGCAAAAACAGTGGATTACGAACACCGACCTTAGACATTTTCTGGATCAGCTTACCCGGCATCGAACCAATATAGGTGCGGCGGTGGCCGCGGATTTCGGCTTCATCGCGCACGCCTCCCAGAGCCATACGAACATATTTACGGCCAGTAGCCCGAGCAATAGACTGCCCCAGCGAAGTTTTACCCACCCCGGGCGGGCCGACCAGACATAAAATGGCCCCTTTTACCTTTGTAGTACGTTGCTGTACGGCAAGGTATTCGATAATCCGCTCTTTCACCTTTTCCAGACCGTAATGATCTGCGTCGAGAATCTCCTCGGCATGAGCTAAGTCTTTTTTGATGCGTGACTTTTTCTTCCACGGAATAGAGATCATCCAGTCGATATAGCCGCGTACAACCGTGGCTTCAGCCGACATTGGTGACATCATTTTCAGTTTTGACAGCTCGGCCTCAACCTTTTTACGGGCTTCTGCCGGCATCTGCGCATCGTCGATTTTGTTCTGCAGCTGCTCAAATTCATCAACGCCGTCTTCACCTTCGCCCAGCTCTTTTTGAATCGCTTTCATCTGTTCATTCAGATAATACTCGCGCTGGCTTTTTTCCATCTGCTTTTTAACGCGGCTGCGAATGCGTTTTTCAACCTGCAGAATATCAATTTCGCCTTCCATTAAGGCCATCAGGTACTCAACACGCTCGCGCACATCGGTAATTTCCAGCACCTGCTGCTTGTCTGCCAGTTTAAGAGGCATATGCGCCGCCATAGTGTCTGCCAGCCGATCACAGTCTTCGATGCCCGATAATGAGGTCAGCACTTCCGGTGGAATTTTTTTGTTCAGTTTGACGTAACCTTCAAACTGATTCATCGCCGACCGGATCATCACATCCTGTTCTTTCTCAGGTAACTCTTCAGAAGCCAGATAATCAATACTGGCTTTAAAGTAGTCCTCATCATCCTGTAACTGTTTTAACTGCGCCCGTTGCTGACCTTCAACCAACACTTTTACCGTGCCGTCGGGCAGCTTTAACAACTGCAGTAAGGTTGCAACCGTACCTACCGAGTAGATGTCTTCCTCTCCCGGCTCGTCTACCGAAGCGTCTTTCTGTGCTGCCAGAAACACTTTTTTATCGGCATCCATAGCCGCTTCCAGGCAACGGATAGACTTTTCTCGTCCGACAAACAGCGGAATGACCATGTGCGGGTACACCACGACATCTCGCAACGGCAGAACAGGCATTGCTAATTGTTCTGTACGTTCTTCGCTCATTAATTTCTCCCGACCTTGGTGATATCTCTAATATGCGGTCTGAATGCTAAAGTTCAATGTTTGACAAAAAAAAAGGGCCTGATGGCCCTTTTTTGCACAGTATTTGCGCTAAAGCGTGGCTTTATTCGCCGGAGGCCTGTTTTTCTTTCATCTGATTAGAGTAGATCAAAATTGGCTGCGATTCGCCGGCAATTACCGATTCATCAACCACCACTTTCGCCACGCCTTCAATGGACGGCAAATCGTACATGGTGCCCAGCAGTACATTCTCTACAATAGAGCGCAAACCACGGGCGCCGGTACGCCGTATCATGGCTTTTTTAGCGATGGCGCGTAAGGCATCATCACGAAACTCCAGTTCTACGTCTTCCATTTCAAACAGCGCTGAGTACTGCTTAGTCAATGCGTTTTTGGGTTCTTTCAGTATCTGCACCAAAGCATCATCGTCAAGCTCGTCCAGCGTCGCAACAACCGGTAAACGACCAATGAATTCCGGTATCAGGCCGTATTTGACCAGGTCTTCCGGTTCGACCTGAGCAATCACCTTACCTTCTTCATCCTGGCTTTTACTTTTTACATCGGCACCAAAGCCGATACCTGTACCGGTCGCCAGACGTTGCTCGATGACTTTACTGAGACCTGAGAACGCGCCGCCGCAGATAAACAGAATTTTAGAGGTATCAACCTGCAGAAATTCCTGTTGCGGATGTTTGCGGCCACCCTGAGGCGGCACCGAGGCCACGGTTCCTTCAATCAGCTTCAACAGCGCCTGCTGCACCCCTTCACCACTCACATCCCGGGTGATCGAGGGGTTATCGGATTTACGCGAAATTTTGTCAATTTCGTCAATATAAACGATACCGCGTTCGGCTTTCTCAACATCGTAATCGCACTTCTGCAACAGCTTCTGGATGATATTTTCGACGTCTTCGCCAACATAACCCGCTTCAGTCAGCGTGGTCGCATCGGCCATGGTAAACGGCACATCCAGGTAACGGGCCATAGTTTCAGCAAGAAACGTCTTGCCCGATCCAGTTGGACCAATCAGCAAAATATTACTTTTGCCCAGTTCTATCTGTTCTTTACCTTTGCCTGAATTACGCAGCCGCTTGTAGTGATTATAAACAGCGACCGACAACACACGCTTAGCGCGATCCTGTCCGATCACATAGTCATCCAAATTTTCCCGAATAGCCTTAGGTACCGGCAGTTTCTCGTGCTCAGTGGGTTCCGCTATCTGATCAATTTCTTCTTTCAGAATGTCGTTACACAACTCCACACATTCATCGCAAATAAAAACAGAAGGTCCTGCGATGAGCTTTTTTACTTCGTGCTGACTTTTACCACAGAAGGTACAATACAGTTGCTTATCGCCTTCACCTTCGGTTTTATCGGTCATGCTTTTCTCCTACTACTCTTCGCCGCGCTGATTTAAGATGCCATCAACCAGACCGTAATCAACAGCTTCTTCTGCTGCCATAAAGTAATCGCGATCCGTATCTTTCGCGACTTTGTCGTAATCTTGTCCGGTATGCTCGGATAACATACGGTTTAGGCGTTCTTTAAGATCCAAAATCTGCTTGGCATGGATTTCAAAGTCAGATGCCTGCCCCTGAAAACCACCCAATGGCTGATGGATCATCACCCTTGAGTTCGGCAAGCAATAACGCTTACCCTGGGCGCCACCGGCCAACAAAAAGGCACCCATGCTGGCGGCCTGACCCATGCAAACAGTACTGACATCCGGCTTAATAAAGCGCATGGTGTCGTAAATGGCCATACCTGCGGTAACAACACCACCGGGCGAATTAATGTACAGATAAATGTCTTTATCGGGATTATCCGATTCTAAAAATAATAACTGCGCCACAATAAGGTTGGCCATGTGGTCTTCGACCTGACCGCAGCAAAAAATTACCCGTTCTTTTAACAACCGGGAATAAATATCGTATGAGCGCTCACCCTTCGAGGTTTGTTCAACAACCATGGGGACGAGTTGTGCCATCGGATCCTGAATATCACTAGACATTAATTAACTGCTCCTGAAATAAAAATGGCTCGTATGAGGTCATACGAGCCATTAAACCAAGCACTAGCCGACTCCGTCAAGGACTCTGGCTTATAAAGCTTACTGCTTAGGGTTCATAATCTCGTCAAAGCTGGCGGCTTTATCAGACACTTGCGCCTGCTCGAGAATAAAGTCCATTGCCTGCTCTTCCAGAGCCAGGTTACGAACCTGCTGCATCATGTCTTTATTAGACTGATAATAAGCAACAACTTCTTCTGGATCTTCATAAGCTGACGCGGCGTTAGCGATAATCTCGTTAACTTTGTCGTCGGCCGGCTTCAGTTCCTGCTGGCGAATTACTTCCCCCAGCAATAGACCAACTTTAACCCGCTCTTTAGCCTGCTCTTCGAACAGTTCGGCAGGTAAATCCGGCATTTGTTCCGCATTTCCGCCAAAGCGCTCAGCCGCCTGCTTACGCAGTGCGTCAATTTCCTGGTCGACCATGGCTTTTGGCAAGTCAACTTCATTGTGTTCAACGATGCCTTTTAATACCTGCTCTTTGATCTTACCTTTTAACGCATTACTTAATTCGCGTTCCATGTTTTTACGCACTTCAGCTTTCAGTGCGTCAACACCACCTTCTTTAACACCGAACAAGGCAACAAATTCTTCGTCCAGTTCTGGTAATTGCTGCTCTTCAACTTTCTTCGCCGTGACCTCGAACTGAGCTTCTTTACCTTTCAGATTTTCTGCGTGGTAATCTTCAGGGAAAGTCACTGCGATGGTTTTTTCTTCGCCGGCTTTACTGCCTTCAAGCTGATCTTCGAAACCCGGGATCATGCGACCCTGGCCAAGCTCGAGCTGAAAATCTTCGGCTTTGCCGCCTTCAAATTCTTCACCGTCGATAGAGCCGACGAAGTCCATAGTGACCCGGTCGCCCTCTTTCGACTTACGCTTGACTTCTTTCCAGCTGGCGTGCTGCTTGCGCAGGGTTTCCAGCATGTTGTCAACGTCTTCGTCAGTCACTTCGACAGCCGGCTTTTCGATGGTTATCTGATCCAGGTTCTTAACTGCCACTTCTGGGTAGACTTCGAAGGTTGCAGTAAACTCTAAATCTTTACCTGGCTCATTGACCTTAGGTTCGATAGCAGGTGCACCGGCAGGATTCAGTTGTTCCTGCATGACGGCTTCGTAAAATTTGCTTTGCATAACGCCCGATGCAGCGCGTGAGCGTGCTTCGCGGCCAAACAGCTTCTGCAGTACGTGCGGAGGAATCTTGCCTTTGCGGAATCCATTCACACGACGATGACGGTATTCTTCTTTTAATAAACGTTTGACTTCGCTGTCAATAGCATCCGCCGGCACGGAAATCGTCACGCGGCGTTCTAAACCTTGAGTTGTCTCTACAGAAACCTGCATTGCTTCATTACCTCGGTTTCAATCAATGAATGTTGTTTGCATGCTGTGTTTGCCGGACTTAAGCCCGAATTCACGACAGCCGACATAACAACGGCGTTGACCTTTAAAAATGACGCAGCATTATAGCGAGGTAAGCGGGAGGAGTCGAGAGCCGCAGCAAAAAATTTGGAGATTTTGCTAAGCGATAAGTTAATCGCAACCTATCGCTTAGTGGTCAGTAAAGGCGGAATGCCCTCAGGATTCTTCCAATTGCAGGATAAGATTATTAATTTCGCCAAGCCGGTCCGGCTTATCAGCTGCCATGTTTTCCTCATCGGCAACTTCAGTTTCAAGCTCGTCGTAGCGCCACTGCTTTAGAATTTTCAGTTTTTGTTCATGACTTAAATCGTCACTGTCCAGCACTTCCTTTGGCTCGGAAAATTTGCTGGCGGGATTGTCCATGCTGCTTTCAAAATCTACCATGCTAGCCTCCATTGATCACACAACTGCTTAAAGTTTAGCTGTTAATCACGGATACGCAACCTTTCGGGTCATGGATTACGCAAAGATGGTCGGCGAGACTGGATTCGAACCAGCGACCCCTTGGACCCAAACCAAGTGCGCTACCAAGCTGCGCTACTCGCCGACATTTTCTTGCATGGAAACAAAGAAGTGGGGTGGATGATGGGACTTGAACCCACGACAACCGGAATCACAATCCGGGGCTCTACCAACTGAGCTACACCCACCACTGATTGATATGTACATTTTGGGAGCGTTCTGGCGCACCCGGCAGGATTCGAACCTGCGACCGACGGCTTAGAAGGCCGTTGCTCTATCCAGCTGAGCTACGGGCGCATTTTGAACATTCCTGCAACCGTTCGCTTTAACAATGGTCGGCGAGACTGGATTCGAACCAGCGACCCCTTGGACCCAAACCAAGTGCGCTACCAAGCTGCGCTACTCGCCGACGACCTAAAAGCTGCGTGTTGGCCTGGCTGGCCGACAACGGTGGCGAATATTACCTACTGAGCCGGGGTACGTCAAACACTTTTTTTGATTAAACAACTAACTGCCTACTTTTGCAACAAGCTGCCCATTTTTGCCGCAATCAGTGACAACAAATCGGAAAAACCGTAAACTGTGCGCCTGTTAATTTAACTAACTCACCTTTTACACGCTGGGAAATAAACATTCATGTCCGCACAAATCATCGACGGAAAAGCCATTGCGGCCATCGTTCGTGAGACAGTCAAAAGTCAAATCATTGCCCGCAAAACTAACGGCCTGCGTGCACCCGGGCTGGCCGTAGTGCTGGTCGGGGCTGACCCTGCATCAGAAATTTATGTGGGTAATAAGCGCCGCGCCTGCGAACAGGTCGGCATCCAGTCTTATGACTATGACCTGCCGGGTACCGCCACTCAACAGCAACTGGAAACCCTGATTGACCAGTTAAACAACGACGAGCGCATCGATGGCATTTTATTACAATTGCCATTGCCTCCCGGCCTGGATGCCACCCCCATTCTCGAGCGCATCCGTCCCGATAAAGACGTTGATGGCTTTCACCCCTATAACCTGGGGCGTCTGGCACAACGTATGCCGGCGCTGCGGCCCTGTACACCTAAAGGTGTAATTACTCTGCTTAACAGCACCGAAGTTGATTTGCACGGCCTTAACGCCGTCGTAGTTGGCGCCTCCAACATTGTCGGCCGGCCGATGAGCCTGGAGTTGCTGCTGGCCGGTGCAACCACCACCGTCTGCCATCGTTTTACCAATGATCTGGAAAAGCACGTCCGCCGCGCTGACATTTTGGTGGTAGCAGTGGGCAAACCCGACTTTGTCCCCGGCGCCTGGGTTAAACCCGGCGCTATTGTTATCGATGTCGGCATGAACCGCCTGGCTGACGGTACTCTGACCGGTGATGTTGAATACCCGACTGCAGCCGAGCGAGCGGCCTGGATCACCCCGGTACCCGGCGGAGTCGGCCCGATGACTGTTGCCTCACTGATTGAGAACACCCTGCAGGCCTGCATCGAATACCACGATTAACCGCCGCGAAATCCACTCAGTAATTCATGTTCAGCACCACTGCGCAGTGGCCATTGTGGCCGCTGTGCTAAATTCCCCGCCAGACAGTCGCCCTGCCGCCGGGCTATCCAGCCAAGAAATTCTGCCGCCAAGGGTATCTGTAAATCAAAACACCATTCGCTGCTGATACTCAGGCGCCGGGCTTTGGCCCATTCCGGATCCTGGCTTTGCGCCTGCCGCGCCTGATAGTGGTCAACCGCAATCTCATGCACGTAGCGCTGTTGCTGATGCAGCCAGCGACGCTGCCCAAATCGTTGTAACTGTTGTTTATCGGGGTTTAGCCGGGTTAATTTTCCGTACAATAAAAAATGCGCCCGTTGGCGCAGCACCGATTCGGCAGCAGCGGCCATTTTATTGTCCTGATTTAACTGCGGCTTAAGGCCTGCCATAACCGCACTCAGGGTCAGTACCATCGGCGCTCTGGCACCGTGATTGATGGCGCCGGCACGCACAGCGTACTGATTGGCAATAACAAAGGTCTGCTGCGCCCACCATAGTAAAAATACCTGCAGCAGCAGACACAAGCTTAGCAACAGCAACGGCCAGATAATGACAAACTCGGTCAATGCCTGGCCGTTAGCCCGCTTAGAACTGTTCATAGCCAATCACTTTGACGGTAAGCTGAGGCGGTTGCCAGAGATAGTTATTAAAGCCTTTTAGCAGCAAAGTAACAGAGCCGGTATTAAGCGAGCTGCGCATTAATAAGGTATGTTGCCTGGCGTCAAACTGCCAGTCGGTGGCAAAGGGGAAAGCTAACGGTGCCGCTAACAGGCCCTGTTGCACCAGCTGTTGCTGCGAGTCAGCAAACTGGCCCTGCTGCTGATAATAATTGCGTTGCGCCTGCTGCAGCTGCAATAAATGCAGCCGCCACTGCTGCACCTGCTGCATAAACTGGTGCTGCTGCCAGAGACTCAGCCAGCTGCTGGTTAACAGCGCTGCCAGGGTTAAAGCCGACAATAGCAGTAACCAGCTGAAGCCTCTGCAGCGCATGTTAGCTACCAAATGTGACGGTAAAATCTCCCGCGCTATACGAAGCCACAACAGAAGAGTTTGAATAGTCACGAACTAATTTTTGACCTTCTGTTGCGGCATTTACATTGGTAAGCCTTATGATATATTTCGTGGGATCAGTTGTGTCAGGCCCTATCATTACATCACCACCCCAGGGGTTCTTTCCCACTCCATCCGCCCAGGTAGCCGGTACTGCGCCCACGCTGCTGAGTTCAGTAATGCTGATGCCCGTGTAAATGCCGGTATTTGGCCGCCACATCTGCGCCCCGGACTGCAGTGTGGTAATCATTGTTTTAGCTTCTGATACCCGCGCATTAGAAACTGCCCAGTCGCGCAGAACTAAGGTCCCGAGGGTTGCAATAGCAATAATGCTGAGTACCGCCAGCACTTCGATAAAGGTAAAACCCCGGGTACCCCAAAACTGGCCCGTAAACTGATGATTGCTCTTCATAAAAACACTCCTTGTGGTTAAAAATCCTGTCATCGTTAGTGCATTAATACCGACATCATGACCTGCCCCGATGCCTGAACCAGCAGCGCAATCAAGCCAATGATTAACGCATAAATACCAGTTAGCAGCAGCCGTTGACGCATCAGCAATGAACGTTCAATACTGGCACTGCTGCGCAGCGCCGTGCGCCACAGCCCTTCTACCAGCGCCTGCTGCCGGCCGCTATTACGCAGCCGGAACAAAATTTGCGGGGTTAATAAACCCGTTGTCATTACCGCAGCTAACTGTTGCTCGCCGCGGGCCAAATTGCACTGCATCTGTTGCAGATGATAGCGGGCATAAGCCGATGAAAGAGGCTGTAGCCGCTTTAGCGCTGACTGCAGGCTCAACCGGTTGCGCAACAGCAAAGCCACCATTTGCGTTACCCAGACAGCGGTTACCGCCCGTTGTGAGCCAAACAGTCCCCAGCGCTCCAGTGTAAAGCGCAGCGGGCTTGTCCAGACACGGCCCAGCCAGCGATAGGCCAGCACCAGCAAAAACAACAGCAGCGCCAGAACCAAACCCCACCGCTGCAGCCCGGCCGCAATCACTAAAACCGCATCAACGCTCCAGTGCGGCAGATTGGTAGCGCTGTGCTGCAACAGTTTTGGCAGATACAGAGTTCCGGCCAGAGTCAGAGTAACCAGCACCATCGCCAGCACGAATAATGGGTAAAGTCGCTGACGCCATAATTTCATTACCAGCAACCGGCGCTGGTGCTGAAACTGCTGATATTGTTTTAATAAGGCCATTAAGCAATGGTTTTGCTGGCCAAGGGCGAATAACTGCAATAAATCTTGCTGTAAATAGCCCTGCAGCCCAGTTAACAGGGGTTGCCCGTGACGCAGGCAGTCGTGCAACTGGCAGGCCAGTTGTTGTTCCCGCTGCAAACCATATTCAGCAGCGCTCAATTGCATCGCTTTAGCTGCCAGTAATGGACTGCAGCCATCCTCCAGCCAGTGACAATAGTCCTCAACCCATTGCCACTGTCGCGCCGCCGACCAGTAATTACGACGCAAAAGGACCCTGAGGCCGGTAACAGTAGGTTTGTGGGCGCTCAGCCATAGCGCTCACCGGCAGGCCCCGCTCGCGCCAGCGCTGGGCCAGCGACAACCAGCCCTGATGTTGTAAATGTTCGCGCCAGCCACTGTAGTCATGCCGTCGTAAATAGCGGCGGGCCGGGTGGTCGATGATCACGTATTCGGCGATCAAAGTGGTAGTATCGGCCTGGTGCACCAGATATTGCGCAACAATACCCTGCAGTACGCCTTCTGCAATCAGTTCATTAATGCTAATACCCAGGTTTTGTAGGCGCTGGATAGCGCCAATGCAGTCATGAGCATGCAATGTCGCGGTCACCAGATGACCGGTTAAGGCAGCTGTAACCGCTGCCTGCGCAGTACGGCTGTCGCGTATTTCACTAATTGAAATGACATCAGGATCCTCACGCAGCGCAATTTTGATATGTTCGGCAAAACTTTGCTGCTGACCATCAACCCAGCGCTGTTCAATATTCGGCTGCACAATCTCAACCGGATCCTCCAACGAAATGACTTTTTTATCATCCCCAAATAAGGCATTTAAGGCCGCCAGCGAAGTGGTCTTGCCATGACCTGTCGCCCCCACAATCAGCAGCAGGCCGTAGCGCTGTTTTAGCAACTCCTGTAATCCTGCCTGAACATCCTCGCTAAACTGCAGTTGCGCCAGGCTAAGAACTGTCTGCGCCTGTTCCGGTAATAGCCGTAACGTGACTGAAAAACCATTATTAAGGGGCGATTTTTGCACTCGTAAGCGCACTTTCCGGTCCCCTTCACTGTGTTGTTCGGCGCCGGGCAAGGTCAGCTCAATACTGGCACTATCACAACTTTGTTCGTTAAAAACATCACGGTAATCGTGGCTATAGGTATTTAAGGTCGCGGCTATCGACTCAACCATGGCTTCACGGCTGCGCCGCTGCGCTCCGACAAGCCGGCCTTTTACGCGAAAATTGATGTAAGCCAGCACCGGGGTAAAGCGCAGGTGAATGTCAGAGGCCTGCATTGCCAGAGCTTCGCTGACGATATCAATTAGCGCCTGCTGCGCACGGGTTTTATCCAGCGGTTTTAGCAGGCCCGCTGTCCCTGAAGCCGGCGCAGCATTGCGGTCATTTTCATGCAGCAGTGTCCGAATATTGGCGGCACTGGCATAAGCGATCATGACCGGCTTTTCGGTTCGCTGCTGCAGCAGCTGACGGACATTGTTAAGCTCGATGCTGGCCTCAGCAGGTATTGCCGGTGAGCACACCAGCATACCGGCCTCCGTAGCCATAATGGCGCGGTCAAGCTGACCTTCAAGGCGCCAGCGCTCAGACAGCTCCAGACAATACCTCAGAACATTGGCCGGAATAGTACAACCCTGCAGTTCACGGCTGTTCAATAATGGTTCACTCATCCGTTATACCCCGCGCAAAACGCTTTAGTTATCATCTGCCAGCAACTGCTCGCGCCGTTGCCAGCGCCAGCTTTGTGCTTGCTGATACAAGGCTAAATGCAGCTGTGGATAACGTACTTCGCTGACTAAACGCCCGGCTCTGCTGGTCTGACCGCTGCTATCAGCCTGCTCCTCTGTTGTTGCTGGTAGCTGCTGGTTAAGGGCTCGCTGGTGCTGCCGCCGCTGCAGCTGCAGTTGAGCGTAATCGCGCTGCAGCTGCGCCAGTTCATTATCCAGTCGTTGTTGCTGAATGCTTAGGCGGGTCTGCTGGTAATGCTCGGTCAGCGGTGACGCCAGCAGTTTATCCGGCAACAACGACTGCACAGGCGTCAGGCTGCCAGTGTCAGCCCGGGCCTGCAGCGGTGCCATTACCAGCAAAAAAAACTGACTGATAAACAGTAAACCCGGTTTAAACCGTGCAGTGCCTGTACTTTCCATGTTCAGCTATCCTTTGCCGTTTTAGCCGCTGCCGGCGGGGGCAGCTGCGTTAATGTGAGACTGCCGTCCCAGCCAAGGACGGAAGGTTGCAGGTTTGCTGCCACTGTATCCAGGGCCAGCGGCTGTAAATAGTCCGTTAACTGGTAAAGCTGCCGGATACTGAAATCCCGCCAGCTTAACTGTAATTGTGCGCCGTTCAGTTGTATGTCTAAGCCGGGCAGAGCAAGTTGCCTAAACCGCAACAACAAAGCGGCCAGCGGCGGTGCTGAAGCCGACTGTTCCAGTGCCAGCGGCTGTTTAGTTAGTAACAAGTGCTGCTCAATCAGCGGTTCGCCGGTCGCTGCCGTTGCCAGGTCCTCGGGTAGCTGTAGCCAGGCCAACGGCGGCTGCCCCAGATACTGCACCCGCAGGCGGCTTCCGTTTAGCTGCACATGATGCAGCTGCCAGGCGCCGCTGAGCGGAGTGCGAACCAACTCCAGCAGCTGCTGCAACAGCGTTTCTGCTGGCAAATACAATGCCGGTAGTGGCATTGGCGGCCCGCTCCGGTCCGGGGTTTCAGCGCTTTGTCCCGAAAGTGGTCCGGCACTACTCATAACGCCGCTAAGCAGTAAGCCCGATAGCAGCAACCCCGACGAACCAAGAGCCAGCCACAGCAGCAACCGGCGACGGCCTAACTGCGGCAGGTTCCGGACCTGGCTTAGAGGCACCAGAGTAGCGTCGTCTGGGTCAACCGCCAGCTTCTGCGCCCGCTGCCAGTTGTCCGGCAACGCTAAAGGCCATTGATACTGCGCTAAAACATCGCTGTCGGTTACCGGTGGCAGTTGTTCGCTCAGTACCTTTGCCGGCTGTTGCTCCACCCGCATTAACTGACCCTGCTGCCAATCAATTAATACCGATGTGCCATCATGATGCGCCAGGATCAGCCAGCGCCGGCTGGCCGACACTTTTTTTGACACCGCCATAACCCAGTCAAAAATTGAATCCGGCCCCAGGCTCAGCCACCAGTTACCGGCAACCTGCTGTATTTGTAAGTGGCTGTAGCCCAGTTGCTGTGCGCGCCGGCACAGTGCGGCCGGCGGCGGTCGTTTAACGCCCCAGCACTCCCGGAACAGCGGTGTTACGGCACTCATTAAATCGCTTCTCCGGCGATGCTCGGGGTTAGCAGCAATAAGGTCTCGCTATTGGCCATACTCTGCTTGGTCTGGCCACCCGCTATCCAGCTGAGCAACCCTTTACGCTCGCCGGTTTCAGTGCGCGAGTGCTGCAGGCCCGACAACAACAAGGTTTGCTGATGTCCGACCATGGCCTTCAGGAAAAAGGTTTTGCGCGAGGTCCGCGGCGTCTGGATTAACTGTTCGCCGGAGCTGACGCTGTCAATGCCCTGCAACGCGCTGAGACTGGAAGACAACTGCAGGATCACCTGTTGTTTTTGTACTTTAGGTAATAAAAACAGCTCAAACCCTGTGGTGACCTTACCCGGCAACAGCAGTTGCTCAGTCCCCACGTTGGGGGTGCTGGTGCTGCCGGACGAGGCCAGATAGGTGGTTTCATCTTCAACCAGCAGCCGGGCAATCTGGTTGTTCAGAGTCATTACCCGGGGGTGATGACTGACCCGCACCTGGCCTTGTTCACGCAGTGCATCGATAAATACCTGCGAACCGGCAAACCGACCGCTGGTTTTCTGCAGGCTAAACTGCAGAGGAGCCCCGGTCACTGTGCCATTGCCGGCACTGAGGGCAGAAAACGGGCCGCCGCCCTGCATGTTACGCAGCAATTGCCAGTCAACCGCATACTGCTGATGGTCGTTAAAGCTGATTTCGATAACCTGCACATCAATCGCCACCTGTCGGGTCAGGCTGGTATTCAGATCAGCAATATAGTCCTCTACTGCGGCGATAACCGTGGGCGTATCTTTCACTACTACCGAGGTCGAGCTTTGGTTAATCGCCAGCTCACCCTGCTGCGACAGCATCAGCTGAAGCGATCGTTCCAGATCACTCCATAACGATAACTGTTGTGAGGCAAAGTTCAGGTACTGGCTCGAGCCATTGGCCAGCCCGCCCGGTGTCTGGCCCGCCGCTGCCAGACCACTGCGATTGTTGTCCTCGCCCAGTAAAAAGCGGGTGTCACCGGCTAAAAAGGAGACATCGAACTGACGCACGGCCAGCTGCTTAACTTCCACCCGCGCGGCGTACGGCTCGATAATCAGCTGCTGTGCATTAGCAATCCAGTTAAGCACATCGCCGACGCGACTGTCCTGATCGGTATAAACCAGTTGTCCGGCATCCACTTCATCCGCCAGATAAATGCTCACACCCAGCGGACTTAATAGTTGCTGCAATGCCTTAAGCAAAGGAACCCCGCGCATATCGGCTTTAACCCGCCGCGAAAACCAGGCCGGCTTGGCCAGCAAATCGGGATTTATCTGCGGTACATAAAAATCTTCACTGTGTACTATGGTTGCGGTTGGGCTGGGCAATGCCTGGTAAGCATACTGCTGAGCAAGCTGACGATGTTGCTGCTGCTGTAACGCGTCAGCCTGGCGTAGCAATTGTTGCGGGTCGTGCGCACACGCCCCGAGCAACAAGACAATAAGGCCTGCCAGCAGACGCATTAGCTGGAAGAGGTCTGTCGATACCGCACCACCGCACTTTGATTTGGGTGCAATACCAGTTGTAAGTGATAAGGTTTAAGTATCCGTTGCAGCAGCTGCAGCCAGTCATCGGCGCGGATTAAATGTTCAGTAGGCCACTGATGGTGAGGCGAAGCCTGCCAGTCCAGCACTTTTATCGCCAGATGCTGACGCAGTAAATTGCGAATTTGCGGTTCCAGCTGACCGGGCAGTAATTGCAGGGAAACCTGTGGTACAGCAGTTTCAGCCGCAGTGCCGCGGTAATCGGTCCAGTCATCCAGTTGTAAGGGTTGACATGAGGGGAGCCCGGTCGCAGCTGCGACCGGGTACGTCAAACCAATGAAACAACAGCCACTCAGCAACTGCCGAATAAATCTCTGCGACACCTTCATTGGACCTCCTTGTCCAGTTGACCGTGTCGTCCTGACACGCAATCAATTTAGGAGGCCCGCAGCTGTTACGCCAGAGGTTAATGCTGACAGCAGATGTAAGAGATCGCCGACTTATTTACTATCAACCTGCCATTTACCGTCCTGGTAAAACGCTTTCCAGCCGGTCTGTTTTTTATTCACCTCGGTAACCACATACT
The DNA here is from genome assembly GCF_044797955.1 of Idiomarina seosinensis. Taxonomy (GTDB): domain Bacteria; phylum Pseudomonadota; class Gammaproteobacteria; order Enterobacterales; family Alteromonadaceae; genus Idiomarina; species Idiomarina seosinensis_A. The sequence goes on along the minus strand of NZ_CP085211.1, from coordinate 819,493 downwards.
GTTCCTTGCTTTTTCGCGAGAAACGCACAATGGCATCGTTACCTTCCGGATCTTCCTGAGGCGCCTCTGCCAGGTACTTAAACTTGTCCGGCAGGCGGTCTTTAAACTGCGCCAATTCTTTAACCTTGACCGCCCGCGTCTCCCGGGATTTCGGAAAGGTATTTGCCGACAGGAAAATGCCCGAGGCACCGTCACGCAGAACGAAGTAGGCGTCTGAGTCCTCACATGGCAGCTCCGGTAACGGCACCGGATCTTCTTTTGGTGGCGCCGGTTCACCGCTGCGTAACAGTTTTCGGGTGTTTTTACAGTCGCTGTTGGTGCAACCAAAGTATTTACCAAAACGTCCCGTTTTTAGCTGCATTTCAGAGCCGCACTTATCACACTCGATGGTCGGCCCATCATAACCTTTTATCCGGAACGAGCCTTGCTCAACGGCGTAACCATCACAGGTCGGATTGTTACCACAAACGTGCAGTTTGCGTTTTTCGTCAATCAGGTAGCTGTCCATCGCCGTACCGCATTTCGGACAGCGTTTTTTCGCCAGCAGAGCTTCGGTTTCGGCTTCTTCATCGTCACTTACATCGATGGCTTCTTCGCCGGGGACCAGATTCAGAGTCTGGGTGCAGCGCTCTTTTGGTGGCAAATTATAACCGGAACAGCCCAGAAAAACCCCGGTTGAAGCGGTGCGAATGCCCATTGGCCGGCCGCAATTCGGACACTCGATGTCGGTCAGTACCGGCGGATTTTCCCGCATACCACCCTCAGCCGGATCCTGTTCAGCCTGTTCCAGACGCTCTTTAAAGTCCTGATAAAATTTATCCAGGGTTTGCTTCCAGTCGCGCTCGCCGGCAGCAATGTCATCCAGCGCCTGTTCCATCTCCGCGGTAAAATTGTAATTCATTAATTCGGTGAAGTTTTCCAGCAACCGGTCATTAACAATCTCGCCCATTTTTTCCGCATAAAAGCGCCGGCTTTCGACTTTCACATAGCCACGATCCTGAATGGTAGAAATAATCGAAGCGTAGGTCGAAGGACGTCCGATGCCTTGTTTTTCCAGTTCCTTAACCAGCGAGGCTTCGCTAAAGCGGGCCGGTGGCTTAGTAAAGTGCTGCTGCGGGTCGAGATTCTGCAGCGCCAGTTCGTCTCCTTTGCTGACATCCGGTAATAACTGATCAGTATCGGACTTACCTTTTGCCGGTGGCATCACCTTGGTCCAGCCGGCAAATTTCATTACCCGGCCTCGTGCTTTAAGCTCAAAATCGGCAGCCGTAGCCGTTAGTGTGGTGCTGGTATACTTGGCCGGTACCATCTGACAGGCAACAAATTGACGCCAGATGAGTTCATATAAACGCTGTGCGTCACGGTCCATCTGTGACAGCTGCTCCGCTTTTACCTGCACGTCCGATGGCCGGATAGCTTCGTGCGCTTCCTGAGCGCCCTCTTTCGAGCCATAGCGGTTCGCTTCTTTCGGCAAATAGTTTTTGCCAAACTGCTGTTCTATCAGCTCGCGGCAGGCAGCAACCGCATCGCTGCTTAGGTTGGTCGAATCGGTTCGCATATACGTTATGTGACCGGCTTCGTAAAGCCTTTGCGCCATGGTCATGGTCTTTTTCACGCCAAACCCCAGCCGGGTACTGGCAGCCTGCTGCAGAGTCGAGGTAATAAACGGCGCCGATGGCTTGCTGCTGGTCGGCTTATCTTCGCGTGCGATAACCTGATACTGCGCCTGCCTGAGCTGTTTAACCGCCTGCTGGGTCTGCTCTTCGTTAACCGGCCGGAAATTTTTACCGGCCTGCTTCATAACCTGCATACGCAGCTCATCATCCGAGGGCGTTGTCAGGTCGGCAAACAAATCCCAGTATTCTTCCGGAACAAAGGCTTTAATTTGGCGTTCGCGCTCAACCACCAGACGCACAGCAACTGACTGTACCCGACCGGCTGACAGCCCACGGGCAATTTTTTTCCAGAGCAGAGGCGACACCATAAAGCCAACCACCCGGTCCAGAAAGCGCCGGGTTTGTTGGGCATTAACCCGGTCGACATTCAGCTCTGCCGGCTGTTTAAAGGCGTCCTGAATAGCTGTTTTGGTAATTTCGTTAAAGACTACCCGCTGAAAACGATTATCATCACCGCCGATCAACTCTTTCAAGTGCCAGGCTATCGCCTCTCCTTCACGGTCCAAATCCGTTGCCAGAATAATGCTGTCGGATTTTTTCGCCAGCTGCTGCAGTTCTTTAACCACTTTTTCTTTGCCCGGCAGCACCTCGTAATGGGCATGCCAGTCGTGCTCCGGATCGATACCCATGCGCGCAATTAGCCGTTCATAGTCGCGCTTTTGTTGATAGCGGGCTTTCGCCTCCGGCTCCATTTTACGTATTTCTGCGGCCGGCTTACTGGGTACTTTTTTTACCGCTTTGGTGGGCAAATCGCGCACGTGTCCTACGCTGGACTTCACTACAAAGTCTTTACCCAGATATTTATTAATGGTCTTAGCTTTTGCCGGGGACTCGACAATAACGAGCGATTTCGCCATAAACTTTAGCTTCTCTCAATAAATGTATGACCGACGATATAGTTGTCTTTACCTGGTATTGCAAGCGCCGGTTGGCGGCTTTTCTTTTTTTAGGTATATCGGTAATTGCAGCCGGAAACAACCGTTAGCGACGAATTTGATAAAAATTCACTGCTGCAGCATAACCATCCTGGCCCTTGGTAGACAGCGGCCAGCGGACCTAAATAAAGCCTTACAAGCTCGCCTTAAGTACGTATAATAACACCAATCGATCAGTAACAGACGCACGATAACAGGAGTTCTTGAACGTGACCATGCAACACTTCGAAGTTAACTACGATGGCCTGGTCGGCCCCACTCACAACTATGCGGGCTTATCTTTTGGTAATGTTGCGTCGTTAGCTAATGCCAAGGCCAGCTCCAGTCCTAAAGAAGCGGCTCTGCAGGGCCTGCGCAAAATGAAGTCGCTGCACGACATGGGCATGAAACAAGGAGTGCTGGCACCACAGGCGCGGCCGGATATCGATGCCCTTCGCCGGCTGGGTTTTTCCGGCAGTGAAGGCGAGGTACTGCACCAAGCGGCGACACAAGCACCGGCTATTTTTCAGGCCGTCTGTTCAGCTTCGAGTATGTGGACCGCCAATGCCGCAACGGTATCGCCCAGTGCCGACACCGATAACGGTAAAGTACATTTTACCCCGGCTAATTTAACCAATAAATTTCACCGTTCGTTAGAGCCGCAGACCAGTGGCCGCATTTTGCAGGCAATGTTCAATAATTCCCGCTACTTTGAGCACCATCAGCACTTGCCGGATAACGAACACTTTGGCGATGAAGGGGCGGCTAATCATACCCGTCTGTGCCGAGAGTACGGTCATGCCGGGGTCGAAATTTTCGTATTTGGCCGACATGCTTTTGACTCGTCTAAACCGGCACCGACCCGCTATCCGGCACGGCAGACCCTGGAAGCCAGCCAGGCCATCGCGCGGCTGCACGGTTTAGACAGTGATACCACGGTATTTTTACAGCAAAACCCGGCGGTTATCGACCAGGGTGTATTCCATAACGATGTGATTGCTGTCGGTAATCAGAACGTCCTGTTCTACCATCAGCAGGCCTTTGCCGACACCCAGAACAAACTGGACGAAATTAAACAAAAGTTCGGCGACAGCCCGTTACACTTTATCGAAGTGGCCACCGACGACGTCAGTGTAGAAGATGCAGTAAAAAGCTACCTGTTTAATACTCAGCTGATCACGCCGCCGGATGGCAAAATGACCTTGATAGCGCCGACAGAATGTCAGGAAAACCCCGCCGTTAACACCTACCTTGAGCAATTGGTTGCCAGTGATGGCCCGATTCAGCGGGTTAATTTCTTTGATGTGAAACAAAGCATGCGCAACGGCGGTGGCCCCGCCTGCCTGCGTCTGCGGGTAGCGTTAAATGACGAAGAGCTGGCCGCTGCTAATCCCAACTGTCTGATGTCTGAGGCGCTGTTTGCCCGCCTTAACCAGTGGGTTGAAAAGCATTACCGGGACCGCCTGGCAGTAGATGAACTGCGTGATCCGGCACTGCTGGAAGAATCCCGTACAGCGTTAGATGAGTTAACTCAAATACTTAAACTGGGTTCAGTTTATGCATTCCAGCGCGCCTGAGCGCGCTGGCTAATCAATCCGGACTGTCTATGACTTAGTCATTGTCATTGTGCAGTTCCAGATTAGCATCTTCACTGCTTTCGCGCTCAGCCCTGGCGACATCATTGCGCGCCGCATCCAGTTTATCCAGGTACTCCTGACTGATGTCACCGGTGACATACTCACCACTGAATACCGAGGTTTCAAAACGATGAATGTTGGGGTTTTCCTGACTAACCGCAGCAATTAAGTCATCCAGCTCCTGATAAATCAGCCCATCGGCTTTAATCATATCGCGGATTTCCATGGATTCGCGACCATGACCAATTAGCTCGTTGGCGCTTGGCATATCAATGCCGTACACATTAGGAAAACGAATTTCAGGTGCTGCTGAAGCAAAATAAACCTTACGTGCACCGGCTTCACGGGCCATTTCGATAATTTGCTCCGAGGTGGTGCCACGAACAATGGAGTCATCCACCAACAACACGTTCTTACCCTTAAACTCGGCACCAATGGCGTTTAGTTTACGGCGCACCGACTTACGCCGTTGCGTCTGTCCGGGCATAATAAAGGTGCGGCCGATGTAACGGTTTTTAACAAAACCCTGGCGATAGGGCAGCTCAAGGGCACTGGCAATTTCCAGTGCAATGTCGTTACTGGTTTCCGGAATAGGGATCACCACGTCGATATCCAGATCCTGATAATCGCGCTTGATTTTTTCACCCAGCTTGCGACCCATGTTAACCCGCGAAGCATACACCGAAATTCCGTCGATGAACGAATCAGGCCGGGCAAAGTAAACGTACTCGAAAATACAGGGGCAATGTCTGGGCTTATCCGCACACTGGCGCGAGAACAACTGGCCTTCGTTGCTGATGTAAATGGCCTCTCCCGGCTCAACATCACGCACATAGGTAAAGCCGGTACCGTCGATAGCAACACTCTCTGATGCCACCATGTACTCTTCACCGTCGACGGTTTCGCGCTTACCCAGCGCCAGCGGGCGAATCCCCCAGGGATCGCGAAACGCTACCATACCGTGACCGAGGATGGTTGCAACCACCGCATAAGCGCCCCGAATTTTCCGGTGCACTGCGGTGATGGTACGAAAAATATCATCACTGTTAAGGCTCAGGCTCTCGTTTTTGTCCAGTTCGTTGGCAAAGACATTCAGTAGAATTTCTGAGTCTGAAGTGGTGTTGATATGCCGCCGCGCAGTTTTAAACAGATGGTTATTAACATCGGCCGCGTTGGTCAAATTACCGTTGTGCGCCATGGCGATACCAAATGGCGAATTAACATAAAACGGCTGCGCCTCGGCCGAACTGGAACTGCCGGCGGTCGGATAGCGTACATGACCAATACCGACGTTACCCGCTAAGCGGTGCATATGCCGAGTATGGAATACATCCCGTACCAGGCCATTGGCTTTGCGCAGACGCAGAGTATTATGCTCATCTACCGTCATGATCCCGGCAGCATCCTGACCGCGATGCTGCAACATGGTTAAACCATCATATAAGGCCTGATTAACCGGCTGTTTACCTACAATCCCAACAATACCACACATAAAACAACGACCCTCTTAAACTGGTTCCGGGACTAAAAAACTTGAGCTTGTCTGCAGATATTCAAAAAACCACTGAATAAAAAACCCAAAATGCGGTATTAACAGCGACTCCCGCCACCAGACACTATCGGACAAGCCAGTAAATGAATCTATGAAGAATAATAACGCGCTGACGATGAGCAGGCCTCTGAGTGCGCCAAACACTAAACCCAGCACACGGTCGGTACCCGATAAACCAGTGTGATACACCAACCGGGATAAAATGTAGTTTATTATGGCACCGACGATCAGAGTCGTCACAAATAACGCAGCTATGGCTGCCGCGTTGCGGATCAGTGGATCCTGTATCTGCGTAAAGTAAACAGCCAGGTCACGGTAAAACTGACTGGCAATGATAAAAGCGGCAAACCAGACGGCCAGAGATACAGCTTCTTTGACAAAGCCCCGCACCAGACTGATTAACGTCGACACCGCGATGATGATGACAATGGCATAGTCTATCCAGACCATAAGCACTCATTAGCTCGACAAAAAGTGGACAAATTTTAACAGAAACAAAAGCAAATTGCGGCTTTTTTATTGGCTGCTGATGAATGGGTTCAGGGTTGGTAAGATACTATTTCACCTTCCAGCCCGGTCAGTTCGGCCAGTACCGGCAGCTGTTTTTCCAGTTCCGCCTGTGAGGTATCGGGACCAACCAGCAACTTAGTCAGTTCGCCACTGGGCTTGGTGTAGGCGGCAAAACCCTTTTGCCTTAACTGGCTCACCAGTCGTTCAACACTTTCACGATTACTGAAAGCACCCAGCTGAATAACAAAGGCCTTTGCATCGGCCGCGAATTCCTGTGGCTGGCGCGCGGGCACCTCAAGTTGGGGATCCTCTGCAGCTTCGGGATCCAGTGTTGTTGCTGACTCAGCCGTCGCTGCCAGGGGTTCAGCGGATTCCAGGCTGCCCTCGGCGACTGGTCGTTGTGACAACTGCTCAACCACCTCGTCCGTTATCGGCTGGGGCTGTTGTAAGTCAGCGGTCTGCTCAGGTTGCAAAGGAATACTTTCGAACTCCTCCACCGTCTCTGCTTTCTCGCCATCCAGTACATCCGGCAAAATAATAACCGCCAGGGCGACCAGAATAAGTGTTCCGACAAGCCGGTTTTGTAGCGGACTGGCCAAGCTTAGCTCCTCAATTGCTGATTAATTCTGCTGACAGTGTAAAACGAGCCAAATACGAACACCAGCGGCTTTTCAGTTTCACTCTCAGCTTGCGCCTGGTAACCCTGAGCAGCCTGCAGCGCCGCATCAAAAGCGGCTTCGACACTGGCAAAACACTGCTGCGGGGCATTCCCTTCAGTATTGCCCAGAGCCTCTGCCAGGTGTTGTGCAGAATGACCGCGGGGTTCATCCAGACTACCCAGAAACCACTGACTTATAACCCCCTGCAGCTGAGCGAAAACCGCCTGATGATCTTTGTCTTCGAGCATGCCTACCACAGCATAAACGGGTCCACGCCGGCTCCGTTTTGTTAATTGTCTGGCAAGGTAAGCCGCAGCCTGGGCATTGTGGGCCACATCCAGCAACACATCACAGCCGTTGTGCTGACAGCTTTGCATGCGTCCGCTTAGGCGCGCTGTTCGCAAGCCTTCATCAATAGCATCAGCACTAACCGCCAGCGGCAGAGTTTCAAGAGCCGCCAGAGCGGTGGCGGCGTTCATCAGCGGTAACTCAGGCAGCGGCAACTGTAGCAGGTTGGACTCGATGCCCCGGTAATGCCAGTGATCCTTATGTTCGGTAAAACTGAAATCATGACCGACCCGGTAATACAGCGCCCCCAATTGCTGCGCCTGGGCAGCAACACTCGAGGGTGGCTGCGGATCGCCACAAATCAAAGGCTTCGCAGTACGCGCTATACCGGCTTTTTCAGCGCCGATTTGCTCGCGGTTGTCGCCCAGAAAAGCGACATGGTCAATACCAATACTGGTCAATACAGCGACATCGGCATCTATCACGTTAACCGCATCCAGCCGCCCGCCTAAACCGACTTCGAGAATGGCAACATCCAGCGGCTGCTGCTCCATTAGCCATAACGCCGCCAGTGTACCAAATTCAAAATAGGTTAAAGAGGTTTCGCCCCGGGCCTGATCAATCGCCGCAAAAGCCTGACAATGGCGCTGATCCTGCAGTTGCTGCCCGCTAATGGTGACGCGCTCATTATAATCCTGCAGATGAGGCGAGGTATAAACACCCACCCGATAGCCCGCTGCCGCCAGCATGGTTTCCAGGTACCGTACCGTCGAACCTTTACCATTGGTACCCGCTACCGTAATGACATAACTGGCCGGCCGCCCCAGCCCGGCTTTATCCAGCACCGCACGGACACGTTGCAGGCCTAAGTCAATATCGCGACTGTGCAGTTCTTGCAGATAAGTCAGCCAGCTGTACAGTGAGGATTCGGCCGTTGGCCTGTCCGTTACGTTAGACTGCGCATTATTCGACATCGGTGGTCATTAACCCTCAGTGCTTTCAGCCGCTTCCAGTTTTTCCAGTTCCGGGCTGGGTAACTTCATCATCTTAGCCAGTAAGCGGGAAATGGTCGTCCGCATTTGCCGACGGTCAACAATCATATCAACCGCACCGTGTTCAAGTAAAAACTCGGCCCGCTGAAAGCCCTCCGGCAGCGTCTGGCGTACTGTTTGCTCAATTACCCGCGGTCCGGCAAAACCAATCAATGCTTTGGGTTCAGCAATATTAACATCGCCCAGCATGGCCAGACTTGCTGAAACACCACCCATGGTGGGGTCGGTCAAAACCGAAAAATAGGGTAAACCCTGCTCACTCATTCGCGCCAGAGCCGCCGAGGTTTTTGCCATCTGCATTAGTGACATTAAAGCTTCCTGCATGCGCGCGCCGCCTGAAGCAGAAAAACAAACCAGGGGCAAATTATGGGCAAGACACTCATCCACAGCTTTAACAAACTTTGCCCCGACAACGGACGCCATCGAGCCACCCATAAAGTTAAAATCAAATGCCACAGCAACGACAGGAATGCCACACACCGAGCCGCGCTGGGCAATCAATGCGTCTTTCTCGCCGGTGCTTTTTTGTGCCGCAGCGATACGATCCTTATACTTTTTTGAATCCCGGAACTTAAGTACATCTTTTGGCTCCAGTTCGGCGCCGATTTCTGTGATGTCTTTATCATCCAGAAACAATTCCAGCCGCTCGCGTCCGGTCAAACGCATATGGTGATCACATTTTGGACAAACGCTGTAATTGCGCTTGAGATCATTGCGATAAATGATCGCATCACAGGAGCCACACTTGCTCCACACCCCTTCAGGTACGTTTTTACGTTTATTTGATTTTGGCTTTGCGAGAATTCTTTCAATCCAGCTCATAAGTGTCCGCTTTCAGGCTCTATTCAATTAGTTGATTAGCTTACATGTTAGCACAACTGGGTCAAGCAAAGAGGTCATAACAGTCATGCCTTAGTCTTCAGCAAACCATAACGGCCCGGCTGCTGGTTCAGGTATTTGAAATTGGGTCGGATAGTCGACACCCACCAGGTACAGGCCGCCGGGCTTTGCAGTGGCCGATGCCTGTGTTCGATCTCCCCCGGCTAATAACTGCGCCAGCCATTGCGGCGGCTGCTGATGGCGGCCAATGGTGATCAAACTGCCGACGATATTGCGCACCATGTGGTGTAAAAAGGCGTTAGCTTTAATATCGACCACAATAAAATCACCGCGTCGGGTGACGCTCAGATGCGTTACTTTACGGTAAGGTGTTTTCGACTGACAGTGCGCGGCGCGAAAAGCAGAGAAGTCATGTTCGCCGATAAGTGCGGGAGCCGCGGCCTGCATCGCTTTTTCATCAAGCGGAGGGTGATAATGACTTACCCCCTGACTGAGAATACCGGGCCGCAGAGGAGTATTAGCAATGATGTAGCGGTAACGTCGCGCCTTAGCACTGAAACGGGCGTGAAAATCATCGCCCACCGGCTGTGCCCAGCGCACAGCAATATCGCCCGGCACATTGCTGTTAATGCCTAAGGTCCAGGCACCACCGCCGCGGCTGTTATTAACATCAAAGTGAACCACCTGATTGGTTGCATGCACACCAGCATCGGTACGGCCGGCACAGACCACCTCAATCTTCTCATCGGCTACTTTACTCAGTGCCTGTTCCAGCCGTTGCTGAACACTGTCGACATGCTGTTGCCGCTGCCAGCCGTAATAGCGGCTGCCATCGTACTCAATACCTAACGCAATTCGCATACCGCTTCCTTACGAATAAAATCAGCTATCCAATCGATCCAGTAACGCTTTGGCTTCGTTGGCCAGGCTTTCATCATCACCGTCAATCAATTGTTGTAAAATTTCTTTCGCTTCGTCGGCTTCACCCATATCGATGTAGGCGCGGGCCAGATCAAGCTGTGCCGACGCTTCTTCATCAACTTCGCTGTCGCCGGAGTCAGCCAGATCATTCCCTTCTTCGTCATCGAGCAAGTCTTTAACCGCAGAGGACGGATAATTATCTTCGGCCGATTCGCTACTGTCGTCGGCCTCTTCCATCAGGCTGTCGATGTCTAAAAAGCCCTCGTCGCTATCCTCAGATGAACTTTCCTCATCATCGCTCTGAGTGGTTTCGGCTGCTTGTTCAGATCCTGCTTGCTCGTCTGCCGTGCTCTCGTCAGCAAAGGCTTTTTCAAGTTCATCATCAGCCTGCTGTTCCGCTTCATCGAGTTCCTCATCGTCCTCAGGAATCTCCTCTTCAACATCTTCTATATCCGCCAGTTCCTGCTCGATTTCCTCAGACTCTGACAACAGGCGGTCGAGATCCTCCTGGGTATACTCTGCTGATTCGTCCTCACTCTCATCGCCGCCCTGGTCTTCCTCGATACCCAGCTGGGCCAGTGTTTCTTCCGCTTCATCGGCATCGGCATAAACTTCCTGTTCCGGCTCCTGGTCCAGTTCTGACTCAGGTTCAGGCTCCGGTTCGGGTTCTGGTTCTGGTTCTGGTTCTGGTTCTGGTTCTGGTTCTGGTTCAGGCTCTGGTTCTGGCTCCGGTTCTGGCTCCGGTTCTGGTTCTGGTTCGGGCTCAGGCTCCGGTTCTGGTTCGGGCTCAGGCTCCGGTTCAGGTTCTGGTTCTGGTTCGGGCTCAGGCTCAGGCTCATCAGCTTCACCGCCTTGCTCGAGCAGTTTATCCAATTCATCCTGCGACAATTCCGACGACTCTTCGTCATCTTCATCAGGAGCTGCCGGCTGATCTTCATCGGGTAATAATTCTTCATCATCCTCCGATAACAGCTCGTCACTGGCTTCTGACTTTTGCCCGGCAGTGGTGTCCTCTTTTTCCTCGTCTTTTTCCTCGTCTTCTTGCCCGTCTTCGTCTTCATCGTCATCCAGGCGAATACTAAAATCATCATCCTCGGCCATTTCACCGGATTCTGTCAGTTCTGCTTCCAGGGCACTTAAGTCATCGCCAAGATCATCGTCGTTGTCTTCATCAAGATCGAACAAATCATCATCATCGGTCTGCTTGTTATCACCCTGCATTAGCTCGCGATCCAGTGCCTCGGACGCCTCTTCTTCATCCAGATCGTCAACTTTGCTGGTTTCTGGTTTTTCCGGCTCTGCGTTCTGGGTTTTACGGCGTATTAAGAACCAGTACAGGGCGGCAATAATCAATAAAGCCGGCAGCACCGACAGCAAGGCAATATTCAGCGGGCTTTGCAGCCACTCTTTAAAGCCCGAAGTCTGCTCTTCCTGTTGCTGTTGTTGCTGCTGCATTTGCAGCATTTGTTGTTGCTGCTGCAGCACCTGTTCAAACTGTTGTTCCAGCTCCCCGGTTTGCTCGAGACTATTGGCTAACTGATCAATGCGCTCGGCCAGGTTATCTAAACGCTGCTGAATTGACTCGTTCTCATCGTAGACCTGCTGAACCGCCTGCAGAGATTCATCGACCTCCGACTGCAGATCGGCAAAGTTGCGCTGCTGTTGTTGCTCTACCTGATCAATCACCTGTTCGGCGCGCTCGCGCGCCTGATTTAAAATTTCCTGCTCTTGCTGACGGGTTTGCTCGGTTTGTTGCTCAGTATCCGCTAGCTGCTGCTGCCGATCCTGCAACTGTTCATCCGCAAGTACCCGGCGGCGGGCAGTTTCCGGATTAATCATCTGAATTTCCTGCAAACTGGGGATTCGCAGATAAAAGCCATCCAGCATCCGGTTCAGATTACCATCGACAAAAGCCCGCGGGTTGGTCTGGGCGATTGCTACCATGGTTTGGTATTGGGTTACGCTGGAGTGGGGTTTGTAATCGCGGGCAATGGCCCAGAGGGTATCGTCGGAGGTGATTGGACCATAACGCTGCTGCCCTTCGCGGACGTCGGTTGACTCAGAACCCTTTTCCCCTTTAATAATAACGCCATCGTCCTGCACAACTGTTGCCGCCCCCACTGATAGGGGAAGCGCACAGAAACTCAGCAACAGGGTCTGAGCCAACCACTGTCGCAAGCGCTTATCCAGTCTGCGTCCGATGTTATTTATTTTCATCCTTTGTCTCTGCCCGCACTTTGCTTTTCTTATTAACGGCGTTAGCCATAAAATCTTTATGACATAAGCGATTAGCTTTTACTAATTTTTCTACCAGTAGTCGCGGACCAGATGCTCAGCAATCTGCACTGAATTAGTAGCCGCTCCTTTGCGGATATTATCCGATACTACCCATAAATTAAGCCCCTGAGGGTGGCTGATATCTTCGCGGATACGGCCAACAAAAACCTCGTCATGGCCCGTTGCATCACTCACCTGCGTCGGAAACTCCTCGCGCTTATCCATTAGCTTAACGCCTGCAGCATCCTGCAACAGTTGCTTGGCGTGCTCGGCAGTAATGGCCATCCGTGTTTCGATATGAATGGCCTCGGCGTGACCGAAGAATACCGGTACCCGCACAGCGGTCGGGTTAACCCGGACCGTCGGATCATTTAAAATTTTATGGGTTTCCCACACCATCTTCATTTCTTCTTTGGTGTAGTCATTTTCCATAAACACATCAATTTGCGGGATACAGTTAAATGCTATCTGCCGGCTAAAATTTGCCATGGTCGGTTCGCGGGCGTTCAGCAGCTCAGCGGTCTGCTTAGCCAGTTCTTCCATCGACTCCTTACCGGCGCCGGAAACCGACTGGTAAGTGGCAACATTGATACGTTCTATACCAATGGCATCGTGAATGGGTTTTAAGGCGACTAACATCTGGATAGTCGAGCAATTGGGGTTAGCAATAATATTGCGATTACGGAAGTCAGCCAGTGCATAAGCATTAACTTCCGGTACCACCAGCGGGATGTCCGCCTCGTAGCGAAACTCCGACGTATTATCAATGACAACGCAACCCGCTTCGGCTGCTTTTGGCGCCAGTTCTCGTGAAACGCTGCCGCCGGCAGAGAAGAAAGCAATATCTGCCTGGCTCCAGTCAAAGTTATCGGCATCCTGCACTTCCAGCTCTTCGCCCTTAAAACTGATGCTGGAGCCGGCCGAGCGGGAACTGGCGAGGGGAACCAATTGACTGACAGGAAATTTTCGTTGCTCTAAACTATCAATGATTTGTTGACCGACCAGGCCGGTGGCCCCTAATACAGCAACGCAAAAACCTTCAGACATAGTTACTCCCATTGTAATTTCAGTTCAGATGCGAAAAGCACTAAAGCCCAACGCCCGGAATCTTTCAAGCTGCTGGCTATTATGACACGCAATGCGTTGATTGTTGAGCTGTCTGCGGGGATTATCTTTACGATACTGCTTGCGCAGCTGGTCAAAACCCGCTGCACTGGTACCCCGCTCTCGCATGTTCCGGTCATCTTGCCAGATATCATAGCGCTGTAACACCAGTTGCGCCAGCTGCATCGGCGTATCAAGCTTTTCGGCATCGCAGACCGGCCAGTCACAGGGGGGTAATAAGCTATCCAAGTCGGTACTAAAAGGCTGTCCCGCAAACTGTTGCAGAGCGCGGGCAATCATAATTGCCCCGCCTAATTTCCCTTCCGCGCTGTGGCCGGCGATATGCGGAGTAGCCACAGTCACCTCAGGCAGTAACTCGGTTATTATCTGCGGTTCGTTTTGCCAGACATCCAGCACCAGCTGTGGGCAGTCGCCCTGTTGGCAACATCGCAGCAAGGCCTGGTTATCGACTACCGCGCCGCGGCTGGCATTAATCAACAGTTGCTCGTTGTGCAGTGACTGCAAGGCTTCAATATCCAGTAACTGAGCGGTCGGATGCGGGCCGTTATGGGTCAGGGGAACATGGCAACTGATAATGTCGGAGTTGAGCACCCGCTGCCAGTGGTTGTGAAGTTCACCCTCAACCGGCGGCTGGTTTTTATTTTTCAGTAATGGCGGGTCGTAATAATGTACCAGCAGCCCTAAAGCCTGCAGACGCTGCCCGGCAGCGCGGCCAGTGTGGCCGGCACCGACGATGGCGACTTCCAGCTCGGGTAAGTGCGACAATTGGCCGCGCTGCTGAAAACAGGCCAGTACCGCAGCCAACACAAATTCACCGACAGAGTCGGCATTGGCTCCCGGCGCACTGGCCACAGCAATATCCCGTTCAGCCAGCGCCTCGCAATGCAAATGTTCAGTACCGATAGTGGCAGTACCGACAAACTTTAGCTGCGGGGCCTGGCGCAGTAGCGCCCGATCAACAGTAGTTACTGAACGTACCAGTAATGCATCGGCAGTGCGCAACAACTGTGCCGGCGGCTGACGCTCGCTATAGCGGGACAAGCGACCCGCACCTGCCAGCAATTGCGGCAGCGCGGGAATGTTCTGATCAGCAACTATGTGCACGAAAGAACGGCTTACTCACTGTACTCGCGCAACACCAATGACGCGTTAGTACCACCAAAACCAAAGCTGTTCGACATCACAGTAGTCAGTTTTGCCGGGGTCGGCTCCCGCACAATGTTCATGCCTTCTGCCGCATCGTCCAGGTTCTCGATGTTAATGCTCGGTGTCACAAAGTCATGATTCATCATTAGCAACGAATAAATGGCCTCATGAACACCTGCGGCACCCAGCGCATGACCGGTCATTGCTTTAGTGGCACTGATCATCGGGGTTTGCTCAGGGAATACCGCGCGAATGGCTTCCAGTTCTTTTACATCACCTACCGGCGTACTGGTGCCGTGGGTATTCAGATAGTCAACCGGCGTATCAACGGTTTCCATCGCCATTTGCATGCAACGAACAGCGCCTTCACCTGATGGTGCAACCATGTCGTAGCCATCAGAAGTTGCGCCGTAGCCGACAATTTCAGCATAAATTTTAGCGCCCCGCGCCTTAGCCGCTTCCAGCTCTTCGATGACCAAAATACCGCCGCCACCGGCCGGTACAAAGCCGTCGCGGCCCTGGTCATAGGTACGGGAGGCTTTTTCGGGAGTATCATTATACTTGGTGCTGAGCGCACCCATCGCATCAAACTCCATGCCCAGAGTCCAGTGCAGCTCTTCGCCGCCTCCGGCAAACACCCGATCCTGCTTACCAAACTGAATTAATTCCAGCGCGTGTCCGATGCAGTGCGCCGAAGTAGCACAGGCCGAACTGATGGAATAATTAACACCCTGAATTTTAAACGGGGTCGCCAGGCAAGCGGACGTTGTTGACGCCATGCAGCGCGGCACCATGTAGGGACCGACGCGCTTGACACCTCTTTCGCGCAATATATCGGCAGCGGCTACCTGATGTTCGCCCGAGGCTCCACCGGAACCAACCACCAGGCCGGTACGGTGATTAGACACCTGCTCTTCGCTTAAACCGGCATCTTCAATAGCCTGCTGCATGGCAATGTAAGCATAAGCTGCTGAGTCACCCATAAAGCGTAACGCCTTACGATCGATGTGATCTTTTACGTCCAGCCGAACCGGCCCCCAAACCTGACAGCGCAGCCCCATCTCGGCAAAAGACTCAGAGTATTCGATGCCTGACTTGCCGGTACGTAATGACTCCAGCACTTGTTCCTGGTTGGTGCCGATACTGGAGACAATGCCCAGCCCGGTAATCACTGCTCTTCTCATTCTGTATTCCTGTTTTTTGCCAAAATTAAAACCCAATCTTAATTATTGCTAGGATAACTAAGCTTGCGTCAATAGGTGGTCTGCTTTGTCAATTAGCTGCTATTATAGCGTCCATTATGACAGATTCCATGAATGCAGCCTAAATGAATTATTCCGCCGATATTCGCTTTAATGATCAGGGTGTTCCCGTTTCCAATCAGTTTGATGATATTTACTTCTCTGTGGATAACGGCGTGGCAGAGTCGCGCTACGTGTTTCTGCAGCACAACAACTTAGCTGAACGTTTTGCCAAACTACCCGAGCACAGCGAATTTGTGGTGGCAGAGACCGGTTTTGGCAGTGGCCTGAATTTTTTACTGTGCTGGCAACTGTTTTTGCAAACCGCACCGGCCAGCTGCCGACTGGTATTCGCCAGCTTCGAAAAATATCCACTTAGCCGGGAACAGTTGCAGCAAGCCTATCAGGTTCTTGCCGAATTGCAGCCACTGGCGGAGCAGTTGCTGGCTGTCTATCCCAGCACCGAGCCCGGCTGTCACCGGGTACTCTTAGCTGACGGACGGGTTACTCTGGATTTATGGGTTGGTGATATTAACGAGCAACTACCACGCTTTAGCCGCTCGGCCGAAAGCCAGGTAGACTGTTGGTTTTTAGATGGTTTTGCGCCGGCAAAAAATCCGCATATGTGGCAGCCGGCGTTGTTCCGGCAGATGGCCTGTTGTGCTCACGCAGCCACCACCTTTGCTACTTTTACTGCCGCCGGAGTGGTACGCCGGGGCCTGGCTGAGGCCGGTTTCAGGGTCGAAAAGGCACCTGGTTTCGGGCGCAAACGCGAAATGATTTGCGGTCGCCTACTCACGGATAAAGCAACAAAACCCGCTCTGCAACGACAACCGGTGACTGTCATCGGCGCCGGTATCGCAGCCGCAACACTGACACTTGCTTTAAAACGCCGGGGAGTACCGGTATCAGTTATCAGTAGCCAGGTTGCTGATGGCGCCTCAGGTAATCCGCAAGGCGCCGTGTACCCTTTGCTGCATGCCGAGCGCACGCCGTTAAGCCAATTTTATTTGCAGGCCTTTAGCACCGCCGTTAGTTTTTATTACCCATGGCAGGGTCAACACTGGTTCCCCTGTGGCGTTTTACAGCCGGCATTTAACCCACAGCGTCGGCAACGCATAGACAAAGTGGCGGGTGGTTTATATCAGCTGCAAAGTGTCAGCCACGCGGTCAGCGAACAAGCTGACCAGCTGGCTGGTATTGCCGTTAATTTTGACAGTCTACACTACCCGGCCGGCGGCTGGCTGCGACCGCAGACTCTGGTGGAGCTGTTGTTTCAGCAGGCTGACTGCCAGCCAGTGCGGCAAACCGTCAGTGCCGACATGCCGCGACCGGCAGGCCGGCTGGTGATTGCAGCCGGTAAGCAAAGCGCTGCCCTGAGCGAACAACTGGCCGGTATTAAACTGCCCATTAAGCCCGTGCGGGGGCAAATTACGCTGGTTAAAGCCAGCCCTGCTACGGCCGCGTTACAGCAAGTACTCTGCTATAAGGGCTATATGATACCGGCAGATAATGGCCAACACTGCATTGGCGCAACATTTAACCGCGGTGATGACAGTGCGGTATCCCGGGCTGAGGACGATAACGATAACTTAGCCAGCCTGCAGACCTGCTCGCAACAACCCTGGAGTGAATCACTGCCGGTGGTCGGACAGCGCACCAGTGTGCGGGCCACCAGCCCCGATCATATGCCCATAGCCGGTCAACTGGCGGATAAGCTGCTGCTGATATCGGCATTAGGCTCGCGTGGCTTGACCTCGGCGCCATTACTGGCTGAAATTATCGCCGCACAGTTAACCGGTGGCCTGGTACCACTGGCCGACGACTGTCTGCGGCGGCTGTCACCGCAGCGTTACCGTTAACTGTCGGCGCTGGCCGCCACAGCGTCCAGCCGTGTCATCAGGTTTTGAATGTGAGCCTGATCGGCCGGCGCCAGCTCGTGCTTAGCCGCCTCTACCGCAGCGCGTAAGTGCGGCATCACTAAGGCCGGATCCGTCTCATCGTTTAGCTCCATTTTTGCTACCACCAGATCAAAATGGCCACGCAAATAACCACTGGCAAACAGCTCATCGTCACTGCCATCCACGTAAGCTTGATCAAAAACACTTTCCAGCTGTTCGACAATCGGGTAAAGCGACATAGTGCGTCCTTTTCATGATAAGTTAGCCATTATTCTAGCGCCGATTTTGATACAATGCACCCGGACTAAACGTATGCATAACTCGGGTTTGACAGCAGAGGCCTTAACCTATGTCCTTAAAAATTGGTTTGTTTTATGGCTCCACGACGTGCTATACCGAAATTGCCGGCGAAAAAATACAGCAGGCCATTGGCGCTGACATCGTTTCGCTGCATGATATAAAAGATACCCCCCTGGCCGAAGCCGAAAATTTTGATGTGCTGATTTTTGGTATTTCGACCTGGGACTTTGGCGAACTACAGGAAGACTGGGAAAGTCACTGGGATGACATCGGCCCACTTAACCTGGATGGCAAAGTTGTCGCTTTGTACGGCATGGGCGATCAGCAGGGCTATACCGACTGGTTTCAGGATGCCCTGGGGATGCTGCATGACGCTATCGCTGACAAAGGCTGTAAGCGAATTGGTTTTTGGCCTAATCAGGGATACGACTTTGCGGCATCAAAAGCATTAACCGATGATCAACGCTATTTTGTGGGATTATCGCTGGATGAAGACTCGCAGTACAAATTATCCGATGAGCGCATCGAGCAGTGGACCACACAAATACTGGAAGAAATGGCAGAACAACTAGGATAATAATTATGCTGCTTACTTGCACCGAACGTCCCCTAAAGCCGCGCTCACTGCGCGCGGCACTCTCTGCTGCAACAGTTACCGGAACCCTGGTTGCAGCCTTGTTTATCAGTCCGCTGGCTCAGGCCGCTGACGAAAAACCGCTGGTTGCTGACTTTACTGAACAGATGACCCTGAACGACGGTTACTTTGATTTTTATTATGCCGCCGACGCCGGTAAAATCTATCTTGATATCCCGAAACAAAGCCAGCCGTTTATCTTTCAAACCAGCTTACCCTGGGGCCTGGGCTCTAATGATATAGGCCTGGACCGTGGCCAGCTGGGCGATACCCAACTAGCCTCTTTTCATATCCAGGGGGATAAAGTACTGCTGCTTGCCCACAACACACGTTACCGTGCCAGCAGCCGCAATCAGGCCGAACGTGACAGCGTCGATCAGGCATTTGCCGATGGGGCTCTGCAGGGCTTCAAAGTAGTTGCAAAGGACGCCGATTCGGTACTGATTGATTATACCCCTTACTTACTGACCGACGTGCATGGTATCAGCGACCGTCTGGCCGCTACCAACCAGGGCGATTTTAAAGCCGATAGCGAACGCTCGGTTGTGTATCCTGAACGCAGCAAAGCCTTTGTAGACAACACCGAACTGGAAGCTAAGGTTACTTTCGTCGGTAAAGCGGAAGGCCGCTACGTACGCCAGGTAGCCGCCAACAGTAACGCCCTGACGCTACACCTGCACCACTCCTTTATCCGGCTGCCGGATGATCAGTACCAGGCCCGCGAGTTTCACCCCAACAGTGGCTTCTGGGCGGAAACCTTTATCGATTACTCGGCGCCGCTGGGTGAAGACATAGAAACACAGGTTATTCCCCGCCACCGTCTGCATAAAAAAGATCCCATCGCGGCACGCAGCGAAGCACAGCAGCCAATTATTTATTACCTCGATCCGGGCGCCCCGGAGCCGGTTAAGTCTGCGTTGCAGGAAGGTGGCCGCTGGTGGTCAGAAGCTTTTGAAGCCATTGGCTTTGAGAATGCCTTTCAGGTAAAAACGCTGCCCGCCGATGCCGATCCAATGGATGTGCGTTATAACGTTATTCAATGGGTACACCGGGCGACCCGGGGCTGGTCCTATGGTTCTTCAGTGATTGACCCGCGCACCGGCGAAATCATGAAAGGCCATGTCACCCTTGGCTCGCTGCGGGTCCGCCAGGACATGAAAATTGCCGAAGGGCTGCTGGGACCTTTTAATAAAGATAATCGCGAGCAGCTGCGTCAGGACATCGAAGCCATGGCGCTGGCGCGGATCCGCCAGCTCAGTGCTCACGAAATTGGTCATACCCTGGGGATTGCACACAACTTTGCTGCATCTGCTCAGGATCGCGCCTCCGTGATGGATTACCCGCATCCACTGATTACCCTGACAACAGAAGGCCGCATCAGTCTGCAAAATGCCTACGATGTCGGTCTTGGGCAATGGGATAAACAGG
The DNA here is from genome assembly GCF_044797955.1 of Idiomarina seosinensis. GTDB lineage: Bacteria > Pseudomonadota > Gammaproteobacteria > Enterobacterales > Alteromonadaceae > Idiomarina > Idiomarina seosinensis_A. The sequence continues at coordinate 799,392 of NZ_CP085211.1, read as the reverse complement.
TTATTGCCTATGGCTACAGTGATTTCGGTGGCATGCCCTCAGAGCCGGAACAGTTAGCCCGCATTTTACAAACCAATAAAGAACTGGGTCTTAACTTTATTTCTGATCGCGATGCCCGGCCGGCTTCCGGCGCGCACCCAACCGCGCATTTATGGGATAATGGCAGCGATCCGGTAACGGAACTGCAGCGCTTACTGACGGTGCGTGAACACGTCCTTAACGACTTTGACCGCGGACAGCTGGCAGCCGATAAGCCGCTCAGCGACCTGCAGGAAGTTCTGGTGCCTATGTATCTGCTGCACCGGTATCAAACCGAAGCGGCAGTCAAATGGGTAGGTGGCGTCAATTATCGTTATTACATGAACGATGAACGGCCTGATGACTATCAAAAGATTGGCGCAGCTGACCAACAACGCGCATTGGAACAGGTGCTGAAAACTGCCCGCTATTCAGGACTGCAGCTGCCGGACCAGGTAAAGCAATTGATGGTGCCGTTGGCCTATGGTTCGGCCGATAATCGCGAACGCTTTGAAGGACGTACCGGTTTAATTCCGGATCCTGTCAGCTGGGCCGCCAGTGCGGCGGATTTTAGCCTGCAGTTGCTGTTTAACAGCGCCCGTTTAAACCGCCTGCAACAACAGCACACCATGGATACAGATATTCCTTCCGCAGCCGGCTTATTTAACCAGGTCGCCGCCAGCTTTCTGCAGGACTGGCAACAACAGCCGGATGACAGCCTGCGCCAGCGCTTGCTGACCACGGCCTTTAACGCGATGGTTAAGGCCAGTCAGGCTGAGCAACTGGCACCGGAAGTTCACCTGGCACTACGCAGTGCATTACAGACTCAGCAGCGTAAGCTGGCCGACCAGAAAACCGCTTTAACGCGTCAGTTAGCAGCACAGTTAAAGGCGTTTCTGGATGACGGCGAGTGGCCGGACAGTTATCAGCCTCACCCACTGCCGCCCGGCTCACCAATTTAAAGCGCCAGTGCGGCGTTAAATATCAAAGCCAGAATCGTCCAGCTCGGCCTCGCTTTTACCATGCGGGGTCGGCTGGCGAGTTTCTGCGTCAATATGAACAAACACGATGTCATCAGCAACGCAGATGTTCTGCTTCGTGTGTTTATTGCGCACGATACAGGTAATTGTCAGTGAACTGCGACCGGCCTTTTTTACCTGCAGACCAAATTCGACCACATCGCCCTGAAACGCCGATGTTTCAAAGGTAATAGCGCCGATGTGTTTAGTAACCAGGCTTTTCGCATCTAGCTGGCAGCTGGCAAAAATGTAGGCTTCTTCATCGATCCACTCAAGGATACGACCGCCAAACAGAGAGCCGGCAAAATTGAGGTCATTGGGCATGACCAGACGACGGGATAAAAAACGCATAGCGACTCCTTTACAAAAAAACAGTGTGGAGCCGCTAGTATAACGTATTATTTTTTCAGCGTTTGTTTAAAAACTTTTGATTAAAAAAATCGGCAATCAAACGGTGGCGATGAATTTTTGTTGCCGTACCGTTGAGTGAATGCTTTTTACCCGGGTAGTTCATCATGTCGAACTGTTGCCGGTTATCCTGCAGTTGCTTGTACAGCTTGGTGCTGTGGGTAAACAACACATTATCGTCGGCCATGCCGTGGTACATGAGCAAGTCCCCCTGCAGCTGTTCAGCGTAAGGGAAAACCGACGACTGCTGATAAGCGTCCCCTGCCTGCGGCATACCCATGTAACGCTCAGTGTAATGGGTATCGTACAGGCGCCAGTCGGTAACCGGCGCTCCCGAAACCCCGGCGGCAAAGTAATCCGGCGCTTTGAACATCGACATCAGTGTCATGTAGCCACCATAGCTGTGCCCATAAATGCCGATCCGGTCGGCATCAACAAAGTCCAGGCTGCGCAAGTAATCTACACCGCGCTTCTGATCGGCAACTTCCGGGTCTCCCATATTGCGATAGATGGGCGCCTCAAAAGCTTTGCCACGGTTTGCCGAGCCGCGGTTGTCGAGACTGAACACGACATAACCCTGTTGGGCCATGTATTGCAAAAACAAATTACCCCAGCCTTTATCAACCACCTGCACACCCGGTCCACCGTACACGTAAACCAGTACCGGATAGCGTTTATCGGCGTCAAAATCCGCCGGTTTAGTCAGCTGGTAATGCAGAGTCTGGCCATCCTCGGCTTCAAGAGTGCCAAATTCAGGGTACAACCAGTCACGCCAATACGGTTTCAGCGGGTGCCCGGCATCGATGTTGTTTTGCTTTAACCAGGCGATACGCTCGCCAGTGGGTCCGTGCAGGCTGATTTGCGGCGGCTGCTCAAGAGACTCAAAGGTATCCAGATAAGCGCTGTGATCGCTGGCGAAGCTGATACTGTGCAGACCCTCGCTTTGGGTTAAGCGGGTCGGTGAACCAGGAGCTGCGGTATTCAGCTGGTTACGATATAAATGGCGCTGCAACGGCGACTGCTGGCGCCCGGTAAAATAAACCACACCGGTTTGCTCATCCACCGCTTCGAGCTGATCAACAGCCCAGTTACCGGAGGTTAACTGGCGGATCAGACCACCGTCGATGCGATACAGGTACAAATGCTTGTAGCCGCTGCGCTCAGAAGCCCAGATAAAATGCTTATTGTCTTCTAAAAATTGCAGATCATCGTGTAGGTTAACCCAGCTGTGGCTGGTTTCTGTGATCAGCGTCTGCTGCTGGCTCTTCCCGCGTTGTGCCAGGCGCAGTTGCAATTCCTGCTGGTCCCGCGACTGCCACTGGTAAGTCAGCCGCTGACTGTCATTCATCCAGTTAACCCGGGCCAGATAACCATCGCCGAGGCTGCCTAAGTTAAGCCACTGAATACTGTCTTCCAGACTGCTGTCGTTGCTTTGAGACGAAAGCGATACAATACCTAAATCGATAATCACATTATCCGTGCCGGCATAGGGGTACCGCTGTTCAATAGTCTCAATACGATCAGCATAAATTTCGCTGCGTGTCGCAACCTCAACCGGAGCCTCATTGACCTTGGTCAACGCAATGGCTGACTCATCAGGGGCCCACCAATAGCCGGTCATTCGCTTCATTTCTTCCTGGGCGACAAATTCGGCCATGGCAAATTTTAGTACGCCTTCGCCGGTGTGGGTAATGGCCTGTTCTTTACCGCTATCCAGCGCCACTGTATAGAGGTTCTGTTCGCGCACAAAAGAAACATAGTTACCCTGGGGTGACAGGCGGGCATCGGTTTCAAAGGCTTCGGTATCGGTGATCTGGCGTGCTTCGTCGCGCTCCAGATTGTAATAATAAACATCACCATTTAACGGAAACAGCAAGGCGTCAGACTGTGCTGACCATTGATAAGAGACTATGCCTGAGCCACTCAGCCGCATCCGCTCTCGGCGAGCTTTTTCTTCATCGGAGAGACTTTCGGGTCCGGAAAATAGCCGATCGGAATCCACCAACAACTGATGTTCCGCTGAATCAATATGGTATTGCCACAAGTCATAACGACTGGCGTCATCAGTGCGGCCTTTCAGGTAGGTCAAAGATTTTCCATCCGGCGCAAAACGCAGCCCGCGAATCGACTCACCGGCCAGTGCCGGTGCCGAGAAAATTCGTTCGATGGTGAGGGGTTCAGCTGCCGCCGGAAGCGACAAAACCGATAAACAGCCAGCAACAGCAGCCGTTGCTAACGAAAAACGCAGCATGTGAGCTATCCTTGTAACACAAGTTGTAAACAGGGTTGCAAGCATAGCAGACACTGCTGCGTTGCCTAGTTAACTGCGATTAACCGCAGGAATCAGAAGCTAATCGACACCCCTAACTGAAAATTACGACCTGCCATCGGCGCATCTTCTTTCAAAAAGGAAGTGTGAATATAAGCCAGCTGATCAGTGATGTTTTCGGCTTTTAAAAATACCGTTCCACCGTGCTGTGCCAGCCAGTCCGGATAAAAATTAGCTTTCGCATCCAGCAGACCAAAAGCCGGCGTGACTGACTCGTTGGTGGCAATACGATCTTGTTGTAAATAACGGGTATAACCCAGTGACGCATCCCACTGGCGAGCCTGATAACGAGCTTCTACCCCAATCCGCTGCGCCGGAATACGCGGCAAGTCGGCACCATCAGTCTGCTTAGCCCGGGTATAGTCGCTGAACGCCTGTAATGACCAGTGCGAATCCAGCCGGTAGCCGACATCCAGCTCGTAACCGTAAAGTTCCGCATCGGTCTGCGCAAACTGCACGACCTGCAGGCCTTCCTCATGACCATGCTCATCCTCATGTTGCTCATCCGCAGCATGGCCTTGTTCGTGCTCATCGTGCGCTTCTTCGTAGGTTAACTGGTCGCTGCTGATACCGGTAAAACGTTCGTAGATAAAGTCATCTACCCGGTTATAAAAAACGTTGACCTGCAGGTGCAATTGCTCCTGTTCGTAATGAAAACCGATATCAATATTATTGGACGTCTCTTTTTCCATCGCCTGGGTGGATGCCTCGACATCATAGTGTCCGTCATGCAGATCCAGTTCGTACAGGGTACCCAGTTCGTACGTCCGGGTAGCAAAGTGCTCGCCGTTGGCAAAAACTTCGGCTGCGCTGGGCGCACGTTCAGCATGACTCAAATTAACAGTGAATGAGCTGGCATCGGTAAAATGATATAAGTAACCTGCTGAGGCTGACACCGCATTAAAGTCATCCAGAGTCACGTCCTCGCTGGCCAGCGCAGTGCGCTCATAGCGTGCACCTAAATCAATGTGGTGATCACCGAACTCCTGCTCGACAATCCAGAATATCCCCTGCGAGCGGCGCGACGTATCCGGGGTAAAGGCTTCTTCACCAAAGGCCTCTTTATCACTGATATCCCACTGATAACCCATAGCACCGGACCAGCCGGCCAGCGGTTGGTGTTTGGCAATCAGCCGCAGCTCACGTTGATCGTTTGCAAACTGAGTGCCGAGCAGCTCGCCCTCGACTTCCTGATGCTGATAATCGGTCAGTGCCGCCCGGACTTCCAGCGACTCAAAACCCTGCCAGGGGTCCACCAACTGCCCGGCTAACTGCCAGCGCTGCTGTTCCAGATCGGCAAAGGGCAAGGCTTCTGCCTCATCAGCATGCAGTGCGTGCTCTTCCTCAGTTTCACCGGCATGCTCTTCATCTTCATGGCCGTGTGCATGGCCGGGGATGCCATACTCCTGATACAGGCCCTGATAAGCCAGGCCCAGATAGCCGCGCTTGCCGTGATAAGCCAGGCCCAGTGTGGCCCCCTGCGAGTCGACAAAGCTATTTTCGACAAAATCATAGCGCTCACCTTCATCATTGGTAAACGCCGGCGTTTCGTAATCATCAGCCTGACGCAGATGAGCGTCAGCATAAAACGCCCACTGTCCGTTGCCGGCCATCATGTTGTAAGACGCTTCGTCATTACTGTCGACTGTGCTGGTGCGCAAGCTGGCGTTACCCTGCAGCTGATAGACAGGCTGCGCCGGAATGCGATTATCCACCACGTTAATCACGCCGCCAATTGCACCACTGCCGTACAACAGGGTTGCCGGACCCCGCAGCACTTCAATTTGCTCGGCGCTGCTGGTTTCAGTAGTTACTGCATGATCCGGACTGCCCCGGGATACGTCGCCGGTGTCCAGTCCGTTTTGTGTTATTTTTACCCGCGGCCCGTCCAGCCCCCGGATTATCGGACTGCCGGCACCGGCAGTGTAATGGGTGTTATTGATACCCGGTTCATTCGCCAGCGTTTCACCTAAGGTTTGTGAATGCAGCTGCCGAAGCTCATCGCCACTGATAATATTCACCGGCTGAGTCGACTCCAGTGCTGTTTTATCCAGCGGGTTAGCCTTGATTACCAGGGTTTCATCAATGGGTAACTGATCGTTGTCCGAAGTTTGCTGGGCTAACGCCGGCGTAACGACAGGCAACGAGGCGAGACTCATCAGTAGGGTAATGCGGTTCAATTTCACAATGCTATCCTCAAAGACATCTGCAGAAAAATCCTGCATAACGGATTGGGTTGTTAATGTAATAATATAACATTACACCGGCCTTTTTTGTTTTGCAACCGCAGATTCACCTGGCACCGCTAGTTATCCTGTTTTGAGTCGGGTAAACTGATTCTGTAGTCTTTTAAATCGATAACAATAAAATTGGTGAAACAACAATGAAGAAGTTAACGCGTTTGCTATTACCCGCTGCTATTGTCGCAGGCCTGACTGCCTGCGGTACGGCGGAAAGCCCACTGTCCGAATCGACGGTCAGCGCCGAACAGGGAAATATCCGGGCCCACATGGAGTTTTTAGCCAGTGATGACCTGCGTGGTCGCCAGACCGGCAGCCCTGGCCATGAAATTGCCGCAAAATATATCGTCAGTGAATTTAAACAGCTGGGCCTGCAGCCCGGCGGTGAAGACGGCACTTATTTTCAGCGCGTACCTTTTCGTACCAGTACGCTGGTGCCTAACAGCGCCGTCATGCAGTACACCCATGACGGTGAAACCGTGGAATTTGAATTCGGTAAAGAATTCATCACCAGCCCCAGCCATTATAGCCAGCTAAGCGAAGTCACCGCACCACTGGTTTTTGTCGGCTATGGTATGGAAGCTCCGCAATTCGGCCTGGATGATTATCAGGGCCTGGATGTTGAAGGTAAAATTGTCGTCATGCTAACCGGACGGCCGGCAAACCTGCCCAGCGAGGAAGGCGCTCATCTGGCCAACATTAAAAACGATATTGCCCGCGAAAAAGGTGCGGTGGGCGTCATCACTCTGCATACCCCGGTTCGCGAAGAAGTCCGCAAATTTGAAACCAGTGTTTATTATACTAAAACACCGCGCATGACCTGGGTTGGCCCTAATGGCTTACCAAAAGGCGAAGCGGAACAGCTGATGGGCAGTGCTTATCTGGATGACGAACCGGCCAGCCGACTGTTTGCTAATGCACCGGCTTCACTGGAAAGTATTTTCGAACAAATTCAGCAAGACGCTGATTTTTCACCGACGGGTTTTCCCCTTGAAGGTGCGGTTAAGCTGGTAAAAGAGTCTGAGCACGAACAAACCACCAGCCCTAATGTAGCGGCCATTCTGCCCGGTAGCGACGAAAAACTTAAGGATGAGTACGTTGTGTACACAGCTCACTCGGATCATATCGGCGAAGTTAAAGACATGAGCAGCGACGACATTATTAATAACGGGGCCATGGATAACGCTTCCGGTGTTTCCATTATGCTGGAAACAGCGCGTATGTTTGTCGACTCAGGTATCGATAACAAACGTTCAATTATGTTCTTATCCATCACCGCAGAGGAAAAAGGCCTGTTAGGTGCCGATTACTTTGCCAATAACCCCACGGTTCCGCTGAACAGTATCGTTGCCAACGTCAACCTGGATATGCCGGTATTACTGTATGATTTTGCCGATGTTATTGCCTTTGGCGCCTCGCATTCAACCCTTGGCGATACAGTAACCAAGGCGGCGCAAAAATACGATACCGAACAAAGTCCTGACCCAATGCCTGAGCAGGCCATCTTTACCCGCTCGGATCATTATACATTGGTTAAAAAAGGCATCCCGGCAGTGTTTCTGATGACCGGCTTTACCTCGCGCACCGAAGGTGAAGACGGTGGTGAAGTATGGGGTGAGTTTTTTGCTGAGCACTATCACCGCCCCAGCGATGATCTGAAACAGCACGATATTAACTACGAAGCCGGCGCCCGCTTTACTAACATTAACTTTGAAATTGGTAAAGAAATTGCGAATGCTGACCAGCGTCCGCAATGGCTGGAAGACTCGTATTTCGGCCAGCAGTTTCAGGAATAAAACAATAATCAGCGGCCGGGCAAGGCGCCCGGCCGCTGTGCCGGCTATTTAGCTAAATAATAGCCGGACAATAAGGTAACAGGGGCTGCACTCGGTTTACCGTGCTGCCAGTCCCCGCCTTCAACGCCGCTACCGGCAATATCCACGTGTACGTAACTCAGCGGCTTATCACTGTCGATGCCGTGCTGGTCAAGTCCTGAAACACCCACCAGAAACGCCATCGGGAACTGATGCCCGCGGGCTGTGGTAGCCGAGGGGCCGTTATTTGAAGACAACAGATCGTCACTGAGCGTCCGCCCTTTAACAAACTCAAAGTCCTCGCGTCGTGACCAGGAAATTTCTGCCGGGTCGCCAAACACTTCGCCACACTCAAACAAACCCTGAGCCAACTGATTGCGGCGGGCAACACCGTTGGGTACTAACGCAGTGTAAGGTCCTTTCGCCAGCGCCGCATGACCGGTAAGGGTAGCAACTGTATACAGTTCACAGGGTAACTCACTTGCTGCCGCCTGCTCTCGCAGATGGGACAGTAAGTCAGCCATTGCCAGCCGCCCTTCTGCGTCCGTATTACCAATCCGCACACGCTTGCCGCTGTGGCCGGTAATGATCTCATCAGCAACAAAAGCTTCTGCTCCGATGCTGTTGCGCACCGCAGCAATTTCAGCCACCACGTTCAGGTCGTCAGGCTGCCATTCAGCCACGGTTTTAACAAACCCGGCAACTGCCGCAGCACCGCCTTTATCACGGCTCATCCCGGCCATATGGCCACCCACTTTAAGATCAGCACCGCCAGTGTCATAAACAATGCCTTTGCCGGCCAGCATCAGCGTACGTTGGGGCCGGCTGGCTTTGTATTCCAGCCGGATCACGCACGGCCGATGACGCTCAACTTCTAACGAAGCACGACCTACTGCTGCCGCTAATGGATACTCATGTTGCAGCTGCTGGTAGTCGTCGATAACCGTCACCTTAACCGCTGTCTGCGCGAACGCCTGCCGGCAGTATTCAGCAAAGCGCAACGGCGCCATACGCTCGGGCTCGGTGCCGGCCAGGTCGCGGGCTACTCGTTTACCGGCCTCGATAGCCATCGCCCAGTCGGCGTCCAGAGCGGATACCATAGACACGGATCGGGTCGGCTCAATGTCATCTTCGCCCCGGGCTTCGCGGGCTTCCAACGGCTGGTAAAGGGCCTGGCAAAAGCCCAGGTAGGCTGCCAGATGCGCCTGCTGGTAGCGCTGATCTTCAACATTCACGCCGTTAAGTAGTAACAGCGGGTGGCGTGCGCCGGCGTCCTGGGCCATTTTTGCCGCCGCCCGGGCCGCATCAAAAATTTGCCGGACATCATCGTAATCACGATTTAAGGGGCCGGTTGGTGACAGCACCAGCCGTTTTTCCGGTACCTCAGGCTGAACCAGCAGCAGCGGCTGCTGGCCAATACGTTGATCACTTTGCTGCGCTGCGCGCACCCGTTCACTTAATTCCGTATCGTCAATGGTTTCCAGGTTACCGATAATAATAAGCGCGTCATTCTGCTGTTGTTCTCTTGCCTGTGTCAGTGATTCAACACAGTGTAATTGTGCAAATGCCATATAATCTCTCCCACTGAGTAGTCGCTTTGCTGATCAGCTACGTCGCCACTGTGTGCCTTGCGGCCCATCTTCCAGCACAATGCCCATAGCACTGAGTTTATCCCGTGCTGCATCGGCCGCGGCCCAGTCTTTATCGGCACGGGCGTCATTACGCTGCTTGATCAGCTGTTCAATTAGCGCAACATCGTCATTGTCGCCCTGTAAAAAGTCTTCTGGTTGTTGTTGTAACAGACCCAGTACCGCCGCCAGCTCCAGTAATACGTCAGCCAGCTGCGCAGCCCGATCAGGCTGTTGTTGGCGCAGCCGGTTCATTTCGCGGGCAATATCAAACAGCACGCTGATGGCCTCCGGAGCATTAAAATCATCATCCATCGCCTGCTGAAATTTTTCCCAGTAAGGCTGTCTTAGTGACTCATCGGCGGTTTCAGGCTGCAGACCTCTTAATGCCGTGTAAAGGCGTTCTAAAGCAGCATGAGCCTGTTGCAGATTATCCTGAGTGTAATTTAATTGTGAACGATAATGGCTGGACAACAAAAAGTAGCGCACGGTTTCGGCATCAAAATTAGCCAGCACATCGCGTATGGTAAAAAAGTTACCCAGCGATTTCGACATTTTGATGTCATCAACCTGCACCATACCGCTGTGCAGCCAGTAGTTCACATAGCTAGCATGGTTAGCACAACAGCTTTGCGCGATTTCATTTTCATGATGGGGAAAGGTCAGGTCTGATCCACCGCCGTGAATATCAAAGGTGCTACCCAAATGTTCTTTATTCATCGCCGAGCATTCAATATGCCAGCCCGGCCGGCCCGGGCCCCAGGGAGAATCCCAGCTCGGCTCACCGGTTTTAGCCTGTTTCCACAACACAAAGTCAAGCGGGTCCTGCTTAGCCTGATCAACATCAACCCGGGCACCGGACTGCAACTGCTCCAGGTCCTGTCCGCTTAAGCAGCCATAATCCGCATAAGTCGAGACATCAAACAACACATCGCCGTTGCTGGCCTGATAGGCATTGCCGTTGGTAATCAGCTGCTCGATCATAGCGATGATCTGGTCCATATGCTCAGTCACACGAGGCTCAATGTCGGGGCGAAGTAAGTTCAGCGCATCAAAGTCCTGCTGCATTTCGGCAATAAAGCGCTCGGTAACAGCACTGAATGGTTCATTGTTTTCAGCCGCCCGGCGGATTATTTTGTCGTCTAAATCGGTGATATTGCGCACATAATTAACCTGGTAACCCTGCTTGCGCAGATAGCGCACAACAATATCAAAAGCCACATAAGTCCGTGCATGGCCAATGTGACAAAAGTCATAAGTGGTAACACCACACACATAGATACACACTTTACCGGGTTGAAGCGGCTTAAACGCCTGTTTCTCTCGCGTCAGGGTATTGAACAGTGTCAGTGCCATAAGCTTGTCAGTCCTTTTCAGAGGTCGTTTTCAGGTAACGGATTAAACCACTAATGATACCACTGAACGCGGCGCTCTGGTACACTAGTCACTGGTTTAGTCACAGCTAAAGGATACCAAGATGCAGGTTGTTTTACATACAAATTACGGTGATATCACGCTGGCTATGCACGAGCAAACAGCCCCTAAAACCGTCGCTAACTTTTTACAATACGCACGGGACGGCTTTTACGATAATACCCTGTTCCATCGGGTTATCGATGGCTTTATGGTGCAAGGCGGCGGATTTGAGCCAGGCATGAAACAAAAAGAAACTGGCGCAACTATTGAAAACGAAGCCAAAACCGCTCAGCCCAACAAGGTAGGTACCGTCGCGATGGCGCGGACGCCGGATCCGCATTCAGCGTCGTCACAGTTTTTCATTAACGTCAATGACAACAGTTTTCTGAATTTTCAAAACGAAACGGCCAACGGTTACGGTTATTGTGTTTTTGCTGAAGTCACTGACGGCATGGACGTGGTCAATAAAATTAAAGCCGTTAAAACCGGAAGCGCCGGTATGCACCAGGACGTGCCGGTCGAAGACGTTGTTATCGAAAACGTGACCGTCAGCGAATAAAAGCGGCTATCGCTGATGACGACTGGCTTTATTGCTGACTTGCACTTAACCCCGGCGCGGCCCGATATCACCGCCGCGTTTCGGCAATTCTGCCAGTCTCATCAGCAGTTAACAGCGCTGTACATTCTGGGTGATTTGTTTGATGCCTGGCTGGGGGATGACGACTCCAGCCTCTTTGCCGAAAACATTAAAGAGATACTGGCCGGCTTATCGGCAAACGGCGTAAAACTTTATTTTATGCCCGGTAACCGCGATTTTCTGCTGGGCGACGTTTTTGCCCGTGCAACCGGCATGCAACGCTTAGCAGACGAAACTGTTATCACCCTTAACGGTATCCGCACCTTGCTGATGCACGGTGATACCTTATGCACCGCAGATACAGGCTACCAGCGTTATCGTTCGTTTATTCAGCACCCTTTCAGTCGTTATGCACTTAAACGCTTACCTTTTAACTGGCGTATGGCCATTGCCCGCAAACTGCGCACAGGGTCACAGTCGCAGCGCCCCCATCTAAGTCACGAACGCCTGCGGCAAATGGATGTTCAGCACCAGGCCGTACTCGAAGTTATGCAAAAGCATCAGGTGCAGCAGTTGATCCACGGGCATACTCATCGGGCAGCGATCCATGAGTTTAAAGTGAATGGTGCTAAAGCTAAGCGGGTTGTTCTGGGGGACTGGTATGATGCGCAGCGCCTGATCGGCACTGCGCAAAGCGGTTACTACAGCGGAATATACATTACTTAAGAAATACAGTACTAAAAATAAAATGCTCAGGACATAAATTGTGGTCCGAAGCCGTTAGTCCATAATATCGCTGTGGCAGCCATTAAAATAACCATCAGCACCAGCCCGGCAGTCACCACAGAGCTGGCGTATAAAAACCCGCGCTCCTCAGGAATATGCATAACAACGGGAATGCCTGCGTACAATAGGTATACCGAATAAGCCACACCGGCTAAAAACACCAAAGCGACAAACCAGAGTTCGGGATAAAAAGCGGCAACACCGGACATAATTACGGGTGTCGCAGCATAAGCCGACAGTTCCAGTGACTGAGTAAAGCTGGGCTGAGCCCCGAAGGTTTTGGCCATCCAGTAAACCAGATAAGCCAGCGCAAAAGTACCCAGCAAAATACCGACGTACATGGCCACGCCGAGTACCAATCCACTACTTTGGGTCAGAAAAATCGATTCGCGGGTGCCTACTGACCAGCCGGCATGCGCCGATGCGTAATAAGCCGCAATACAAGGTAGAATAGCAACAAACAAAATGTGTGTTACCGAATTAATTATGCTCTCACGTTTCTCATCAATGGTTTTCCACTCTGCCATCGGGTGAGCGTAGAGACCCCAAATATGATTTAGTATCATAACGTTTACCTCGCTCCATGCGGCACTGCCGCCTTGTTGTTCAGTCTTTATTGTTTTTGTGACTGCAGGCTGATTAAAAAATCGCCATACACTTACTACTATTGAGGACATTGTTACAGCTGTCAAGTCATTTTACTTAACAATTATAACACCTTATTAACATTACGGCTCGGCGCAGAGAAAGTTCAGCAAGCGTTCAAATCATCTGCCGCTTGCAGTACACTAGCCACCTTTTACGGCAACCTCGTTATTTATCCGACTATGAAGCAGCCCACAACCGATATTTCCAGCCAGCAGGCAGAACAGCTACTGCAGCCCATTAATCAGTTTTTGCAGTGCCGGACACCGGCAAGCTGGATTGAGCAGGCAAAGCAGCCACAAAGTCTGCCCATTTTGTTAAAGGATCATATGGTCTGCGAGCTGAAGGCAGCACAAAGTGCGATGTTACTGATCCGCCGCTATGCAGTTGACGAAGACAGCGGCAATGCGTTACTGCAGTGGCTGAAGCCCTACGAGGATTTTACCTACCGGCTGAAGGGTAACTGGCGTGACCTTGCCGATCACAATAAGTTGAATAAGCGGATGGTGCCAAAGTCGACTAAGCCTTACAGTCAGGAGCTGATTGACAAAATGGTGCTGCTGATAAAAGAAGAATTACACCATTTTTATCAGGTACTGGAAATTGCCGCAGAACTGGGCGTAAGCTATGACAGAATAACCTCCAGCCGCTATGCCCGGGGCTTGTTCACCCATGTCCGCACTTATGAACCGGCAGCTTTAGTGGACAAGTTGATCTGTGGTGCCTACATAGAGGCGCGGTCATGTGAGCGATTTGCCGCCATCGCTCCCCACCTCGCCCCCAATCTGGGTCAGTTTTATTTCTCGCTACTTCGCTCTGAAGCGCGCCATTATCAGGATTATCTGAGCCTGGCGCAGCAGATCAGCGACACCGACATTAACCCCAGAGTGCAGTTTTTTGCAGAGGCAGAAAGAGCCTTGATTGAATCACCGGACAGTGACTTTAAATTCCACTCGGGAGCGCCGGTGTAAACGGCCGGCTATCCTGTCGGATAACCGGCCACTGAGGAGAATAACCGGGTTACAGTTCTTCCAGCTTTTTACCGGCTTCGCGGTCGTAATACACTTCGGTATCAAAATCCCCTTCAGATTTTGCTACCACACAACTGACCATCGCATCACCGGTTACATTAACCGCGGTACGGGTCATATCCAGTAGCCGATCCACACCGATAATCAGTCCGATACCTTCGACCGGCAAGCCAACTTGTTGTAACACCATGGCCAGCATGATAAGGCCTACACCAGGTACACCGGCCGTACCCACCGACGCCAGGGTCGCCGTCAGTATAACCATCAGATAATCAGCAATGGATAAGTCCAGACCGTACACCTGGGCAATAAAGACGGTTGCGACCCCCTGCATAATCGAGGTCCCGTCCATATTGATGGTTGCACCTAAAGGTACGGTAAACGAGCCCACACTGTTGTTAACGCCCAGGCGCTTAGTCACAGTTTCCAAAGTAATCGGCATGGTCGCGTTACTGGATGCAGTACTAAAACCGAAGAGTTGCGCATCGCGCATTTTGCGCAAAAAGATACCCGGCTTAACCCGCGCCAGACTACTCAGTAAGAACGGATGCACAATCAGACCGTGAATTAACAGCACAATCAATACCAGGAAAAAGTATTTGGCCAGACTGCCAATCATTCCCAGGCCGGTTTCGGTGAACAGCTTTGCCATCAACGCAAAAACACCATAAGGCGCCAGGTTCATTAAAATCACCACCAGCTTCATGATCACTTCGTTAAAATCATCAAAAAAGCCTTTCAGGCGATCGCCGGCTTTACCCACCAGCGCCATGGCAATACCGAATAACAGTGCGAACACAATTATTTGCAGCATATTACCTTCGGCCATTGCATTAATCGGATTATCAGGGAACAAGTCGATGATCACCTGCGACAGCGATGGCGCGTCAGAGGGCTCAAACACCGTATTCGAGTCACGCTCAACACCGGCTCCCGGCTGAATTAAAACAGCCGAGAAAATGGCAATGCTAATGGCAATAGCCGTGGTAATTAAGTACATTCCCACCGCTTTACCGCCTAAGCGCCCCAGTTTACTGGGATCACTTAACGAACAGGTACCCACCACCAGGGAAACAAACACCAGCGGTACTACCAGCATTTTTAACGAGGTAATGAATATCTGTCCAACAATGTTAAACAGGCCATTGGTCAGGTAGCTATCTACCCAGGCACTGTCGCCCGCCAGATAACGCAGTGCCATGCCGACAACAATACCGCTGACCATACCAATAACGATACGGGCGGTCAGACTGAGTTTCTTTTTATCACTCATACGAGTCCTTTTTATACTTCTCACACTGTGAACAATCGGCTTAGACTAGCAAAAACCCCTGTTCCAGGCTACTGCTCATACGTCAGAGCGGGCCAGTGATGCTTTTAGTGTATTAACTACGGTAGCGGTACCCTTCGCCAGCCGCTCACTTAACGGTTTTTTGACCTGATACTGCAGTTTTAGTATTTCGCGTTCCGGCAGTTGTTTAAATAACCAGGCATCACTGGTGATTACCTCATCCACCAGACCCAGTTCACGGGCCTGCTGACCTGACCAGACTTCGCCGGTTGCGACCTTATCAATATCCATTTCAGCACGATTGTCCTGCACAAACTGTTTAAACTGACTGTGTATGGCTTCTAAGTCCTGCTTAAACTTACGCCGGCCCTCATCGGTATTTTCGCCAAAAATGGTCAGCGTGCGTTTGAACTCACCGGCAGTAATTTGCTCAAAATCGATATCATGATTTTTTAGCCAGCGGTGCACATTCGGTAACTGAGCAACAACACCGATCGAGCCGATAAAAGCAAAAGGTGCGGCATAAATTTTGTGACCCACACAGGCCATCATATAACCGCCACTGGCAGCCACTTTATCAACGGCAATATGCAGGGTCAGACCGCCCTCACGCAGACGTTGCAGCTGCGATGCGGCCAGTCCGTAACCGTTAACCACGCCGCCACCGCTTTCCAGCCGCACCAGCACATCATCTTCATCAGAAGCCAGCCCTAAAACAGCGTTGACCTCACGGCGCAGATTATCCACTTCTTTGGCATCCAGTGAGCCCTTAAAGTCGATAACAAACAAACGTTTTTTTGATTGCTGCTGCATCTTGCGCTCTTTTTTGAGCATCTTTTCGGCTTTTTTGCGCTGCTTTTTATCCATTAACTCCATCCGCAGCGCATCCTGCATTTCCTGCATCTCTTTGGATAAATGGGTAACCTGTAACTCGCCTTTATCCTTTTTCTGTTTTTGCGCAGCCTGGGCTATCACACCACTAATCAAAACAAAGGCGACAACCACAATGGCTGCCTTAATTAAAAAAGCACCAATGTCGGCAATAAATTCCATATCAACTCCTTAATGGAAAAAAAAGGTCAGCCGCAGCTGACCTTTCATGAACTCAATCGTTAACGCTGAGTAAGTTACTCAACAACCTCTTCGTTCGTTATCGGCAATAGTAGCATATCGGAACCAAACCAGGAGAAGATCTGAGTCTGCATCTCGGCTGTCGCTGCCGCTGAGGCATCCGTAGAAACCAATGACGCGTGGTCGCCGGCACTAAAGCGCACCGCTCCAGAAACCGGTGAGCCGTCGTCTGACTTCACCGTAGCTGACACTGACGGTAAACCCAGTAAACGAATTAACGGCTCTGTACCAGCCAGTGGTTTGCCGGCAACGCTGTTGGGGATAGTGGCATCACCCAGCGCCTCGATAAGATGCAACGGGGTTTGTGTTGCCGTTAACGGCGCCGAATAGTTAACCGGGTCCGCAGAATCCATTACCGCTTGGGCAGCAAAGGCAAATTGCTCAAAAGTGGCATTGATTTGCGCTTTTTGCTCAGCAGACGCGTTGGCCATAAACTCGGTATACACTTGCGCTAATAACTCACTAAAGCCAGCGCTGCCCGGGTTAATACCGGCGGCTTCCGCCTGCGCATTGACAGCAGCAGCAAAGTCGGCACTGGCCGAGTACAACAACTGACTTTTAACCGGCACTTCGAATGACCCGGAAGCCAGCAAGAAGTTGGCAATGCTGCCGCCTGGCATACCCAGCGACGACGCCTGCACTGCAAACATCGGATCTAATGATGCCAGTTGCGGGTTTTCAAGGGGTGTATTGGCCATAGCGGTAAAGCCAACCCCGGCGATTGCACCCAGAGAGTGACCGACAAAATGAACCTGCTGAGAGTTTAACTGCGCACCATCGGCTGCCTTAAAGTTATTCAGGCTAAAGCGCAGAGCAACCAAATCAGCCACTGACTGGCGGACATTGTCCCGAGCGCCCAGCAAGTTAGCAAGATTCATGTAGCTGGTCACGCCGGCCGCACTGGAGGCATTAATTTCGTCAGTACCATCACCGTTGATATCAAAGCCACGATCACCGTGCAGCGGATGGTCTATTGCCACGGTGGCAAAACCCGCCGCCGCCAGCGAACCGGCAATACCTGCAGCGTTGGTTTTATTACCGGTAATACCGTGCTGGAAAATAACTACTGGCCAGCCACCTTGTGGCTCGCTCATTGCCGGCATACCGCGCATCTCACGAATGCCGTTTACCACATCAATGTCCGGAATCGTGATAAAGGCGGGAACTGACTGGGTACCCTGAATTGCCGGGATCGGGTTGTATTTAGTTAAGTGACGCTCGGGGTCAACGCCCGGGAAATCAAAGCAATTATTGGGTGGCAGTAATTGACTGGGATCCTCCAGTGCACCGGCCGGGATACCGGCTGCGGCCGGGTCGATAACACCCGCTTCAATGGCGCCCAAAATTGATGCCGGGCTGTCACAGGCCGCCATCCAGCGACCGTTGACCGGTGCTGTAGGGTTTTCTGCCGAAGGCAACGGCGAATAATACGGCAGGTTAACCTGTCCGCCATAAACGTTTGCTGCCGCCGCCAGCGCCAGGGTCTGCTGGTCTGTGATACCAGCTTGCTGCAGAACAGCGTCAAGTGCATAGCCTTGCGGAGCAGCCTGCATTACCGGCGCTTCCGGCGACCACGGGGTTTCAACCCCGGCCGCTGTCAATGCCAGCATTTGCTTGGTAGCGCCCAGCACATCACCAACAGACTGGGTGGTAAAGTTTGAGGTATAGATAACCTGTTCAGGATCCACACCAAACTGAGCCAGCGCAGCTTCGTAGCTGTTAATTAAGCGCTGCAGGCTCAGAGCTGACTGATCCGATGAAACCGGATCAGTATCTGCCGGACGTTTCATCAGCGAGTACGTTTGCGATGGCTTAACATCACGCCCCAGCGAATCCTGAATATTTGAGGTCAGTGCAACAATGTAACCAGTGGCCGATTTTAGTGGCCGCAATGGCACAATTGCCACGGTGTCCTCGTCAACGGCTGAGACGGCGAAGTCCTGCCCATGCACTAACTCACCAGTAACAGCACATGCTGCTGCAGGACTTGCCTGAGCACATTCGGCACTGATGTCGTTGCCACCCTGCAGGGTTTCAAATACGCGAATAGCGCCCGCCGCTTCCAGGCTGGCTGCGTTAACCTGCACCTGGTCGCCATTTTCATCGACCGGTAAAGAAAAGTTAAAGGTCATGGTTGGGTGAGTACCCCAACCATCCAGGCCATTCAGTGCCACTTGCGGATCACTGATATCATCAGCATCAGCCACTGGCAGATTTAAGGTTCCATCGACGGTGCCACTGAGTAAAACATTGGTTGGCACCGGCAAAACACCATTTGACGGGTCAAACTGTACGCGTGTTGCCGCCACGCTAACTTCTGTTTCCGTTAGCGGAGCTTCTTCTCCGCTACCACAGCCGACCAGACTTAGTGCTGATCCAATCGCCAATGGGAGTAATAATTTTTTCATGTGGATTCCCCAGTCCTTTTTACATTTTTATTATTGAGCCTTTCGCCTTACAATTTTTATACACCTGTATGAATGAAGATAAAAGGCTTTTTCCGGAATTTCTATTCGTTTGCTGAGAAGTTATCCGAATATCAGTACAATAGCTTACACCAAGGTTAACAGTCCAATGGAAAACGACAATTATGCAAATCAAAACCGTACACGATTACCAACCCGCCGCTGACTTACTGAGCAATAAAGTGATTCTGGTTACCGGCGCCGGCGACGGCATCGGCCGCCAGGCGGCACTCAGTTTTGCTGAGCACGGCGCTACCGTTATTTTACTGGGTCGGACCGTAGCCAAGCTGGAAGCGGTTTATGATGAGATCGAACAGACCGGCGGCCCGCAGCCGGCGATTATCCCGCTGGACCTAAAGGGCGCAACTGCTCAGCATTATAAAGATATGGCCAGCACCATCGACAACCAGTTTGGTCGTTTAGACGGTGTTTTGCACAACGCCGGTATTCTGAAGATACTGTCGCCGTTTACCCACATCGAAAGCGATGACTTTAACGACTCCATGCAGATTAATGTCACCGGCCCGATGCTAATGACTCAGGCTCTGTTACCCGTGATGCAAAAAGCGCCAACTGCTTCCCTGGTATTTACTTCCTCCGGGGTCGGCCGCAAAGGGCGCGCTTACTGGGGCAGCTATGCAGTATCAAAATTTGCTACCGAAGGGCTGGCCCAGGTCATTGCCGATGAATACGAAAATACCAATGTCCGCACTAATGTGATTAATCCCGGCGCAACCCGGACCGCGATGCGGGCAAAAGCCTACCCGGCGGAAGATCCAAAACAGCTTAAAACACCGTTAGATCTGATGCCGACTTATTTGTATCTTATGGGCGATCAGAGTACAAAGGACAATAACTTGTGTTTCGATGCCCAATAGGTGTTGATGGAAAAAGGCCGTAATATGAAAATAGCTCGATATCTGCAGGGTTTACTGATTAGCGGAGTCGTTGTGCCCAGTCTTGGCGTTGCTGCGCAGACCGTAGAACCGCCTGAACTACAACAACTGGACACCATCCGTGACCAAATGTGGATTGGTGCCGCCCCGGTCAGTCGTGCGACCGTCTGGGTAGCCGGAGAAAATGGTCTGGTGGCTTACAGCCGCGACGGCGGTGAAAGCTGGGAGTACAGCCAGCCGGGTCAGGATGACCTACAGTTTCGCGATATCGAGGCAATTGATGACCGCCAGGCTTATGCCGTCAGCATTGGTGATGACGGCGAATCAAAAGTTTATTTCACCTCCGACCGCGGCGACTCATGGCGCATGCGTTACCGGGCAGACGCAGATACGTTTTTAAACTGTATGGCGACATCACCCAACGGTGAAGCCTGGATATTTGGTGATACCGTCGGTGACGAATGGCGGATTATCCGCAGCCCCAGCGGCCGCAACTGGATGAAAGCCAACAGTGCAGTGAGTGAAAAGCCACTGACCAACGAAGGCGGCTTCGCTTCAAGTGGCAGCTGTGTGCGGTTTAACAACGACACCTGGCTGGTCGGCACCGGTAACGCCGACAAAGCCCGGGTACTGCGAAAAGGTGGCTTTGGTATTCGGTTTGATGTTATCGAAACGCCGATGGTAGCGGGTCCGGGTGCCGGCATATTTGCTTTATGGCCGGTAGATGATCAGGAGTTCTATATTGCCGGCGGTAACTTAGAGCCAGAGGAAGACCAGGGTCAGCGACTGTGGCGCTACGATGGCAGTAACTTCGAAGCACTGCCGGCGCCACCGCTGGAAGGTGCTTTGTACAGCCTGAGTGTCATCGAGCACCAGGGCCGCTGGCTGTTAACCTCTAATAAATCCGGAGCGGCGGCTTACCATGAACCCAGCCAACAGTGGTTTAAATTAACCGATTCAGAAGTCTGGAACGTGCAGTGCCACGGTGACATCAGTTGCTGGCTGGTCGGTGCCGATGGCTTTGTTGCTAAACTTATGTGGAAGCCAGAGCCAGACCGCCGAGCAAATGCCGGGTTTTAGTAAAACCGTGCCGTCGCAGCGCATCAGCAACAACGCCGCTGCGGTTGCCTGAACGGCAGACACAAATCAACTCACGCTGTTTCAGCGACGGGTTATCATGAATAAACTGGATAAGCTGGGTTAGCGGCACGTTGATAACCTCAGCGCTGCCGGGCAAATCGTCCACCACATGCTCCTGATGTTCACGCACATCAATAATCACCACATCCTTACTCTGCCAGTATTGCTCGTTATCGCCAATGGCAATATCTATGGCCGTATCGCCGGACTGTACTACAGACTGGTTAAGCGAGCTGACAATACTATTGTCGGGGTCACTACCCGGGCATAATAAGGTATGTTCCGCCACGCATTCGCTCAGATCGGTTACCCCGATTTCGCTGCCAATAAAGGCGAAGTCAACCGGCAGCGGCTGCTGCGCAGCAACCGGCTCGCTGAGTAAATATACCGGCAGGCGACTACCCAGCCGAAACACCCGTCGGCTGCCTAAAGTCAGGCACCCCTGCACAGCTGCCGAGCATTCCAGAGGCGTTGCATCACAACCGGCCACTGCGCTCTGCGGCCAGCCCAGCGGATCACAGGGGCCTTCTGTTGCCGGCAACATATCACGCAGTAACGCGGCGGCATCTGCAATCGGTCCTTCGGGTTGCGTGGTCAGTACCGCCGGTACCTGATAGTGCTGGCACCGGACAATGTTTTCGATACGCCCGGCCAGTGCCGCGTGCGGGTCGACAACCAACATCTGCCCGGCCTGTTGATCAATGATCAAATAGCAGCAGTGGTCGTCATAGCGCAGCTGTACCACTCCATCCAGCAACCGGTCATTATCGTCATTGGTATCAGCGACTATTAAACAGGATTGCTGCAGCGCCTTAGCTGCCTGTTGCAGACGTTCACAGGCCAGATCGATATGCTGCCGGGTAGTAGCAGGACCAAACGACATGCGGATGGCTGACTCACTGCGCCAGTCTTCAAGTCCCATTGCATCGAGAACAAAACTGCGGGTGACCTTGGAACTACAGGCCGAGCCGGAGCTAACGCGGATATGGCAGGCATCCAGAACGTCCATAATGTCGCGTGACGCAACCCCCTGCACCGAAAAGTTTACTGTCGTCGGCACTGAGACACTAAAGTCATTATTAAAAACAACACTCGGAAAAGCCTGTTGTAACGCCTCAGCCAACTGATCCCGATAAGCGCTTAACTGCTCAGCCCCGGCAAGCACACCCTCAGGCTCCTGCAATAGCTGAAACAACGCACTTAAGGCGGCAATACCGGGTAAGTTTTCGGTGCCGGAGCGATAGCCACTTTCCTGTCCGCCGCCAATAATCAACGGCGTAAAGGGCGCCTTATCACGCACCGCCATAAAGCCAATGCCTTTAGGGCCATACAGTTTGTGGCCGCTGAATGGCGCATAATCGATACTGGTGGCATCCAGGTTCAGGGCTTTTTTACCCAGTACCTGCACACAGTCCACCATCCAGGGTATCGTCGGCGCATGCTCGCGGATGACCTGTTCAAGGGCGGCTAAATCCTGGCTGACGCCGGTTTCGTTATTCACGGCCATGGTGCAAATCATTGCCGCCTGGCCGACGTAGCGGGCGATAAACTGCTGGTCCAGCAGGCCCTGTCGGTCAACGGGTATCGCTTTTAATTCAGCGCCAAGACCCAGCAGCTGATTCCAGTGCGCTAAAGCCTGAGGTACTGCTTTGTGTTCGGTGGCACCGTAGAGCAAGTACTGCCGCGGACAGGTACGGTCAACTACAGCAGCACGTAAAGCTGACAAAACCGCTGTCTGGATACCTTCAGTGGCGCCGCTGGTAAAAATAAGCTTACTGTTGTAAGAGCCAATGGCTTGCCTGGCCAACTGTCGGGTCGTATCAAGAATATAGCGGGCTTTCAGGCCAGTCACATGGCTACTGGAGGGGTTACCGAAAATGGCTTCCATAGTATGCGAGACAGCGTGGGCAATTTGCGGTAACACGGGGGTGGTTGCGTTACAGTCCAGGTAGACTTCCTGGCTATCCGGCTGTAATTCAACTGGCTTCATGACTACCCCCAAATGGCTTAAATGCGAATCACGAGGGTAGTTATATCGTTATAACGTAACAGCGTCAATGGATTTGATTTTCTTTCCAGCGCTGTTCTTTTTGCATGCGCGCTTTGCGCTTGTCACAGGGGTCATCACAGTCGCAGGCTTTATCCATACCCAGCGCCCCAATACCACCGCAGCTGCCGGCAATACTTTTTCGCTGAACCATGTAACCAATAGCCATGATAAACACCACAACAACAAACAAAACCAGAACTAACAAAAAGGTTTGCATGAGAACTCCTGTTATTCCCGCTTTTCCAGTAAAGGTTCAAAAGCCGGGCTAACCCACTGCTGAAAGCCGTCGTCGGTTTTCAATACCAGAAATGCCGCCAGATTTTGCTGTTGTACAAACACTTTTGCCTGTTCCGTACCCATGACCAGCAATGCAGTAGCATAGGCATCAGCACTCATAGCATCATCGGCATAGACGCTGGCAGATACCAGGTTATGCTGAATCGGCTCTCCGGTTAGCGGATTAATAATATGTGAATAACGACGTCCGTTCTCCTGATAAAAATTACGGTAATCGCCTGAAGTCGCTAATGCGCCTTCATTCATTGAGACAATTTGCTGAACGGTTCGTTCCGTAGAAACCGGTTTCTCCACCGCTACCCGCCAGGGCTGCCCATCAGGCTTGCCACCGCGTGTGCGGATTTCGCCACCAATCTCAATCAGGTATTGGTTGATGTCCAGATCATCCAGTAAAAACGCCACCCTATCAACGCCATAGCCTTTGGCAATGGTCGATAAGTCGACATACAGTTGCGGATGTTGCTTTATCAGCTGGTGATTCTCAATACTCAGCTTTTTATAACCAACGTATTCGCTCACCTGATCCAGTTGCTCTGCAGAAGGCACTTGCTCTGGCTTAGCCATAGGGCCAAAACCCCATAAGTTAACCAGCGGCCCAACGGTGATATCCAGTTGCCCGTCCGTTTGCTGGCCTATCTCCAGCGCACGGCTTACTACTCGTTCCAGCGCCCGGCTAATGACCACCGGCTGCCGTGAACGATGTTGATTAAAGCGCGACAATTCTGACTCTGGATCATAAGTCGACATCTGCGCATTAACCTGAGCCAACACCACATCAACCTTCTTGCGGATTTCACGTTCAGTATGGCGCGGATCCTTAGTAAACAAGGTCACACTGTAGGTGGTACCCATGGTATTGCCGCTAAACTGAATACTCTGTGGAGCATCAGAGCATGACACCAAAAAGGCTAGCCCCAGAAGGACTAGCCAGTATTTGGTCACGGCCATTGGATTAATTGCCGTCAGCCTCATTAATTACCCACCAAAGTCATCCAGCATGATGTTTTCTTCTTCAACACCCAGATCTTTCAGCAAGTTAATACAGGCGGCATTCATCACCGGTGGACCACACATGTAATATTCACAGTCTTCCGGCGCGTCATGGTCTTTCAGGTAACGCTCGTAAAGAACATTGTGAATAAATCCGGTATCACCTTCCCAGTTATCTTCAGGTTGTGGATCGGATAAGGCTACATGCCAGTCAAAGTTATCGTTTTCTTCTGCCAGCATGTCGAAATCTTCAACATAGAACATTTCGCGCACTGACCGGGCACCGTACCAGAAGCTGATCTTACGATCGGTATTCAGGCGACGCAGCTGATCGAAAATGTGTGAACGCATGGGCGCCATACCGGCACCACCGCCGATAAAGACCATTTCAGCTTCGGTTTCTTTAGCAAAGAACTCACCAAAAGGTCCCGAGATGGTGACTTTATCGCCAGCCTTCAGACTGAAGATGTACGACGACATTTTACCAGCCGGCAGACTCAGGTCGTTCGGCGGCGGCGTCGCGCAGCGAACGTTTAGCATAATAATACCCTTTTCTTCCGGGTAGTTAGCCATTGAGTAAGCACGAATGACTTCTTCGTCCACTTTTGATTCCACATCAAGAAAACCAAAGCGTTCCCAGTCGCCGCGGTATTCTGGTGCAATATCAAAGTCTTTGTATTTAACGTGATGCGGTGGCGCCTCAATTTGAATATAACCACCGGCACGGAACGGCACGTCTTCGCCTTCGGGTAACTGCACCACAAATTCTTTGATAAAGGTGGCTACGTTATCGTTTGACTTAACCGTACAATCCCATTTACGAATACCGAAAACTTCTTCCGGCAGTTCAATTTTCATATCTTGCTTTACGTTGACCTGACAAGACAAACGAACCCCTTCGCGGGCTTCACGCTTAGTCACATGGTCCAGCTCGGTGGGCAGAATATCACCCCCGCCTTCTTTGATGGTGACCCGGCACTGGCCACAAGAACCACCACCACCACAGGCTGACGATACAAAAATGCCTGCGTTAGCCAATGCACCTAAAAGCTTAGTACCCGGCTGTGTAACGATTTTTTTATCATCGTCGTCATTTACCAGGATTTCTACATCGCCCTGAGGTACTAATTTTGATTTAGCAAACATAATGATCGCTACCAAAATCAGTACGATAACGGTAAACATACCGACACCGAGCGCAATCAGAGTAATATCCATCGATTCGACCCTTTAACTTTTACTGATTTAACACACTGGTTAAAGAGATACGCCGGAAAACGACATAAAGCCCAAACCAATAAGACCTACCGACATAAAGGTTGCACCTAAGCCGCGCAAACCATCGGGTATATCAGCGTATTTAAGTTTTTCCCGTACCGCTGCCAGGGCAACAATAGCCAGACACCAGCCAACACCACTACCGATACCGTAAACCACTGACTCGCCAAAGTTGTAATCACGCTCAACCATGAAGGCAACACCACCAAAGATGGCGCAGTTAACGGTGATTAGTGGCAAGAAGATGCCCAGCGCGTTGTATAAAGCCGGTACATATTTATCCAGTGTCATTTCCAGGATCTGTACGAGCGCAGCAATCACCCCGATAAAGGTCAGAAAGCGCAGGAAGCTTAAGTCAGCATCCGGAAAACCAGCCCAGTCCAGGGCGCCGGGTGCCAGGATATTGTGATAAATCAAGTTGTTAACCGGTACAGAAATACCCAGTACAACGATAACCGCAACTCCCAGGCCAAATGATGTCTTAACCTTTTTAGAAACCGCCAAAAAGGTACACATCCCTAAGAAGAACGACAGTGCCAGGTTTTCAATGAAAACCGCCCGGACGAACAGATTAATGTATTGTTCCATATCGATTACTCCTTAGGCTCGACTTGCTCGGGACGGAAGGTACGCAGCACCCAGATAAAACCGCCGATAATGAAGAACGCGCTGGGTGGCATTAGCAATAAGCCGACCGGCTGGAACCAGCCGCCTTCAGATGCCAACGACAGGATCTGCACGTCAAACAGGCTACCTGAACCGAACAGTTCGCGGATAAAGCCAACCACCAGCAGTACAATAGAGTAACCCAGACCATTACCGATACCGTCCAGCAGTGACATGAAGGGTGTGCTCTTCATGGCGTAAGCCTCGGCACGTCCCATAACGATACAGTTGGTTATGATCAAGCCGACAAATACCGATAGTTCTCGCGATATCTCATAAGCATAGGCCCGCAATACCTGGTCCACGACAATAACCAGACTGGCGATGATGGTCATCTGTACGATGATCCGCACACTCGAAGGAATGTGATTACGAATGATCGAGATAAAAAAGTTAGATGCTGCAACAACGGCTGTTAGTGCGATACACATAACCAGCGTGTTGCTCATCTTAGAGGTTACCGCCAAAGCAGAGCAGACACCGAGGATCTGCAAAGCAATGGGGTTGTTTGCGAAGATCGGTCCGAACAGTACGGACTTCATTTCTTTTGCACTAGCCATTGGTCAGCTCTCCTTTGCGAAGTTTTGCAAGCAAGGGTCCATACGCTTTATCGCTCATCCAGAAGTCGATCAACGCATCAACACCATTACTGGTTAATGTTGCACCCGATAACGCATCCACCTGATGCTCGTTATTGGCACCGCCTTTAACCACGTCAAACTTCACATTACCATCGTCACCGAACAGCTCTTTACCTTTCCAGGAAGCAATCCAGCCAGGATTGGTGATTTCACCACCGAGCCCCGGTGTTTCAGAATGTTCGTAAAAATTAATACCGCGTACCGTTTTCAGGTCATCTTCCAGCGAAATTAACCCGTACATGGTACCCCACAGGCCCTGGCCACGAACGTGCAAAACTGCACCATCGCGGTTACCATTTTCATCCATGACCAAATAGACTTCAGTCATGTTTTCCATGGTGCCCAGGCCGGCAATATCAGTGGACTTGTCCAGTTTTGTACTGGTTTCCGGGTCGTTGGCCGCTTTGCGGTTATCAAATTCAGCCGGATTTTTGTCCCGCATCACTTGATAGTCCTGCAGGCTGACAACCAGCGGTTTAATCCGCTTGTCGTAGGCCGACGGAACATCCATTCCCGGCTCTAAAATTTCAGCCGCACCCAGAATGTTGCGCTGCATTGCCAGCGCCGCATTCTTTTCCTGCATGGGCTTTAAGCCCACAGCAGCACCGGATACTACGATGGAGCAGACCAGACACAGAGCCAGCACTACGCCAACGGTTTTGCCTAAACTTTCATTTTTCTTAGACATTGCGCGCTAACCTCCGTTTTATGTTGGCCTGAGCAACAAAGTAGTCAAACAGCGGAGCGAATACGTTGGCAAACAGAATTGCCAGCATAATACCTTCCGGGAAGGCCGGGTTGATAACCCGAATCATGACCGTCATTAAACCAATCAACAGGCCGTAAGCAAATTTCCCTTTGTTGGTAAAGGACGCCGATACCGGATCCGTTGCCATAAACATCATGGCAAATGCAAAGCCACCTAATACCAGATGCCAGTACCAGGGCATGGCAAACATTGGGTTAGTGTCACTACCAATCAGGTTCAGCAGACCGGAGAACAGCACCATACCGACAAAGACACCGGAAACAATACGCCAGGAAGCAATACGGAAGTAAATTAAAGCCGCACCACCAATTAAGATCATCAGCGTGGATACTTCACCAATTGAACCCTGGATGTTACCCATAAAGGCGTTCCACCACAGTTCAGTATTGCCGTAATCCAGGTCGCCCAGAGCCGCGCGGCCCAGGTTAGTCGCCCCGGAATAGCCATCAACTGCTGTCCAGATGGCATCACCTGACATACTGGCCGGGTAAGCAAAGTAAAGGAAAGCACGGCCGGTCAATGCCGGGTTAAGGAAGTTACGCCCGGTACCACCAAAGATTTCTTTGCCGATAACAATACCGAAGGTGATACCTAATGCGACCTGCCATAGGGGCGTAGTCGGCGGTAAAATTAATGAAAACAATACCGAGGTAACAAAA
This sequence comes from Idiomarina seosinensis, assembly GCF_044797955.1. Lineage (GTDB taxonomy): Bacteria > Pseudomonadota > Gammaproteobacteria > Enterobacterales > Alteromonadaceae > Idiomarina > Idiomarina seosinensis_A. Next base: position 771,208 of record NZ_CP085211.1, on the reverse strand, counting down.
AAGCCTTCGTTAACTTCGTGCTTTCGGATAGACGCAAACAGCACTTCCCAGAAGCCACCGACAATAAAAGTCACCGCGTAGATAGGCAGGTACCAGCAGGCGCCGTACCACATTTTGGTACCCCAGCCGGCATCAGCACCAAACTCGCCACCCAGCAAATGGAACAAGCCAACCTGCCAGGCATCGGACAGCTGATAACCATCAGCCAGCGCCAGTGCGGCCTGGTTACCAACGTTATACATGCCCCAGAACATCGCCGGAAAGGTCATCATCCAGACCAGGATCATAATGCGTTTTAGATCGATGCGATCACGCACATGAGTGGCTGATTTGGTCACCGTACCCGGAGTGTATAAAATGGTGGCTACGGCTTCATACAGCGCGTACCACTTTTCGTATTTGCCGCCTTCTTCAAACTGCGGCTCAATACGCTCGAGTGTATCTTTCAAGCTCATGGTTAGCCTTCTTTCTCAATCTTGGTGAGACAATCGCGCAATACCTGACCGTATTCGTACTTGCCCGGGCAGACATAGGTGCACAACGCCAAATCTTCCTCGTCCAACTCTAAGCAACCCAATTGCTGAGCTTCATCAGTGTCACCAGACAGCATATCCCGCAACAGCAATGTTGGCAGAATGTCCAGTGGCATGACGCGTTCATAGTTACCGATTGGAACCATAGAGCGGGACGAACCATTTAATGAGGTGCTCATGCTGAAGCGTTTTTTCGGATTAAAATGTCCAGCATAAGCGCGTGTCACCGAGTGCAAATCTGTACCCGGGCGGATCCAACCGAAAAATTCCTTCTTATCACCTTCAGGAATCACACTAACCTGGGTGTGGAAACGGCCCAGCCATTGATGGGCTTCATCAGCCCGGTGACCGTGCAGTACCGAGCCGGAAATAATACGGCAGTGATCACTGCTTAATTCACCATCAGTCAGCTCACTTAAGTTAGCCCCTAAGCGAGTGCGCAATACGCGTGGTTCCTTGACGCATTCACCCGCCAGCGCAACCATCCGGTCAGTAAATATCTCACCGGTAGTGAACAATTTACCAAACGCTACTACGTCCTGATAACCCAGGTACCAGGCGGGACGCTGCAGGCTGACAGGCTGTAAAAAGTGCATGTGGGTGCCAACCAGGCCTGCCGGGTGAACGCCGGTAAAAGACTCCAGCTGCACCTTGGCATCGCCGGTATCAACCTCAGCATTCTCTGCTTTGGTGACAAATACTTTACCGTCGGTCAGGTTTGTCAGCACTTTCAGGCCGTCAATAAAAGCCTGCTTGTGCTCATTAATGAACAACGTCGGGTCCATGCACAGCGGGTTGGTGTCCATCGCATTAACGAAGATGGCACTGGCCTCGGCATCAAGCTGTGGAGCCTTGCTGTAAGGGCGGGTTTTTAGTGCCGTCCACTGACCGGACTCGACCAGAATCTCCTGCACCTTATCGCGACCCAGAGAATCGAGCTTGTCGCTGCCGAAGGCTTCGAAAGTGATCTGTTCATCACCTTCGCATTCGATAACGACAGCCTGCAACACACGGCGTTCGCCGCGCGGAATGTCTTTTACGACGCCTGCTGCAGGGGCTGTGTATTTAACGCCCGGATTTTTTTTATCTTCAAAAATCACTTGACCTTTTTTGACACGATCATCAACTTTCACGTGCATGGTCGGGCGCATACCAACGTACTCTTCTCCAAGGGTAGCGACCGTTGTTACGGCCTTACCGTCGGATACTTGTTGCTGGGGCTCTCCCTTAATTGGGATGTCCAGCCCTTTTTTGATAGTAATCATATGCGTTTGCACTACTCGTTAAGGGAAAATTCGTTACAATCAGTTTTCAACAACCGAAAACCTATTCCACACTTATCAGCGCCGATTTTAACACTTTTTGCACTGCGCTTACCAGTTAACTTTTGGATTTACATCGGCATCATAGTCAACGTTTTCGTAGCCAAAACCAAATAAGTTCAGAAAGTCCTGATGGTAACCCGTGTAGTCTGCCAGCTGATGAAAGTTCTGTTGGTTAACCTGATCCCACAGCGCCTCAATTTTCGCCTGAGTCGCATCATTGGTTTCATAACCGTCCATATGCAGGCGCCCCGCTTCATCAAGGTCCGGGTTCTCTGCATACAGGCCTTCGCTGAACAAGCGGTAAATTTGCTCAATGCAGCCCTCATGAGTTCCCTCTTCTTTCATTACCTTGTAGATTAACGAAATGTACAAAGGCATTACCGGAATTGCCGAGCTGGCCTGAGTTACCAGTGCTTTGAGGGAGGATACATAGGCCTTCAGATCGATATCATCATAGCGTTGTTCCATAGCGCCGGCAGCACGATCGAGATCTTCCTTGGCACGGCCAATGGTGGCGTGGCCATAAATAGGCCAGGTCAATTTTTTACCAATGTAAGTATAAGCTGTGGTCTGGCAGTTCTGCGCCAGTAAGCCGGCATCGTGCAGCTGTTTTATCCAGCGCTCCCAGTCTTCGCCGCCCATCACCTTAATGGTGTTGGCAATATCTTCGTCAGTGGCCGGGTCCAGTGTGACTTCATGCACTTCATCGCGATCAGTATGATAGGTTTTGGTTGTGTATTGCTGGCCCACCGGCTTTAATACCGAACTGTACAGCTCGCCGGTGTCGGGGTCTTTGCGTTTTGGCGACGCCAGGCTGTAGACCACCAGGTCGATTTTGCCCATATTCGCTTTTATGTAGTCAATTGCCTGCTGCTTTACCTCATCCGAAAAGGCATCGCCGTTAATGGTATGGTATTGCAGCCCGGCCGCTTCGGCCTGTTGATGAAAAGCGGCCGTATTATACCAGCCCGCGGTGCCGGTGCGCTTTTCAGTCGGTTCTTTTTCAAAGCAAACCCCCAGGGTGTTAGCACCGCTGCCAAAAGCTGCGGTAATCCGGGACGCCAGGCCGTAACCAGTAGAGCTGCCAATAACCAATACATTTTTCGGGCCCGCTTCAATCGCCGGCTGTTGTTTAACCCAGTCGATCTGACGCTTAACTGTTTCTGCACATCCAACCGGATGTGAATTAGTACAAATAAAACCGCGAATTTTTGGTTTGATGACCATGCTGATGAATCCCTATGTTAAATTTGTTGTCATTGTAGCCGTTGCAAGCCCGGTAAGAGATCGTACCATCGGATTTTCTGCCATTAGTGCAGCAAGTTTTACCACAGAGTGCACGGAGGACACGGAGTAACCACCTAAAGGTAAAAACAAAACATGGCGATGGTGTTTATTTTTACTGAATGTTTTCTCAGTGTTCTCCGTGGCCTCTGTGGTAACGTTCTTTTTTACCCGCCGCCGAGGCAGTTGGGTGAATCCGGTGCCTGGCCCTGCTGTGTCCATTCCGCCGGCGTATACGTGTGCAACGCCAGAGCATGGATCTGCTGTAACTCATCGGCCAACACTTTATTAATCGCCCGGTGCCGCTGCAGCAACCGCTTACCGGAAAAATCATCACTGACCAGGGTCACCTTAAAATGCGACTGCGCCTGTGCACCACTGGCGTGCATGTAACTCTCGTCATCCACCTGCAAATGCTGCACAGCAAATTGTTGTGCCAGCTTTTCAGCAATCTGTTCGCGCATTGGCATATAGCCTCTCCTTACTCGTCAATTACAGCTGTATGGCAAATCTGTTTGGCAGCAGCCAGGGTAGCAACGGCAGGAAACAGTTGCTCGGCTACGTCACCCCGACTTTGTTCCGCCGGCATAACCAGGTAATAGCGTTGGGCACTGACATTGCCATCCCGTTGCCACAACAAAAACGGTTGGTCAGCAAGAATTTGCTGCAGCGCCTGTAAGCCTTCTTTACGATAAGGCGGAAACGCCGTCTGCTGGCCCGTTACGCGCCAGCCGTTCAGTTCCATTTCGGATGCCAGTAACGCCTCATTAGTGCGGTTACGGCAAAAACTCAGTTCTATAATGGCCCGGCTTAACTGCCACTGCTCGTTGGGCAGCATCTGCGTGTCCAGTGTTTGCATGCTTGTCTGCAGGCCCTGTTCGCTGTCCTGTTGCGGCGCTGAGGGTGGCTGGCAGGCTGTTAGAGTCAGCAAACTAACCAGTAATAAAAGCAAGGGTATTCGAAAAAGTCGCAAAGCACCGGCTCCCGGAGTTCATTATTAACGTATAGTGTGCAAGGATTGCAGTTTAGCGCGCAGTTCTGGCATCATAGAGCACGTTCTGCCGTTCACTCAATAATCAACAAGGAACCATTGTGCGCCAGCCGCCGTTTGCAGCACCTTTATTAGCCCTGTTACTGGCTTTGGCCAGTTTCGCCCTGCCGGCGAAGGCATCCGTTTACATCAGCAGTGACAATCTGGACTTGCGCAACAGCTTAAACCTGCTGGTTAATGCCGGGCATATTAGCATACCCTTGCAGCAATATCCCATGCCCTGGCGCTCGATTTTAATGGACCTGAATACCATCGACAGCAGTAATCTCAACAATGCTGAACAACTTGCGCTGCTGCATGTCCGGCATTACCTGCGAAATGCTCAAAGTGGCCCGCAGACCTGGGTTCAGGCGCAGGTTAACACTGACCCTCCACGACTTAGTCGGTTTGGCCGCAGTGTTCACGAACAGGGTAAGATAAGTGTAGCCCGGCACATTAAGGGCGAGCGTTTTGCTGCGCGGCTGCAACTTAACCAGCGCTGGCAACCCCTGGAAGATGACAACGAGCAAACCCTGGATGGCAGCTATCTGGCTTACAACCTGGGCGATTTCAGTGTCAGTCTGGATGCTTTACCACTGTGGTGGGGACCTGCTCAGCACAGCAGTTTGTTAATGTCCAACAACGCCCGGCCGCTGAATAAATTGCGCCTGGATTACAGTTCCAACTGGCCTGCCGCCGGATTTAACCCGTTGCATCTGAGCGCCTTTATTGGCTATAACGAAACAAAACTGCAGGACATATCCGTCAGCCGCGAGATGCTTGGCTTACGCGCTGCACTGCAAGTTAACGGCGGCATCGACGCCGGTCTCAGCGTTGTTCACCAGGCTTCCGCCGACGAGCAGGGTAACCACATACCTGACAATACGATGCTCAGCCTGGATTTGCGTAAAGGCTGGCAATGGCAACAGCAGCAATTTGCGCTGTACGCCGAGCTGGGCTTTGACGGGCAGCTGGAAGATGGAGAAAACCCGGCCTTCACGGTTGGCGGCGAGTGGCATTTTAATGCCGTCCTTTGGGGCGAACAGCCCACCCGTCATACCCTGGCTGCCGAATACACCGATACCGAAAGCACTAATTTTTATCAGCGCTCGGCGCGGCTGGGTGAACAACCTTTTTATCAGCATTACCGGCAAAATATAGGCTCCGGTTTTGCCCCCGACAGCCGCACACTGTCGTTAAGTTATCGTATGTTTCAGGCCGACGGCAGCGGCTGGACTGTGCAGCTGGGGCGCTCCACCCGACTGTCCGGTGACGATCAGTCACAGGCACTTTTACAACGCACCCAACCACTATGGGGTGGTTTGCTGGAAGTCGGCTTTGACTATCAGGACAGCAGCGCTGACGAACTGGGTGCGCGGCTTAATTGGCAGTGGCGTTTTTAATCGTCGTCAGGCTTTCCAGCCAGGCGCTATTGAGCGCTTCCACCAGTGCATCGTAACCATCGCCGGCCAGCGGCTGGCGATGGTAAAAAGAGTCGCTCTGCAGCTGCCCGTTAACGCGGTAGTCCCAATGTCCGCTGACCACGCCATGGCCCTGATTGTCACCGTAAAAATCCATTACCCGGATAGTCAGCTCGCCGGCACACCCCTTGTCGGTTAACAAGCGCTGGGCAGATTGCTGCAGCTGCTGCTCCAGTGAACCACTCCAGCGGTGATAGCGGGCGGCGTGTATACGGGTATTACTGCGCTGTAATAACAGCCCGTTACTAAGCATTAAATCATTAACCACAACCCGCCGCTGGCTGGCCGGACAAAACTCAGTAACCGACTGATTAAGTAGCGGTAAGCGATAATCGCGGGGTTGTTCTGTTGCCGGTGCACTGCAGCCACTTAACAAAGCAACAGTGAGCAGGCTGGCAGTAACAAATACGGGCTTTTTAATCATTGGCTTTAGGCTCCGGATCCGGCATTTTCTCTGGTGCAAAAATCAAGGCATTGGGTTGCTCTTTCAGCTGCTGCACAAAGGGTTTTAAATCTCTCGACAGCTGCTCAATATTTTGTAATGTGCGATGCAACTGGCGCCGTGTCTGCGATTCGCCATCAACACTGTGTAACACCTGCTGTAACTGCTGCAGACTTTGCTGCAACTGCTGCGGCATTTCCTGCAGCCCGGGCTGAGCCAGTAGCTCATTCAGCGAACTGGCTACCTGCTGCAAATTATCGGCACTTTGTTCGGTGGCCTGCATGGCTTTGCTAAAGTCCGCCAGTGACTGCTCCAGCGGCAGTTGATTGAATTTATCCAGCAGCCGGTTAAGTTTTTCTTCCAGCCGGCTGAAGTCGCTGACCATTGACGGCATTACCTGGTAACCGGCAAATTGCCGACCCTGGTACGCCTGCCCGGTATCCGTATAAAAGCGCATATCGACATACAGGGTGTTGGTTAATAAATTGGATGCTCTGATGTTAGCCCGCAGGCCCTCGTCAAACATCTCGCTTAACCGTTGCTGCCAGTGCTCTATCTCGGTATTGGCTACCAGCCCCTGCAGGCGTTCCGGCTCAAACCGGACTAAAATGGGAATTTCTTTTAGCGGCACCTGATCTTCCCGCGTTGGCTGCCAGCGTAACGGTACGTCCAGCACCGTGCCAACCCGCACCCCTTTAAACTGTAACGGCGCACCTTCGGTCAGACCACCAATCGACTCATCCAATAAAATGACGTAATCAATACCATTAACAAAACCCTGTTGGCGGGCGTCTTCTTCACTGGCAAACAGCTCAAATTCGCGTGACTGGCTGACGGGCTCGCCGTCGGGCTGCCCGTCGGGTACCGCAAAGCGGATACCAGCGCCAAGCAATGACTCAAACGAACCCAGCGAAACATCCAGGCCATCCGAGTTCCAGTTAACGGAAAGGCCGCTGTGTAACCAGAAGCGTGTATTTTCAGTTACGAGCTGGTCGTAAGGCTCCTTAATAAAGACCTGATACTGCATACGCCGTTCAGCAATCGAAAATGACACTTGTTCTACCTGCCCTACAGTAACCCCGCGATACTGCACATTATCACCAACCACTACCGAAAAATTCACGTCACTGCTAAGGGTGATGCGCTGTCCGGGGGTCTGCTGGGGCGTAACCGGCGGCTCTGCTAACGCTTCAAAGCGGGTCTTCGTTTGCTCGGAATGGCCCGGCTGCAGGCGCAGGTACGAACCCGATAGTAACGTCGATAAACCACTGACGCCCTGCCGGCCGATGCGCGGCTTAACCACCCAGAACTTACTGTCTGCTGCCAGCATCCGCCGGGTATTTTCATTCATGGCAATAGTCAGCACCGCAGCACTGATATCGTCGGTCAAACTGATATTGGTCACCGTACCCACGTCAACATTACGCACCCGTACCGGGGTTTTACCCGCTTCCAGCCCTTCGGCGTCACTAATTAACACCTCAATCTGCGGGCCGGTGCCGGCGCTTTCCTGCCAGACCATCCATAAAGCAACAGCCAATGCCAGAATCGGTATCAGCCAAATGGGAGAGAGCAGATTTTTCATTGCCGTTCGGCTCATAACTCAGCTTTCATCCTTAAAAAAACGACGGGTATCAAAGGCCATGGCTGCCAGCATAGTCAAAATAACAGAAGCAGCAAAAGCAAGTGCTGCATTGCCCGGATACACTGACATCAGCTGCCCGCTGCGCACCAGGGCCACCAATACGGCGACCACAAAAATATCGACCATCGACCAGCGACCAATCCAGTCAGTCACTTTATACAACCATAGCCGATTTTTAACCGGCATAGAAGCTGAGCGTTGTGACACCCAGAGTAAGGCCAGCAGCATCAAAATTTTAGCCACCGGAATCACCAGGCTGGCGATAAAGACAATAATGGCAATGGCCTGGTCGCCACCACGCCACAGATCCAGCACACCGGCAATCAGCGTCGATGGTTCAGTGCGACCCAAATTGGTAATTTCCATCACCGGCAGCAGATGCGCCGGCACCAGCATAAAGGCTGCTGCCAGCAGCAGGGCTAAGGTCAACTTCCAGCCACGCCAGCGCGATAACCGCAGGGCTTCGCCACAGCGCCAGCATCGATCATCATCGCAATGATTCGGCGCATGACAGCAGACACAGTCAAGCAGCTGCTGTTGGCGCGCTGTACGGCCTGTTTTTACCGCGGGAGCGTGGCGATGAGGCAATAAATGCCAAAGTTGATAACGGCTGACCCGATCAGCACAGATCAGCAACACAACCACAAAACCAATATAGGTGTAAAACCCACTGGCCAGTTGCACCGAGGCTAAACCGGAGATTTTAATCAGCGCGACCAGCGCGCCGAGTAAAAAGACATCCGCCATCATCCAGACCCGCAGCTGCACCAGCGTCCGGATCAGATACAGGGTTACTTTACCCAGCCGCAGATCCAGTAACAGACGTAAGAAAACCCAGCTAACCGTCAGCAAATACAGCAGCGGTATCACAGCGACTGTGAACAGCACCAGGATAGCCAGTAAGCGTTCGTGAAAATGCAGCAGCTCGCGGCCGGTATCCAGCAATGACATGGTTTGCTCAGAGCCATTCGCTGCGTAGCCTACAAAAGGCAGCCACAGGCTGATCAAACCAAGTATTAGAGCGGTAACACTTAACGCCAGAACCTCTTTTGCCGCTACCGGTGGTCCGCCCCCCAGTCGATGAGCACAGCGGGGGCAACGTGCCGGCTGTGCCGACACCACGGGAATCCGCACCACCCAGTCACAGTCAGGGCAAACCATCAGTAACCGGGGTTGCAGATCAGTCGTTTTCTGAGTCACCATCTTTTTCCGGTGAGATCATGGCAATAACGACCCACCCGGGCTGGGGTTTTAACTCCCGTTGAGTGGTGAAAATATGCACCCGTTTTTGCTCATCCAGAGCAAACATGGCCACCGCCCGGGCGCCATATTTTTGCTGATAATCTTCGAAGCTAAAGTTGTCAGTGATCGGCGTTGCCTTCATTCGTGCACCCTGAAAATTCAGGCTCGCCAGTTTCGAATAGGTAATGCTGTCACCGAATAAGTTCAGTGTCTTCTTATACGACTCAGATAACTGGTGGCTGGCCCTGAAATCGGATTCGCCGCTGTTTAAACCGTGTACTTTACTGCTGCCAAACCAGTCCTGATAATAAACAGAAACCAGCGGGTTAAGTTGTTTATAAGGCGACAACACCAACAGCCGGCCAATACCGGTTAAATCGATGTTATTCGTCGCGTGTTCAGAGGCCGGGTTACCGAAATAAACCGGTAAGTTATCCATCCGCGCCATCCGGATGTTTTCCCAGTTAGTGTCTGCCAGACGCACCGGAACATCGTGCTCTCGCAAACTTTTTGCCACCTCGCGGGCCATATGGTTGGCGCCGAAAATCAAAAACCCTTTGGCCGGCGGTTCAATCAGCCCCAGCAGTTTGGCCAGCGGTTTGGCGGTCAGACTCTGCAGAACAACCGTGGTCATGATCACCACGAACACTAACGGCACCATAGATTCAATATTTTCCCAGCCCGATTGCTCCATCTTTAAAGCAAATAAGGCAGACACCGCAGCCGCGACAATACCGCGCGGCGCTATCCAGGACAGCAGTATCTTATCTTTTACCCGCAGCTCAGTACCGATAGCCGACAGCCAGACAGCCAGCGGCCGTACCACAAACAAAATCAGCGCCAACAAAATAATCGAGGGTACGCCCAGGGCGTCAAATTGCGCAAAGTCCAGCCGCGCTGCCAGAATAATAAACAGCGCGGAAATCAACAGTACGCTCAGGGTTTCCTTAAACTCCAGAATTTCATCAAGATTCAGATTACGAGTATTGGCCATAGCCATACCCATCACCGTTACGGTCAGCAATCCCGACTCATGCTGAATCGCGTTAGAAAGGGCAAAAACGCCCAGGACAATGGTCAGTGTGGCAACGTTTTGCAGATAATGAGGGAACCAGCCCCGGCCAAGCGCCAGACCTAACAGCTTGGCGGCCGCCCAGCCGAAGAAAAAGCCGATACCTATGGTTTTTGCAAAAGCCTGCATGGCATGTAAAAAAGCAACATCCTGGCTGGCAATAATAAACTCGTACACCAGTACCGCTAACAAGGCACCCAGCGGATCGATGATAATGCCTTCCCAGCGTAAGATATTCGCCAATTTACTGATCGGTCGGACGGAATGGATCATCGGCTGAATAACCGTCGGCCCGGTGACCACCACCAGCGCCCCGAACAGTGCGGCCAACTGCCACTCCCAGCCCATCAGAAAGTGCGTTGCCACCGATATGCTTAGCCAGGTTACCACCATTCCCACACTAACCAGGTTGGTTACCATGCGACCGTGACCACGAATTTCTTCAAACTTAAGAGTCAGGCTGCCTTCAAATAAAATTACGGCAACGGCAAGGGACACCACCGGAAACAATAAATCACCAAACAGCTGATCAGGATTAAGCCAGCCCAGGGTTGGCCCAATTAACAAGCCACAGAGAAGTAAAGGTAAAATTGCCGGCAATTTTATTCGCCACGCCAGCCACTGGCAGCTAATGGATAACACCCCAATTAAAGCCAACAGGGACAAGTCAGACATAACCGCTCCATTTAAAAAGAGTTTTTTTACAGCATCTTGACTTTAATCAAAATACAAATGAGAATAGCTATCATTAAAGATTGAGTTGTGCTAGCTTCATTCAAAGCAACTGTCTCATACGCGAACAACACGTCCGAGGTTTCTCTATGACAATAAATTTCAGCAAGTTAACTACAGTAATGGCGCTCGCCGGCATTGTCACGAGTTTATTACCGGTGGCGGCTAACGCTGCCGAAGTCAATATTTATTCCTCTCGTAAGGAAGCTTTAATTAAACCTCTGTTAGACCAGTTTAGTGAACAAACCGGCATTGAGGTAAATTTATTAACGGGTAAGTCCGATGCCCTGTTGGCCCGGCTAAAGTCCGAAGGTGCCAACACCCCGGCCGATCTCTTTCTGACCGTTGACGCCGGCGCCCTGCACCGGGCCGTTACGGCAGGCGTTTTTCAGCCATTAGCGGCACCCGAAATTACCAATCAGGTGGCTGAACAGTTCCGCTCGGACGAAGACTACTGGGTCGGCTTAAGCCTGCGCGCCCGGCCTATCTTTTACGCTCCGCAGCGCGTTGACGTGAACAAACTTGACGATTATTTATCCTTAGCAGACGATAACTGGGACGATCGGGTCTGTATTCGCTCTTCTGATAACCTGTACAACCAGTCACTGGTTGCTGCGTTAATTGACCATCATGGTACAGAAGCCACTGAGCAATGGGCGGAAGAATTTGTCGATAATTTTGCCCGGCAACCGGTAGGCGGCGACCGTGACCAAATTAAAGGCGTGGCCTACGGCATCTGTGACCTGGCGGTTGCCAATACCTACTACTTTGGCCATATGCTGAATTCTGATGATGCTGAACAGCGCGCCGCAGCAGAAAAAGTTGAAATCTTCTGGCCTGCCCAGGACGCTCAGGGTACTCATGTAAACGTCTCCGGTATCGGCATTACCGAGCATGCTAACAATCTGAACGAAGCACGCCGGCTGATCGAGTTTTTACTCTCAGAACCGTCACAAAAATGGTATGCTGAGGCAAATTATGAATATCCCGTGCGCGAGGGTGTCAGCTGGAGCGAGACCCTGCAGCAATGGGGTGAGTTCAAAAAAGATGATATTGCAATGGACATCCTTGGCGAAAATAATGCCGCAGCGGTGCGCTTGATGAATCGTGCCGGCTGGAGATAACAGCAAGGAGATAACGACATGACCCGCGGCCCGTTATTGTTGTTCGGTGTTGCGGCATTGATAGGGCTACCACTGATTGTGGTCGCCCTATCTTTGTTAAATCCCCAATGGGAAGTGCTTGCCCACTTATGGCAGACAGTAATTCCCGAGTACATCCAACATTCACTGATCCTGCTGGTATCGGTGGGCTTTGGTGTGACTATTCTCGGCGTCAGTACCGCCTGGTGTGTCAGTCAGTTTGACTTTCCCGGCTGGCGCTGGGTCAGCTGGGGCTTATTGCTGCCGCTGGCCATGCCGGCCTATATTACCGCCTACACCTACACAGGCCTGCTGGATTATGCCGGTCCCCTGCAGCAGGCGCTGCGCTCTACCTTCAATCTACAAATCGGTGACTACTGGTTTCCGCAAATCCGTAGTTTAAGCGGCGCAATATTTGTTCTTTGTGTGGTGCTTTATCCTTATGTGTACCTGATTACCCGCGCTGCCTTTATGCAGCAGTCAACGGCTGCCTTTGAGAGCGCCCGGACTCTGGGCGCCGGCCCCTGGAAGAGCTTCTGGCGGGTCGCGATGCCGCTGGCCAGGCCGGCCATTGCTACCGGCGTTACCCTCGCGTTAATGGAGACCCTGGCTGATTACGGCACCATGGAGTACTTCGGTGTCACTGTATTTACCACCGGTATTTTTCGTACCTGGTATGGCATCGGTGATACCCAGGGCGCCCTGCAATTATCCGCCATTCTGCTTATTTTTGTCATCGTGCTGATTTTGGTTGAGCGCTATTCGCGGCGCCGCGCTAAATTTTACCAGCGCCGTGGTGGCGCTGCGCCAATGAGAAAGCCATTACGCGGCAAACAAGCCCTGGCCGCAGCCGCCGTCTGCTGGCTGCCAATCTTACTCGGCTTTTTGATCCCCGCAGCACAGCTGTTGCTGTGGTCGGTAAAACGCGGCAGCACCTGGCTACAGCCCGACTTTTGGTTATTAACCTTTAATACCTTATGGCTGGGTCTGCTGGCCGCGGCAATCACGGTGTTGCTGGCCTTATGGCTAGCTTACGGTCGCCGTCGCCACCCCACCCGACCATTACGGGCTGCCGTCAGCCTGGCCGGTTTAGGTTATGCCATCCCCGGTATTGTTATCGCTGTTGGTTTACTGTCGCCGCTGGCCTGGCTGGATCATCGCATTATTGCGCTAAGTGAATGGCTGTTTAATATTAACCCCGGCCTGTTACTGTCCGGTACCGTGGTCGCCTTATTGTTTGCTTACAGCGTACGCTTTTTGTCCGTATCGCTGCAGACCGTCAGCTCTGGTCTCGACCAGATTACTCCACAAATGGATGACACAGCGCGCACCTTAGGCGCTTCGCCCAGGCGTATTTTGTGGCGGGTGCATTTACCCTTGCTACGCAGTTCACTGCTGGCCGCTCTTATTTTGGTGCTGGTGGATGTAATGAAAGAACTACCGGCAACCCTGGTGCTGCGCCCCTTTGACTTTAATACGCTGGCGGTTCGGGCATTCGAAATGGCCTCGGATGAACGTCTTGCCGATGCCGGACCACCAGCTTTAATGATTGTTGCCGTAGGGTTAATTCCCGTGATGTTATTATCGCGGGCACTACGAACTCAGAGTATTAAACCGGGAGACTAAATGAGCGCGTTGTTAACTTTAAAAGATGTTGCCATCGAGCTGGGAGGACAGCGCATTGTCGATGAGCTGAACTTTGCCTTAGAACCCGGCGACATCGGCTGTCTGATGGGTCCTTCGGGATGCGGTAAAACCACCCTGCTGCGGGCCATCGCCGGCTTTAGTCCGGTTACCCGGGGGACTATTGAACTGCACGGTGAGGTAGTTTCCGCCAACGGTAAATCATTACCGACGGAGCAACGCCAGGTCGGTATGATGTTCCAGGATTTTGCGCTGTTTCCGCACCTGAATGTGGCTGACAATATCCGCTTTGGTATCGAACACCTGTCAGCCGAAGCCCAGCAGCAACGGATCACAGAATTACTGCAACGCATCGATTTAAACGGTTACCAGAAACGCTATCCCCATGAACTGTCCGGTGGTCAGCAACAGCGTATTGCACTGGCCCGGGCACTGGCCCCCAAACCTAAATTAATGCTGCTGGACGAGCCTTTTTCCAGCCTTGATGCCGAATTGCGCGAGCTATTAGCTCAGGATGTGCGGCAATTACTAAAAGAAGAAGGCATTACCGCTCTGCTGGTTACCCACGACCAACAGGAAGCTTTTGCCATGGCTGACAAGGCCGGGGTTATGTACGCGGGTCAGCTACTGCAGTGGAATACGCCCTACTCGCTTTACCACGAGCCCGAGCATCAGCTGGTGGCTGACTTTATCGGCCGCGGCGTACTCATCCCCGGTAAAATCAGGGATAACCAGCTGCATTGCGCCCTGGGTGTTATCGACCATGAAGTTTTATGCGACCAGGGCGATCACGACGTCACCTTTTTGGTACGCCCGGACGATGTCATCATTAGCGACCGCGATAACGCCGATTTGCGCGCCATTGTGGTCGGCCGCGGCTTTCGCGGCTCACACTATCTGTACACACTGGAATTGCCCGACACCAGCCAGGTACTGGCCGTCGGTGCCTCGCACCAGCCCCTGTCCGAAGGCACCCAGGTTGGTATCAATGTGGACTTTGATCATCTGGTGGTGTTTGATTCGAACGTCTGCGAGCTGCCGGATTAATTGCGCTGAAGGGTTACCAGAACCTCAGCCGCCGCAGCAGCAGAAATTCTATGATCGCAATAGCAACCAGTACCCAGCCAAAAATTTCAAAGGCATTCTCGTTTTCAACACCGGGCATGCCACCAATATTAATCCCAAACACGCCGGTTAAAAAACTCAGCGGCAGGAACACACCGGCTATCACCGACAGCCAGTATGTATTGCGGTTCATCTTTTCGGCGACCGCCTGTTGCAGCAACTCACGCTGAACCCACAATTGCTCCAGCATCATCTCGATTTGCTCCAGCAAGCGCTGAGTGGTGTCCCGTTCGTTTAAAAACCACTGATGCAGCTCATTATCCGGCCAGCGCTCGCTGACACTGGTAAATTTATCCAACGCAGCTAACTGCGGCCGTATAAAACGGTTTAACCGCAGCAGACGCCGGTGCAAACCGGTTAAGGCTTGTTGCTGTTCCGCCGTTTTATCAAAACCCTGTGCTTCAATCTGCTCAATATTGGCTTCGACTGAGTCAATGACATCCTCGATTCGCAGGTTTAACTGCTCCACTAACTGCACCAAAAAATCATCCAGATTAACCGGTCCGGTCTGCTTTTCCAGGCCCTGGCGTAGTTGAGTAATGGCTTTAAAAGGTCGCTTACGAACCGTAAACACGGTGCCCCGGTAGGATAAAATACGCAAACTGAGCATGTCTTCAGGAGCCGAACCCTGGTTCAGATTAACGCCACGCAATAAAAGGACAAAGCCCTCTTTTAACCGCTGAAAGCGCGGCCGGGTGTCTTCTTCTGTCAAGGCGTCAACCAAAGGATCAGGCACACCCGCCTGCTTTAACCAGCGGTCCAGACCCTCAGCATCGCGCTGCAAATGATACCAGCAGCCGGGTTGCGGCTGCTGGCTTAAATCGTCAATGCGGGAGGGCGGCTGAGTAGTAAAATCCCAGCCATCAATCATAAAATCCATTACTTCATGCTCTGCAGGTAAAGCTGTTCCCCCAGTTTTTCCATTAGGCCAAGTTGTATTTTAAGCCAGTAAGCATGGTCTTCTTCGGTGTCTCGTAAAATGCCGATTAACATGTCTCGGGTGACATAATCGTGCTCGCGCTCACAATACTGAATAACCTCACGCAGGGTCTTGGCATTGTTGTACTCAAGCTGCAAATCGTTTTCCAGCATTTGCCGCACATTTGACGCTATCGTATGTGGCTCGCGGTTTGCCATATCGGGCTCACCTTCTAAAAATAGAATGCGGCGAATTAACAGATCGGCATGACGCCGTTCATCATCAATTTCGTGATTGATGCGCTCATACAGTTTCATCAGCCCCATATCTTCGTACTGGCGCGAATGCGAGGTGTATTGGTCAATCGAAGTCAGTTCAAAAGCCAGCAACCGATTTAACTGGGCGACAACATTATTCTCAGCTTTCATCTTATTCCCCTTGGTTCAGTTGCGTTTGCAGATAAACTTCACTACCCAGACGATTCATCAGATCCAGTTGCGTCTCAAGCCAGTCCAGATGTTCCTCCTGGCCATCAAGAATACGGCAGAGCATATCGCGGCTGACATAATCCTGATGCTCCTCACAACAGGCCATACCGTCACGAATCGCATTAGCGTCCTCAAACTGAACCTTGTGGTCCAGCTCCAGCATTTCGCGGGGATCTTCGCCAATATACAGCTTACCCAGCTCCTGTAAGTTTGGCATACCCTCTAAAAATAAAATTCGCTCGATAATATCATCAGCGTATTTCATTTCATTAATGGATGCCTTGTAAGCCCGGCTGTTGAGATTTTCAAAACCCCAGTTGCGGTACATACGAGCATGTAAGAAATATTGGTTGATAGCGGTAAGTTTCAGGGTCAACAACTCATTCAGCTGTTGCACAACTTTTGCGTCACCTTTCATAAGCGGTGTGCTCCTTAAGCGGTTTCCCGGTAGAAATTAACTTAAGTGTAGCACACGCCAGCAGGAATTTTAGTGGGGTTTTTACCTTGCGCCGGCTGAGCTGCCTGGCGCTGTTCAAGAGCCTCATTTAAGGTTTCTTTCGCACTTTGCTTGCAACAGCCACACTGCGATGCCACGCCGTACTGCTGGCGTAAATCACGCATCGACTCAACCTCGCCGGCCGCCACCGCTTTACGAATCGTCTTATCATTCACGCCCTTGCATAAACAAACGTACATTCGCGCCTCTCCTTTATTATCAATAGCAGGTTAGCGCAAATGCGAATTGTTTTCAATACCTCCTTCAGGCCGGCTTTAAAAAGCCGGGGCGAAGCCAGTAGAGAGCAGATAGACGCTGTAGGCGACGTACATAATTAAAAAGGACGCGCCGTGTAGTCGGTTGATGCGGCCGAGCCGCTTGATCCGCAGAGAAAACAGCAACAGTAGCAGCGTCAGTGCGGCCATCGTCACCCAGTCCCGGTAAAGCACTAAAGGCTCCAGCGCGATGGGGTGGATGGCGCCGGCAATACCGACCACTGCCAGGGTGTTGAACATGTTCGAGCCGATAACGTTACCCAGGGCCAGATCGTGTTCGTTTTTGCGCACTGCAGCAATGGCTGACGCCAGCTCGGGCAGCGACGTACCGATGGCAACGACGGTCAGGCCGATAACCAGATCACTGACGCCCAACGCCTGCGAGATATTCACCGCCCCCCACACCAGCGAGCGCGAACTGAGTACCAGTAAAATTAGCCCGATAATTAACCAGATCACGGCGGGCCTTAAAGCCAGCGGGTGCGAGTCAAGCTCCTGAGTGTATTCATTTGCCAGGGTGTCATCACTGCTTTTCATGCCGATATACACCGACCAGCCCATGTAAGCAAAGAACACCAGCAGCAGCAGCCAGGCCTCCGGCATGCTGATGGTAAAGTCCCATAATAAGACGGCACTGAGTAGCGTAATACCAATCAACACCGGCATTTCGCGCCGGATGACACCGGATTTGACAGTAATCGGTGCTAATACCGCTGTCAGACCTAAAACCAGCGCAATATTGGTAATATTGGAACCATAGGCATTACCCAGCGCCAATGCCGGGCTACCATCCAGCGATGCCATCGCCGACACCACCATTTCAGGCGCTGAGGTACCAAAGCCGATAATTACCATACCGATAACCAGGGGCGGCATACCTAAATGGCGGGCCACCGCCGACGAGCCTTCGACAAAGCGATCGGCGCTCCACACCAAAACTACCAGACCGATAAGTACTGCTATAACCGATAACGCCATTATTAACCTTTGTCCTTGTTTCGTTAATGGCGCATTTTAGCCTGCACTACCTTTATTGGCTAGTTTTGCTTTGCTCCTCAATGCAGGCCTGGATAGCTTCAATACTCTGCGGATCATCAATAGTCGAGGGAATCGCCACATCTTCGCGTTGTAATAGTTGCCGGATCAAGCGCCGCAAAATTTTACCGGATCGGGTTTTCGGTAGCTTAGGCACCACGTATAAGGTCTTCAGGCAGGCAATGGCGCCGATTTGCTGACGAATACGCTGTATCAGCTCGTCCTGCAGCTGCTGATAGCCGACTTCCGCTTCATTTTTCAGGATCACCAGGCCAATCGGCAGCTCACCTTTTAAATCATCAGGGGTGCCGACCACGGCACACTCGGCGACCGCCGGATGAGCCGCCAGAATTTCTTCCATTTCGCCGGTGGACAGGCGATGACCGGCCACATTAATCACATCATCGGTGCGGCCCATGATAAAAACATAGCCCTCATCATCAATGTAACCGCCGTCACCGCTGCAGTAATAACCCGGGAAGGCTTTTAAATAGCTGTCCTGCAGGCGCTGTTCATCGCCCCAGACTGTTGGCAGACAGCCCGGTGGCAGTGGTAACCGCACACAAATTGAGCCCTCCTGGTGCGCCTCGAGGGGCTTACCGGCGCTGTCCAGTACCGCCATTTCATAACCCGGTACCGGCAAACTGGAGGAACCCGGTTTAATGGCTGTCGCCCCTGCGCCCACCGGGTTAGCGCACATCGGCCAACCGGACTCGGTCTGCCACCAGTGATCATAGACAGGTAACCCGGTAACCCTGGTAGTCCAGTCATAAGTCGCCGGATCCAGCCGTTCGCCGGCCATGTAAACCCGCTGCAACGAGCTGATGTCATAACGCTTAAGGTGCTCTGCCTGCGGATCTTCTTTTTTAATCGCCCGAAAAGCTGTTGGGGCGGAGAATATGGCATTAACGCGGTGTTGTTCAACCACCCGCCAGAAGGCGCCGGCGTCCGGGGTATTCACCGGTTTGCCCTCGTACAGTATGGTAGTGCAGCCGTGAATCAGCGGTCCATAGACAATATAGGAGTGGCCGACAACCCAGCCGACATCCGAGGCGGTGAAAAATACATCACCAGGCTGCAGGCCGTAAACGTAATTCATCGAAAAGTTCAGCGCCACCGCATAACCGCCATGATCCCGCACGACTCCTTTCGGGCGTCCGGTGGTACCCGAGGTGTACAAAATATACAAGGGGTGGGTGGCTTCCACCGGCACAGCGTCAACCGGCTGAGCGGTTTCCATCAGTTGCTGCCAGTGGTGATCGCCGGGCTGGTCGAGTTCCGCCAGCTGTTGCTCGCGCTGGTAAACAATCACGTTTTTAGGCGGTTTTTCTGCTTCTCTTAAGGCCTTGTCGACAATCGGTTTGTAGGCCAGTGTCTTTTTGCCTTCAATACCACAGGACGCGGTTAACAGCAGCGCCGGCTCGGCGTCATCAATCCGGATCGCTAACTCATGGGCAGCAAAGCCGCCAAAAACTACCGAATGAATGGCCCCGACCCGGGCGCAGGCCAGCATCGCAATCGCAGCCTGCGGGATCATCGGCATATAAATGATCACCCGATCGCCCTTTTCAACACCCATCGAGCGGATCACCCCGGCAAACCGTGCCACCTCGTCCTTTAACTCGTGGTAACTGAAGGTTTGCACGGTTCCGGTAACCGGCGAGTCGTAAATCAGCGCATCCTGCTCGCCACGCCCGGCCTCAATCTGCGCGTCCAGCGCCAGGTAACTGACATTAATTTTTCCGTCCGGAAACCAGTCTGCCAGACCATTTTTCTTAACCGCTGCGGCCGAACGGGGTTCTTCAAACCAATGCAACCGCCGCGCCTGATCCAGCCAGAACCCTTCCGGATCCTGCTGGGCTTCGCTATAGATGTGATGATAAGCCTGCATGCTGTAACCTCAAATTTTAACAACCTGACAACAGCATAACCCGACCGTACAAATAGAAAATTCGACCTTGGTCGCAAGTTTTTAGCGAACAGCTCAGCGCGCCAGCGGGATACGTCCGGTCCTCACCGCTTTGCGTCGCAGACTGGGCACCGGAGCGATACGAAATAAGTCGCCGTTCTGACCGGTTAATGTACGGCGCACGCCCACTTCGCGCGCAATATCGGCATGGCGTACCAAATGCTCCGGCTCACCATGTGTAGGGATCACCAGTTGCGGCTGCAGCCAGCGGTACATTTGCTTAAGCTCTTCTTCATTAGGATGGCCGGAGGCATGAATCGGCAACTCAGTGTCCTCTTTTTGTACCACCGCAATACCCCGGGCAGTAAATTTTTGCACCAATGCCTGCACATGTGCTTCGTTACCCGGAATCACCATAGCACTGAGTAACACCGTATCGCCTTTATCCAGCGCCAGCATTGGATGCCTGTCGTTAGCCAGACGACTGAGAGCCGCACGCGGCTCGCCCTGACAACCGGTTGCCACGACCATCACCTCGGCGGGCGGCAAATAACCTACATGGCCATAATGAATCAGCTCCAGTTCATCAGGCCACAGACCAAAAGCTCTGGCGGTCGCCACATGCCGTTCTAAAGAGCGACCGAATACCGCCAGTCGCCTGCCGCTGCGCGCTGCCACTTTTGCCAGGGTCACCAGTCTGGCAATATTACTGCTGAAACAGCCAACCACTACGCGCCCTTTTGCTTGCTGTGTCTGGGCCAGTAAACCGGCAAAGCACTCCCCCTCAGAAACCGACCAGCCGGGTTTTAGGGCATTGGTTGAATCACCGATTAACGCATCAATGGGTTGCTCAGCCAGACGCTGCAGCGCCGCGCCATCAATCGGCGCGCCTAATACCGGGTCCCGGTCAATCTTCCAGTCGCCGGTATGAACCACCCGCGCCACCGGCGTTTCAATTAGCAAACCATATGGGTCGGGTAACGAGTGCGTCAGCCGCAACCAGGTAACCCGGAACGGACCGATAGTCTGCTGCCCGCGGTCATTGACCTCAATAATGGTCACCTGGTCCGCAAAGTCCGTATAGGCTAATTTGCGTCGCAACACCGCTGCTGTGTAGGGCGTGGTATAAATAGGACAACGCAGCCGTGGCCAGAGATCCTCAACGGCACCTATGTGATCTTCATGCGCGTGAGTAATAATCAGCCCGGCCAGTAAGTCGCGGTTATCCACCATAAACCGCGGATCCGCCGCCACCACCTCATGACGCACCGCCAGCTCATCATCCGCCTGCAGCTGCTCATCAAAAGACACCCCGCAATCAATCATCAGCCACTGCCCGGCATGCCCGTAAAGGTTCATGTTCATACCAATTTCGCCGGTACCGCCAAGGGGCAGAAACCAGAAGTCATTCGTCGCAGGAACCACACACACCTCCGTACTAACCGAAAGGACCTGACTACCGCACCCTTAGTGCGCCCAGCACAGGCTGTCACATAAATACCGCTAATCTTTAACAAGGTTTCTACATAACTTTCATGAAACTTCCTTAAGTCTAGCACGCTGATATTACAGCGACACTGAATAACGATTGGGGAAACCAGATGAAAACACGATGGAAAACAATCGCTACGGCCATTACCGCAAGCCTCTCAATGACTGCAGGTGCACAGCAGGCTCTGCCTGACTACCAGCAGACCAGTAGCTGGTACACCGACGGTCAAGCGAAGTTAACCGAGAAACAAAACACGAATAATCAATTTAAAGCCAAAAACGTCATTATCTTCGTTGGCGATGGTATGGGCGTCTCAACTCTGACCTCGGCACGTATACTCAAAGGTCAGCTAAAAGGCAATCCTGGCGAAGAAGACTACCTGACTTTTGAGCGCTTTCCGCGTTCTGCCTTAGTAAAAACCTACAACGTTGATGCACAAACACCCGATTCAGCCGGTACCATGACCGCAATGAAGTCACCACAGCTTTAGAGCTGGCCGAGATCAAAGGATTATCAACCGGCATTGTCTCCACCGCCCGAATTACCCATGCAACGCCTGCAGCCACCTACGCAAAGTCGGCCGACCGTAACTGGGAAGATATTTCCGATATGCCGGAAACGGCCGTTAGTGCCGGATGTACCGATATTGCCGATCAACTGGTTAACTTCGAACAGTATTTGGAACAACGCTTTACCGGCGCCGACGTTGATGGCATCGAGGTCGTTTTTGGCGGCGGCCGGCGGCACTTCTTACCAAAAGATGAAGCGTACAACAGCAGCGACGCAGCCAGTGCTGTAGAGGGTGATCGCACCGACGACAGAGATCTGACCGCTGAATGGCAGCAGCAATACGAGGATGGTCTGTACGTATACGATGAGCTTGGATTTAACAGCATCGATGCAGCCTCGACCACCCGCGTACTGGGTTTATTCAACGAGTCGCATATGCAGTATGAAGCAGACCGGGATAACGACATTGCCGGCGAGCCCTCCATCGAACAAATGACTCGTAAAGCGATCGATATTCTCGATAACAACGATAAAGGCTTTTTCTTAACGGTTGAGTCTGGCCGTATTGACCATGCTCATCACGCCGGTAACGCGGCCGGTGCACTGACCGATACACTCGCTTTCGAAGCGGCGATAAAAGCGGCCTACGACAGCACCAACCCCGAGGAAACCTTAATTCTGGTTACCGCTGACCACGGTCACGTCTTTACCATCGCCGGTTATCCTAAACGCGGCAATCCTATTCTTGGCAAGGTAGTTAATGTCGGTGCTGAACAAGCAGCTGAAGCAGCTGATGGCATGCCCTACACAACATTAGGCTATACCAACGGACGTGGTTTTATGAATCTTGGCAGCGAAACAAACTCGGATGCAGGCTATGCGATGGAGATTAACGCCGGACGTCACGATTTAACCGGTATTGACACCACCGCCGCAGGTTACCATCAGGAAGCACTGATTCCGCTTAGCTCCGAAACTCACTCTGGCGAAGATATTAGCCTGCACGCAACCGGCCCCGGCAGCCAGCTCGTCCAGGGCGTTGTCGAGCAAAACGCCGTTTTTCATGTCATTAACCAAGCACTAGGCCTTCTTGACGAGTAACCTGCAGCGAAATAGTGGAGCAGAAGATGAAATTATTTAAACTGAGTTTAATCGCCCTGACCGTCATGGGGCTAAGCGCCTGTGAACTTGACGGCGATGATGGCGAACGCGGCGCCACCGGTCCTGCCGGATCCAGTGGCAGCGATGGCGTAAGTAGTATCACCACCCAGACTGATATTGCAAAGGGCAATGAAAACTGCCCACACGGGGGTGTTCGTTTTGATTCGGGTCAGGACGAAAATGCCAATGGTTTGCTGGACGATAATGAAATAACCGAAACCAGCTACGTCTGTGAACCGGGGCGGACATCGATCAGTGCCAGCGAGGTCCTGAATAACGTCAATAACAGCTGGTATGTTGACGCACAGCGGGTAACCCAGCAAAACAAAGAAGCCTGGTTGCAGGCCACCGTTGACAATGCGCGTGGCAAAGCCAAAAACGTTATCTTATTTGTCGGCGACGGTATGGGTATTTCAACCGTCACTGCCGCCCGAATACTGGAAGGTCAACGCAAAGGGCAAACCGGCGAGGAAAATCAGCTCAGCTTTGATCGCTTTCCGTTTTCCGGACTATCAAAAACCTACAACGTTGATGCGCAAACGCCTGATTCCGCCGGTACCATGACCGCCATGGTCAGTGGCGTAAAAACCGACGTGGGTGTTATTGGTGTTGATGAACGTGTAGCACCTGGTAATTGCACTACTGCGCAGGGCAACGAGCTGGTTACCGCACTTGAGCTGGCAGAACTGGCAGGTAAAGCGACAGGCATTATTTCGACAGCACGTATCACCCATGCAACGCCTGCAGCGACTTATGCTAAATCTGCGGATCGTAACTGGGAAGATATCTCTGACATACCACAAGCCGCTATCGATGAGGGCTGTAAAGACATCGCCGATCAATTGATACATTTTGAAGAGAATCTGGAATCACGCTTTGCCGGTGTCAATGTCGATGGGCTGGAAGTAGTTATGGGCGGTGGCCGACGTCACTTCCTACCCCGCGATGCAGCCTTTAACAGTGTGGATGCTGCCAGCAGCATTGAAGGCGACCGTACCGACAACCGTGATTTAACCGCTGAGTGGCAGGCTAAATACCCAACCGGCAGCTACCTGTTTGATCAGGCCGGCTTTGACGGTCTGGCTACTGAAGCAACGGACAAAGTCTTTGCTTTATTCAACGAGTCGCACATGCAATATGAAGCTGACCGCGTTAACGACATCGCTGGTGAACCTTCCTTAACTGAGATGACCGAAAAAGCCATCGCGGTACTGGATAACAACTCGAACGGCTTCTTTTTAACCGTCGAATCCGGACGTATCGACCATGCTCATCACGCCGGCAACGCTGCTGGTGCGCTAAATGATACCATCGAATTTGCGCAGGCTATTGCCAGAGCCGATGAACTAACTGACGATGAGGATACCTTAATTATCGTCACCGCGGACCACGGTCACGTCTTTACCATTGCCGGCTACCCTAAACGCGGCAACCCAATTTTGGGTAAGGTGGTAACTGTTGGTGCAGACGCTCCCGCTGAGGCTGCGGACGGTTTGCCCTACACTACACTGGGATACACAAACGGTCGCGGCTTTATGGATCTCGGCGAGCAGACTAACTCCGATGCCTCCTACGCTATGCCGATTGCAGCGGGTCGTCACGATATTAGCGAAATCGACACAACGCAAATGGGCTACCACCAGGAAGCATTGATTCCACTGTCATCGGAAACTCATTCGGGCGAAGATGTGGGCATTTATGCCAAAGGTCCAGGTGCCTTCATGGTAAACGGTACGAATGAGCAAAGTGTCATTTTTCATATCATGGATTATGCCGGCGATTTGGTGAACCAGGCAGAAACCAACCTGAACTAAGTCTGTTATTTTAAGGCGGCTCGAGCAGCCGCCTTTTCTATTTCTATTGCGAGATTAATATCATGTGGAAGAACGTTACTTTTATCTCAGTCTTGTTGCTGGCCGCTGAAGCTAATGCTGAGGTATGCGACGCTGAGTGGGTGCAGGCTGAGTACCGCATATCGCACACCACAGAGGCAGCAGAACAACATACCGAAATGAGTTTATGGCGCAAACCGCAACACGTTGCGCATCAATATCCACAAACTCAAATGACCGAAATGTGGCAGTTCGTGCGTGAGGAAATGTTAAAGCCAACCCGTTACTTTGATGCCCATCAGCGCGCTATCGAATATCAGCCGAACGATATCATCCATGGTAAACGGGAGACCAACTGGAGTTATCGCAATCAACTGATTGCCGATAAATTACTGCAAAGAATGAACAAAATCAGCGAACAGGGCTCAGGTTGCTCAAAAACGGAAACCTATCAACTGCAGTTGGCTCAGCAGACTCTGGTAATCGACTGGTTACCGGCCTACCAGCTTCCTAAGCGGTTTCAGCGCAGTGATTCCAGGGGTAACCGGATTATCTGGCAACAACAGCGACTGAATCAGGACAAAGCAGTAATCACAGATTTTTTTGCTCATCGGGATGTTTATCAGGCAACGGATTATGCCGACATCGGTGACGACCATACCGATCCTTTTTTGACCAATATGGTCTCTCAGGGATTCATTGAGGCTGGTGCCAGTGGTTTTTACGACACGGAAGGTAACGCGCTGGAGGCCGAGCATCAACATTAATAGGCAATAGATGTAACAAAAAAGGGCCCACCAAACGGCGAGCCCTTTTTTTACTACTAACTGGCGGAGAGAGAGGGATTCGAACCCTCGATACGGGGTTACCGTATACACACTTTCCAGGCGTGCGCCTTCAGCCACTCGGCCACCTCTCCGGAACGGGCGCTATACTATGGTTTTTAGCCGATCGAATCAAGTGCTTTTGCAGCGACCGCCTAAAACTTCTGCAGCTTAACCCGTCCTTGTGCCTCATCAAGAGACGCGGAAACGATGAACCCGCTCACTCAAGCGCTTCGCCAGCTGATTCAGCTCGGTGCTGGCCTCGCTGACCTGAGTCGAGCCGGCGGCTGACTGCTCAGTTGCTTCAGTAATACCATGGAAGTTCTGGTTAATTTCGTCCGCTACCGAGCTTTGTTCTTCTGCCGCCGTCGCAATTTGTGCGTTCATGTCGGTCATGCGGCGCACAGCATCTCGTACCGAGTTAAGTGAATCGCCGGCACGACGGGCCTGGTCAACACTGTTGCTGGCCTGATCCTGGCCACGCTCCATTACCGTTACTGCGTTACCGGCACTGCCCTTCATGGTCTCAATCAGCGACTGAATGCTCTGCGTCGATTCCTGCGTCCGGTTTGCCAGTGCTCGTACTTCATCAGCTACTACCGAGAAGCCGCGGCCGTGCTCTCCGGCACGGGCCGCTTCAATGGCCGCGTTAAGTGCCAGCAGGTTGGTCTGGTCAGCAATACCTTCAATAACTTCCAGCACTTTGGTAATTTCATCGGTGTTGTCGCTAAGCTCACCAATGACACCAGCTGCGTTTTCAACTTCATGGGCCAGAGCCTCAATCGACTGAATGGTTGCTTCGACTTCGCCACGGCCACGGTCCGTTTCTTTATCGCTGTCATCAGCCAGCTGCGCTGCTTCATTGGTATGACGCGCAACTTCGGAAACCGTTTGCGACATCTGGTTGATGGCCGCTGCACCCTGGGTGGTTTCATCCTGCTGCCGCTGCACCAGTGACGAATTATTGTTGGCAGTTTTTGACAGCTCGCTGGCCGAATCCAGCAGCTGTTCGGATGATTCCGACACCTCTCCGATAAGCTTACGTAAATCCTGCACCATACGGTTGATCTGGCCCATCATCGAATCGGGGTAGTCTGACTGAGTCGTCACCGTTAAATCACCGTCAGCAATGCGCTGGAACGCTTCAGCGGCCTCATCTGGCTCTCCACCAATAGTGCGCGCCAACTTACGGACAATTAAGTAGCTCACGACACCCGCAGCGATAACCGCAAACACAGTGATCCACCACATCAAAGTGGTAAATCCGTTACTGCGTTCGAGCACCGAGTCGACGCCGGAAGAAATCACCTGTTCTTCATAGTCAATAAAATCGTTGATACGATTTAGCCATTCGGCATAGGCCGGTGATAAATCCGACAATACGTAGTTCTGCGCCTGCTGACGCTGTCCATTAGCCAGTAGCTGTTCAACCCGTTCGGTAGTCGCAAGAGCCCGCTGCTGAATCTCCTCAATCCGCTGCATCAGCTGTTTTTCTTTGCTATTCACGTATTTGGGGTTGTCAAACAGCCGCTTCATGCCGCGCTCAGCATCGGCATAATTTTGCTTCAGTTCAGCCACTAAAGCCCGAAACTGTTCACGCTCGCTTTCCTGCTCGGTCAGCACCAGGTCCCGCAGGGCAATGGCACGATCATGTACGCTGCCACGGAAATTGATCGCGTAGCGCTGCTTTTCGCTACCGACATTATTTACCTGGTTTAACGTGGTATTTATTTCGTT
Source organism: Idiomarina seosinensis (assembly GCF_044797955.1). Lineage (GTDB taxonomy): Bacteria > Pseudomonadota > Gammaproteobacteria > Enterobacterales > Alteromonadaceae > Idiomarina > Idiomarina seosinensis_A. Next base: position 743,833 of record NZ_CP085211.1, on the reverse strand, counting down.
AACTTGCAAGGTGCCCACCACTGTGGTGATCACCATAAGCAAAATAACAAAGGCAAAGCCTGCATATAAACGCTGTGCTATGGTCATTAACAGCTCCCGCTGATTCTATTATTGTTTCGACTTTTACGAATAGTTGTACCTGAAACCATCGGCTAAAGATCAACAAACTTTAAAAAATCTGCGTCTCACCAATCGCCATAACCTGAAACTGCTGCTCTGTCAGACCCGCCTGCTGGCGTGCCGCAGCGATATCATCCAGAGTCCGCTGAATACCTTCGGCGGCCAACTGAAAAGAACCCCAGTGCATGGTTACACTCTGTCGTGCGCCAATATCTTTGTGTATCAAGGTAGCCCCGGCCGGGTCCACGTGCGCAACTTCCATAAACCAGCGGGGCAAATAGGCGCCCACCGGATTCAATGCCAGATCAATGGGCCCAAAGTGCTCGCCAATCTCTTTAAATTGCACCTCGTTGTAGCCGGTATCGCCACCGAACCACAACCGCCAGTCACCGATATCAATGACATAACTGGCCCAGAGGGTTTCGAAGCGATCCCATAAACCGCGGCCAGACCAGTGCTGGCTTGGTGTTGCATGTACGCTAAGCATCGCCCCCGGGGCACTCTGCCACCAGTCCAGCTGAGTGACTTTATCGGCATCAATACCCTGCTCAACAAACCAACGCTTTAAGCGCAGCGGCACATAATACTGTACATCCGAGCCCAGGTAATGAATGGTGTCAGCGTCAAGGTGATCATAATGGTCATGAGAAATAATCACCGCATCAATCGGCGGCAGATCCTGCAGGCTTAGCGGTAGTGGCGTTAACCGCGACGGGCCCAGAAAGCTGACCGGCGAGGCTCGCTTACTGAATATAGGATCAGTCAGCACATTTAGACCCTGATATTGAAGCAAAAACGTCGAGTGACCAATCCAGGTCACCTGACGCTTTTCCGGATCCGGTTGCTGAATTGCGCGCAGATCAGCCTCGACCTGCGGGACCAGATGCGCCTGCTGCGACTGATCTTTCCAGTCGACATCGCCAAACCAGCGCATATGCCAATAATCAAAAAAGCCCTGATCGTGTTTTGCGTAGGTATTTTGAAAGCCGCCCGCCGTGTGCCAGGGTTTTTCGGGCTTATACTGAGGGGATGAGCAACTAATCAGCAGTACTGCGACTGCAAGCCAACAACCAACGGAACAAACGTAACTGACTCGGGACATAAAATAGATACTCCGGATGCCACTGCACTCCAATAATGTGACGCTGCTGATGCTCAGAAGCCTGAATAAAGCCGTCCAGATCCCAGCCCACGGCCTTCATCTGCTGTCCGGTTTCGCTGACAATCTGTGAGTGTAGACTGTTGACCCGCAATTTGCGCTTACCACAAACTTCCGACACCCGGCTGTCACTGGCCAGCTTTACCTGTTTGGTCGGCAGCAAACCGGGGCGATTATAGGTTAACTTACGTAATTCACGAATATTCTGATTCAGCTTGCCGCCCAGAACTACATTAACTAACTGTGAACCACGGCAGATGCCCAGCAATGGTTTGCCATGCTGCAAGGACCACTTAATCCATTCAATTTCCAGATCGTCACGCTCGGGATCGTACTCGCCATCGTGCTCGGCGGGCTGGTCATAATGCGACGGGCTGATGTCATCGCCGCCGCCGATAACGACCGCGTCAATGGTTTCATCAAGGTCTACTTTATGGCGAACACTGGCACGAACCGGGCTCGCCCCCAGCAAACGTAAAGCAATCCAACTGCACCACCACGACGGCGACCAACGGCGGGCGTTACCCGTTACCACCACTCGCGGTCGATCAGCCATGCCTGTATCCTTCGTTTCCAGTCCGTTTCAGCCACACCAATTAAAGGCCGGCTCTGTGCTAAAAATTCGTCGCGCCAGTAATCCAGCGCCTGCTGATCGTTAGCCAGCTGCTCAACCACCCACCAACCTTTCCAGGGTACCGTTAAATTCCATTCCGGCTGTTCGATATGACAATTGGGTAAGCGATAATGAAAGGTCGGACGCGCTTTAACTTTATCATCGCCGACCACCGTATTTACCCGCTCTTCATCGATATAAGCGAATAACGGCAACATATCCAGCGCGCGGTTACGCGAGGCATTGTGCTGCAGGTATTCGTCCAGCAGTACCGGCATACTCATCGAGTCATGCGCCATTAATACCCGCAGATAGCTTTCCGGGTATTTATCAATATAAGGGCTGATTTTACGGGTGGTATCGACTTCATGGGCCTCAAACAGCCACCACTGCAGTATTCCGTAGGCCTGCAGATAACGGTGTAAGACATTGGGATCGACATTACCGTCCTCATCCATCGGAACTTCCGGATTAATATGGACGCCGTAAGCGGCTAACCAGGAGTCATCGGTACCCCGCGCGCCGGCTTTACGCAGCGCATCAGTCAGCGGTAATAATTGCTCACACTGCTCCAGTGTTAAGGGTGGGCAGACCACTTCCATCGGCACCACTTTTTCAGCCAGACTGCCCAGTTCCTTAAGCCAGGCTTTTTCGCCAAGCTCGCTGGCCGACTGCTCGGCAGCGGTTTTTTTCAGGTAGTTCCAGTCCAGCTCAATCTGAAACTTACCCAACTCGGAGTGGGTAATACTGCGCTCTGCCAGCGACTGGTTTTCAACCTCACCCTGCAACTCCTGCTGCAGAGTGTCCAGGGTCTGCTGCACTGACAAACCGGAAAACTCCAGTTCAAAACCAATACGGCAATCCCGGTCTAAGGGTAAAAAATTTGGCTTACTGATTTTCCGCCTCCTCAAATTCAATGCTGAATTCACCAGCCGGTCCGGGGAATACAACCGGGCTTTCAAAGCCATCTTCACTGACGCTGGCTACACCAAATACGTAGTTATCAATAACGATGTTTTCAAGGGTAAATTCATTTACGTCACCGACGTAACGGCTCCACTGCCATTGCGGGGCCGTGGTCAGACGCCAGTAAACCTTATAGCCGGCCAGATTATCCGGATCACGGACATCATCCCATTTAAGGGTAGTCGAGGGCTGAACCGCACCTTCGATATCAACATTTTGCGGTGGCTCCGGCGCCCAGCTCATGCCAGCCAGAGAAACCGCGTTCAGTGCCGTTAACTTAGCCGCATAATCAAAATCAACCCCATCAATGGTATCGCCGTATTCGATACCGTCCTCGGTGCGCAGATCCTGGTGCTGACGGTTGTAGTTTTCGTTGGTTTCCATAATGCGCACACCCGGATAACCCAGGTCGTTGAAGGGCCGGTGATGCCCCCCGCGGCCAAAGCGATCCAGCCGGTAAACAATCATGGTGTCCAGATTCGGAATGTAGCGGTCAGCCATCATATCAACATAGCGGGCCACATTGCGTGAAGGCGAGTCGTTTTCGCCGCCATAAAAGCGGCGCATCGTGGCCTCACGGTCGCTTTCATCCATCCGTGTACCTTCGGCAAAAATACGCGCGGTGGTGTTATTAATAACGCCATTGACCCCTTCGATATTGCCGATCATATCGTTATTCAGTACCGCATTAATGCGCCACTGCTGCTGCTTGGCATTTTCTGCCAGAATGCGGCCACCGAACAAGCCCTGCTCCTCACCGGCCAGTGCCGCGTAAACCACAGAGCCGTCAAATTGATACTGCGACAACACCCGTGCCGCCTCCAACGTCCCCGCCACTCCTGAGGCGTTATCATTAGCACCGGGCGCATCGGAGGTCGCATCCATAACATCGCTGACCCGTGAGTCAATATCCCCCGACATGATCACATAGCGACCCGGGTCCGACTGGCCGCGCTGAATAGCGATAACGCTTTTAACTTCTGTCGCTTCCGGAATACGTGACTCACCTTCAATTACGTCGCTGACGTACATCACTTCCAGACAGCCGCCACAGTCCGCCGAAATGCGCTCAAACTCTTCGTAGATCCAGCGCCGCGCGGCGCCAATACCGCGAGAATCAGACTCAGTTTCCGACAAGGTATGACGGGTGCCAAAAGACACCAGCATTTCGATATCCTGGCGGATACGATCGGCTTTAACCGCCGCAGCAATATCGTGCAGCTTTTCCTGATCGGTGTAAGTCAGAGCATCCTGAGCGAAGGCAGAAAGCGGTAGCAAGGCCGCTAAAGTCAGAGTTTTTATTGTTTTCATTCGGCTATCCTGCGTTAATTGTGTGCCTTTGATTATGCTTAGCACAGGCAGATAACGCAAGTCGCAAGGATATAACCACAGAGATGTATCTTACGCTTTTGCAGTTATATCTTTAAAAACTGAGTGACCTGCTCCACCGCCTGCGAAATACTGAGTTCAGCGGTTTTAATGTGTATCTCGGGATTGGCCGGTTTCTGGTAGTCGGAATCGATACCGGTAAAGTGTTTAATCTCACCCGCCTGGGCTTTTTTGTATAAGCCCTTAGGATCGCGCTGCTCGCAAACTTCCAGCGGTGTATCAATAAACACTTCAACAAAATCCTCCACACCAATCAGTTCGCGGGCATAATCTCGGTCACTTCTAAACGGCGAAATAAACGCCGTACTAACGATAAGCCCGGCATCGGCAAATAACTTAGCCACTTCGGCCACCCGGCGAATGTTCTCAATACGGGCAGCATCATCGAAGCCTAAGTCACCGTTTAAACCATGCCGGACGTTATCACCGTCCAAAAGATAAGTATGCTTACCCAGTTCATGCAGCTTACTATCCACCGCATTAGCAATCGTTGACTTACCCGAACCGCTCAGGCCGGTATACCACAACACCTTACCGCGCTGGCCCTTCTGCTGCTCGCGCATAACACGAGAAACACTCTGCGCATGCCAAACTGTATTCTCAGACTTCATCTGTAAACCTCTTCAAGATATAACCGCAGAGGCGCAGAGGTCACAGAGGAAAGACTTTTAATGGTAAAGACAAAAACAAAAGAGTGTGTTTTACAATTAAATTGTTTTTCTCTGCGTGCTCTGCGTGCTCTGCGCCTCTGCGGTTATATCTTTCTTGTTTAAAACGGAAAGACCAGCGGGATTAACCCTATTGCCAGTGTGCAGTACACCACAGCAACGGGTATGCCCGATAGTACGAAGTGTTTTAACCGGTAATTACTGGCGTTAAACACCATTAAGTTGGTCTGGTACCCATACGGCGATATAAAGCTCGCCGACGCGGCAAAAGCCACGCCCATCACCATCGGGAAGGGGTCAACACCCAGACCCAGAGCCAGGCTGTAGGCTATCGGAAACATCAATGCTGCAGCGGCGTTATTGGTGATAATCTCGGTTAAAATATAGGTGATTAAAAACACACCAATAAAGGTAAGCCAGACGCCATGGCCCGCCAGTGAGTTCTGGGCGTAATCGGTTATCACCTGCGCCAGCCCGGTGTTTTGCATGGCCGAGGCCAGGCACAGCGCGCTGGTTACTATCACCCAAATTTCCACCGGGAAGCGGCGCTTTATCTCGTTTACTTTTAAACAGCCGCTGACCAACAGTAGCGCCAGCAAACACAGCACGGCGACAAATAATGACGAACCGGTCAGCACGGTCACGCCAATCATGGCCAAAAACCCAAACAGCGTCAGTTTTTCGCGCCAGCCACTGAGCATGTTGTCGGGCTCGACCCCGCTTAACAAATAAAAGTTTTTGCTTAAGTTAGTGCGCGCGGCAAAGTCGGGGCCGGTGGCTAATAGCAAAAAGTCGCCGGCGCGCAGCCGCACTTCACCCAGTTTGCCACTGACTCGTTCACCGTCGCGGCGAATGGCCACTACGGCGGCATCGAAGCGCGCCCGGAACTGACTGGATTTCAGCGATTTATTCACCAGCACCGAGTCTTCGCGTATCACCACTTCGGTTAGCTGCTGGGTTTCAAGGCCGCTTTTATCAGCAAATAAATCCAGCCCTGCGAACTGCTTTAGCACCTGCACCTTGCTGATTTCACCGCTGAACAGCAATTTATCACCCGCCTGCAGCACGTCATAGCGCGCGACGGGCCGTAAAACCTGGCCTTGACGGATAATCTCAGCCAAAAATAAATCTTCCAGATGACGTAAACCCGCCTGCTCAACGGATTGCCCCACCAAAGGCGATTGTGCATCCAGCTCGGCTTCGACAAAATATTCAGTCTTTTTCTCAGAAGCAGTACTGATATTCGGTAAAAAGCGACTGACAACGTATAAAGTCGCCAGACCACCCAGAGTAACGCCGGCACCAACCAGGGTGAAGTCGAAAAAGTTAAAGCCCGGGTGGCCGGTATCAGTCAGCATGGAATTAACAATCAGATTGGTCGAGGTACCAATCAACGTCAGCGTACCGCCCATAATGGCAGCGTAGGATAGTGGGATAAGCAGGCGGGACGAGGGAACAAAGCGGTTATTGCGTACGCTGTTCAACATCGCCGCCACCACAGCGGTATTGTTTAGTACCGACGACGCCAGCGCCGTAAAGCTGATGGTTTTTAACAGGGACTTAGTTTCCGACTCCGAAAACAAACGGCGGGATACCATTCGCAATACACTGGTCTTTTCCAAAGCAAAGGACACGATAACCAGCATAATAAGCGTTGCCAGGCCCGGGTTAGACGCATTAGACAGCAGCTCACCCTGGCCAATCCAACCACTTAACAAACACACCAGCATAGCACCACCAAAGATAGCCACCGAGCGCCCCTGAAAGCGCACCAGCAACACCACCATCAGCAACACCAAACCCGCAAGCAAATATCCCTGCATGTTATTCCTTATTTTACTGTCGCGTCAGGACGCGACCTACGGTAACCCGTAGCGTGCGTCCTGACGCACGCATTAAAACACGTATTAAAGTTTACGCAGGTCCTTAGCGTCCCAGTGCGGGAAGTGCTTGCGCACGAGTGCGTTTAGCTCTAGTTCGAACTCGCTATACTCGGCCGGCGCGTCGCTGCCGGTATCTTCTGCCAGTGCCTGGGTGATCATCCCCGCCGCTACCGTCATGTTGGTCATGCGGTCAATGACAATAAACGCACCAGTTCCCGGGTTTGACTGATAATCATCAAACATGACTTTTTCATTCGCCTGCACATCCACCAGGCCAATTTCATTCAGCTCCAGCTTGCCCGCTTTATGCTCAGCAAAGGTGTTCACATCGATCCGGTGCTGCACGTCAGTCACTGAGCCACTAGTTAGCTTAGAGTTAAACTTAAGGTAGTACTCGCGATGAATTTCCAGTGGTTTTTCGTTCATCCAAACGACTTTTGCACGGAAGCGGCTGGAGACATTCGCCAGCTCGTCTTTCTTAACGATCATATCGCCGCGGGATATGTCCATTTCGTCGTTCAGCGTCAGTGTGACTGCCTGAGTCGCACCCGCAGAGTCAATGTTGCCGTCAAAAGTCACAATCTCTTTAATCGTGCTCACAGTACCGGACGGCAGTACCCGAATGGCATCACCGACAGCCACTTCACCCGATGCTATGGTGCCGGAAAACCCGCGGAAATCGGAATTAGGCCGGTTGACATACTGCACCGGAAAACGAAACTCTGAGCTTGCGACTTCACGGTCAATTACAATGTTTTCCAGATACTGCATTAGCGTCGAGCCACGGAACCAGCTTAAATGCTCGCTCTCGTTAACAACATTGTCGCCTTTAAGTGCCGAAATGGGCACAAAGCGCACATCCGGAATATCCAGCGAGCCGGCCATTTCCAGGTAGTCAGCCTGGATCCTTTTGTAAACGTCCTGCGAATAATCGACAAGATCCATTTTATTAACGGCAACAACCACATGTTTAATACCCAGCAATGAACAGATAAAGCTGTGCCGGCGGGTCTGAGTCTGCACACCCTGTGAGGCATCCACCAAGATCACGGCTAAATCGCAGGTTGAAGCACCGGTCGCCATGTTACGGGTATACTGCTCATGGCCGGGGGTATCGGCAATAATGAACTTACGTTTGTCCGTGGAGAAATACCGGTAGGCCACATCAATGGTGATGCCCTGCTCGCGCTCAGACTGCAGACCGTCAACCAACAACGCTAGATCGACTTCGTCGCCCTGCGTGCCGGATTTTTTACTGTCGGCAGTAATCGCCGCCAGCTGATCTTCAAAAATCATTTTGCTGTCATGCAATAGACGACCAATTAAGGTACTTTTCCCGTCATCTACACTGCCGCAGGTAATAAAGCGCAGTAGCTCTTTGTTTTCATGTTGCTTTAAGTAAGCAAGAATATCCTGCTCAATGAGGGGGCTGGCATGTGACATGATTAAAAGTACCCCTCCATTTTTTTCTTCTCCATTGAGCCGGCGCTGTCGCGGTCAATCACGCGGCCCTGTCGCTCTGAGGTCGTGGTCAGCAACATTTCCTGAATAATTTCCGGTAACGTAGCAGCTGAAGATTCGATCGCACCGGTTAACGGGTAGCAGCCCAGCGTACGGAAGCGCACCATTTTCATTTCTGGTGTTTCGCCCTCTTCTAAGGGCATACGGTCGTCATCAACCATAATCAGGGTACCGTCGCGTTCAACCACCGGCCGCTCTTTAGCAAAGTACAGCGACGGGATATCAATGTTTTCCAAATAGATGTATTGCCAGATATCCAGCTCGGTCCAATTGGACAAAGGAAACACCCGGATGCTCTCGCCTTTGTTGACTTTACCGTTAAAAATACTCCACAGCTCGGGTCGTTGATTCTTAGGGTCCCAACGGTGGTTTTTATCACGGAATGAATACACTCGTTCTTTAGCACGGGACTTTTCTTCATCACGGCGGGCGCCGCCAAAAGCTGCATCAAACTGGTGCTTATTAAGGGCCTGCTTAAGGGCCTGTGTTTTCATCACATCGGTGTGCAGCGCGCTGCCGTGGGTAAAGGGCCCGACCCCCTCTTCAACGCCTTCCTGGTTGATGTGCTCAATCAGTTCAAAGTCTTGCTCCCGGGCCATGCGATCACGAAACTCAATCATTTCGCGAAACTTCCAGGTGGTGTTTACGTGCATCAAAGGAAAAGGAATTTTGCCGGGGTAAAAGGCTTTGCGGGCTAGATGCAGCAATACCGATGAATCTTTACCCACCGAGTACAGCATCACCGGGTTATCAAATTCCGCCGCTACTTCGCGGAAAATCTGAATAGACTCGTTTTCCAGCGCTTTTAAATGGTTAAGCCGTTTTTTTCTCATCAATTAATTATGCTTTATAAAAAAATAAAGACTACCATAAGCAGTTACCCGGACACATACAAGTCATTCAGTAAACCAGTCACTTCTTTAAAGCAAACCAGAGAATAACATCCGCATTAAAGGCCCGGTAACATCCTGCAGGCCAATAACCGAGTCAATCGATTTTAACTGTCGCTCAATTTTGTCGGCCCGCTCCGGCAAGTAAGTGCTTACATAATTTAAATCATCCTGCAGCGCCTGCAGTGAGCCTTGCCGGCACCGGTACAGTTCGACGTTTACAGCAAGCAGCTGTTGTTGCTGATATTGTTGCTTAACAAAACGCCCGGCCTGCTGCGGCGTCGTAAATTCATCCAGCCAACGGCCAGTGACTTTAGGTTCAAGCCCTTCGGCCCGGGGTTTGATATTCAGCAACAGGGTACGGCCTTTAGTAAACTCCGCAGGCTTTAACTGCGTTAGTTTATCCAGTATCTGCTGCTTTAACTGTGCTCCACCGAGGATGTTGTACTGATTATTAAGCCACATCTCGGCTTTTTTATACCAGCATGGCAAGCCGTGCTTTACCGGCATTAATGCGGCCAGGCCAATATCGCTGTTGCGCCGCTGGCTTTTGTGTACAAACAGCGCACTGCATAAACCTGACTGAGTGTACATTTGTACTAAACGTGGATGGCGTTTTACCACTTTGCTTGGGCCGGCGGTTTGTTCCTGTAAGCAATAGGCGGCCAGGGACGAAAGCTTTAATCGCGCTTTAGTACCGGCAGTGGTGTTTGTTTCTTGCTGCGAATTCAGCTGAGGCACATCAAGGGTGGTTAACAAGCCGACAAATAGCCGGTCCTGCACGCTGTAGGTCAGGCTAAGTACCATCGATTTAAGCGGATATCCGGCCTGTTGTAGCTCGGCCAGCTGATAGCGTAGCTGCTGGTCTTTGGTTAGCGCATTGGCAGGAATTGCGTAACACTGGGTTTTGCCCTTTAGTGGCACTTCGATGGTATAAAATGCCAGTTGTCGCCGGCTTTGTTGTGGTTCGCTGCGCAGTTTTGCCAGCGCCAGGCGGACCCAGCGCTGGCCCAGCAGTCTATTAAGCCTGTATGCGTCGCGCTCGCACCAATAATCGACAGCCCGGCTATTTGCGGCGGTGTTTAAGGTATAGACTGGCTTTTTAATATCAGCCGAGAATACCAGCGGCAGCCCCTGTTGAGCCTGTAGCCAGTGGCTTTCGTGGCCCTTTGCCCGCAGCGACTGGACAACATGATCAACGTTAACTTTATAGCGAAACTTGTAGGTTTTTAATAAGCCGCGCAGCAGTTTATCCAGCGCTCCATCGCCGGCAAAGGTCTGGCGACGAAGACGCAGATAATTAGTCTGGTCTTTGCAGCGCACACCCAGTGCATGGTAACTGTAAGGTGTCTTAGCATCGATAACAAAGTCCCTGGCCAGACCAAGAAAATGAATACTGAGGACTTGCTCGGCCAGATAGTTGGCGGGCACCGTATCGGGGAGTTTTAGTTGCAGTCCCTGAGCTGAAATATCAACCGTGGTAGCTTTAAACTTAAGTGGACTGCCGTTAAGCTGCCCTTTTACCAGTACCTCGGTGGTAAAATTCATGCGTTCTTCACTGCGCCGGTAATACCGTCCCAGCACGAATGAATTAACCTGCTTTGTCGCTCCGTCGCTGCGCTGCAATGTGCTGCCTTGTCTCATTGCGTACCTGCTATACTGCCTGTATTAACAGTCTACTAACATACCCCAACGGCCATTGTTGCGCAAGTGTGTTAGATTATTCAGTGACTCAATAAAACACGTAATATTAAGGGGTTAGCATGCATATTTTGTCGATTGGGTACGGTGATATCGCGCAGCGCGCAGCCACTTTACTGGTTGAAAAGGGACACTCGGTTATGGGGCTTTGTCGCCACCCTGATAACAAACCCGAGATTAAAGGGGTTGACCTGGTGGCTGCCGACGCCGGTAATGAGCAGGATTTAAAAGCGGTATTACACGGCAATGAGTTTGGCGCCATTATCGTGACCTTAACGCCATCGGAGTTTAGTGGTGAAGGCTATCGCAAGGGCTACGTTGTGCCCTGTCGGCATCTGCAGCAGGTGCTCAATGGTCTGGATTACTCGCCTTATGTGATTTATGTGTCCAGCACCGGCGTTTACGGGCAAAAAGAGGGCGAATGGGTTGATGAGCAGTCACCGACTGAGCCGGGTAACGAGCGCGGCAAGATGCTGCTGCAGGCGGAGCGGCTGATTGCTGACCTGTCGGCACCCAGCACTCGTCTGCGCTGCAGTGGCATTTACGGCGAAGGCCGGGATTTTATGGTACGCCAGTTAAAGCAGCAGGATGTCACTTTGCGCGACAGTTGGTCCAATCGTATTCATCAGGATGACGTGGCGCGCTTTATCGAGTTTATTATCGAAAACCCTGAAAAGCGCGAGCCGCTGTACCTGCTCAATGACGATCAGCCGACCAAACAGTATCAGGTCTATCAGTGGCTGGCCGATCAGCTTGATGTGCCGGTACCAAACGAAGTCGAACCGGGCCCCGGGCCGCGGGGCAGTAAACGCTGCGATAACAGCAAACTGCGCGAAAGCGGCTTTAAATTAAAGTATCCCGATTACAAAAGCGGCTACCGGGCAATGCTGGGTGATTGACTCAGAGATATAACCGCAGAGGCGCAGAGCTCGCGGAGGAACGATGAGCAAAAAAATTTACCACGGAGGACACGGAGGACACGGAGAAAAGACTCTTAATGGTAAACACCCTTTAAATTGTTTTTCTCCGTGCTCTCCGTGTACTCCGTGGTAAAACAGGTTTTTGTCTTTACCTTTTAAACGGTTTTTCTCCGTGCTCTCCGTGTACTCCGTGGTAAAACAGCTTTTGTCTTTACCTTTTAAAGTCTTTTCTCTGCGGGCTCTGCGTCTCTGCGGTTATATCATTACACAAACGTGTTACTACCGCTTAAGCTGGGCAGAGAAGGCGAGCATGCGGTCGAGGGGTTTCATGGCTTGTTCGGCCAATTCGGGGTCAACATGTATTTCGTGTTGCTCTCCGCCGGTCTCCAGTGCGTTAGCGATGGCCTCGAGGCCGTTCATGGCCATCCACGGACAATGGGCGCAGCTGCGACAGGTGGCGCCTTCACCCGCTGTCGGGGCTTCGATAAAGGTCTTGTTAGGCTCCAGCTGCTGCATTTTATAAAAAATGCCGCGGTCCGTTGCCACAATAAAGGTTTCGTTCGGCATTTCCTGGCTGGCTTTAATCAGTTGCGAGGTCGAGCCCACAGCGTCAGCCATAGCGACAATACTTTGCGGTGACTCGGGGTGAACCAGAATGGCTGCCTCAGGATGAACTTTTTTCAGGTCCTGCAGCGCTTTAACTTTAAATTCATCGTGCACCACACAGGCACCCTGCCACATGATCATGTCGGCGCCGGTCTGGTTCTGAATATAATTGCCCAGATGACGATCGGGCGCCCAGAGAATTTTTTCGCCCTGGCTGTCCAGGTGCTCGACCAGCTCCAGCGCCATGCTGGAGGTAACTACCCAGTCAGCGCGCGCTTTTACAGCCGCCGAAGTATTGGCGTAAACTACCACAGTGCGATCGGGGTGCTGGTCACAGAAGTCTGAAAAATCCTGCGGCGGGCAGCCTAAGTCCAGTGAGCATTCCGCTTTTAAGGTCGGCATTAACACAGTTTTATGGGGTGTCAGTATTTTTGCCGTTTCGCCCATAAAACGTACGCCGGCGACAATCAATGTCTCAGCGTCGTGATCACGCCCAAAGCGAGCCATCTCCAGCGAGTCGGAAACACAACCGCCGGTTTCTTCGGCCAGCGCCTGAATTTCAGGGTCGGTGTAATAATGCGCGACCAGGACGGCGTTGTGCTTTTCTAGCAAGCTTTTAATCCGCGCGCGATACTCAGCTTTTTGCTCTTCGGTCAGAGCTTTCGGCTTAGCCGGAAAGGCGTAATCTAGGTTGTCAAAGGTCTGAATGGCTGACATACATCCTGCTTAAATTGTCATCGTGTCCAGTAAAGGTATGGGCATTATAGCCAATTTCAATGACTTTTGATATTTTTGGGGTTTTGGACTTTTTGGCTTTTTGATCTTTTCAGAAGATGGTGGGTTGTGCAGGATTCGAACCTGCGACCAATTGATTAAAAGTCAACTGCTCTACCAACTGAGCTAACAACCCATTTTTTGGTGGTGGCATTTGAAAGTGGTGGGTTGTGCAGGATTCGAACCTGCGACCAATTGATTAAAAGTCAACTGCTCTACCAACTGAGCTAACAACCCACTAAAAATGCTGCCGTTGCCTGGTACATTTGCTGGTGCATTTGTCCTTGGCAACGGCGGCATAGTTTACTTAATTAACGCTGTGATGCAACTGAAAATTTCAGTTTTTTGTGCGACTGCCTAATTAGCGAGCACTTGTTATGGCGCTGTTAGTAAGCCGCCGCTGATAACGACTAATCGTTCAGCCGTTGTTGGGCTAAATTCGCCTCGGTTGTATCAGGGTATTCTTCGATAACCTGCTGGAAAAATGCCTTAGCATCGGCATTTTTATCCTGCTCGGCGGCTATCACCCCCAGCTTCAATAGCGAATCAGCGCGCTTGTTGCTGTCGGTATACTCTTCCACTACCGTACGAAAATGCCGACGAGCCTTAGCGTACGCCTGCTCGGCGAATTGCAGCTGACCCAGCCAGTAATGCGCGTTAGGTAAATAGCTGGAATCGGGGAACTGTTCGATAAACTGCTCAAAAGCAGGTATTGCCGCATCGTAGCGTTTATCTTCCAGTACCAGGGCGATGGCACGATCGTAGGCATCGTTTTCGCTTAAATTAGCCGAATACTCATCGCCTCCTGAGCCACTGTCCGCTGCTGCATCGCCCGATGATACCACCGGGCCCATCGCCGATGGCGAGCTCGGCGCCGGCTGGTCACGAAGCTGACTAAAGCGGCGATCGATTTCCTGATAAAGCTCACGCTGACGCTGCAGTAACTGTTCCAGCCGATACTCGTGCTCTTCAGTAATGCCGCGTAGCTCCGAAACATCCTGCTGCAAAGCACTCAGCTGCTGCAACATGTCCAGTTGGGCACCCTGACGGGCCTGCATCATGCGTTCGATGGTCGCCAGCCGCTGTTCAAGGGAATCGGCTGACTGCGACAAATTGGATACCGGCGCCTGGGCCAGACTGGCTGCAGGCACCGCTAACATCATCGCCAATAGCGTTGTTCTTATCATACTCAATTAGTAAACAAGAACGGCGCGGCGGTTTTTCGCATAAGCGCTTGGGGTAGACTCGTTAACCATTGGCTTTTCTTCGCCATAGGAAACCGTTGATGTCTGTGAGCTACGAACACCCAGGTTTTCCAGGTAGTCTTGCACAGCTTTAGCACGACGCTCGCCCAATGCGATGTTGTATTCCGGTGTACCGCGCTCATCAGCGTGGCCTTCGATAACAACACTGGCGTTCGGGTTTTTCACCAAAAAGTCGGCGTGAGCGGCCAACAGTTCTGCGTACTCAGACTGGATATTTGACTTGTCAAAGGCAAAGTAAATAATGTGCTCTTTACGCAGCGCTTCCATTTGCTCTTCGCGGATTTCCTGAGGTGATTTAGCACGGTCAGCAGCACCGACCTGAACACCTGAATCTGACTCCTGCGATGCGCCACCTGTGGTTTGCTGGCCTGCGCCTGCACCGGTTTCTGTGGTCTGGTTCGAGCTACAGGCGGCCAGTGTCGCCATTGGTACAGCAATTGCCAGCGCTTTTAATAATTTGTTCAGCTGCATCCTATTAATCCTTATTGTCTAAAATAATGGTTTTTAATTTGACTGTTTTACATAAACGGTGACCACGACGGTGATTTAACTTCACCACTTGCCGCCGGTAAACGGGCCTTAAAACGACCATCCATTGACACCAGCGCCAGCACCTGTTTGTTGTTATGCGTTGTGCTGTAAATCACCATGCTTCCGTTGGGCGCAATACTTGGCGACTCATCCAGCTGAGTTTTTGTCAGCACTTGCATGGTACCCCGCGGAAACTCCTGCCGGGCGATGTGATAGTTACCCCGCGTCCGGTTGACCAGGACAATGGACTCACCCGACGGTGCAACGGTACCACCAAGGTTTTGCTCACCCTCAAAAGTTAACCGACGTACCTGACCTGATTGTAAATCTACGCTATAAAGTTGCGGTCTACCACCCCTTTCTGACGTAAATACTAAGGATTTACTGTCAGGCGTCCAACTAGGCTCTGTGTCAATCGTACGATTACGCGTCACCCGTTGCAAGTTTTTGCTTTGCAAGTCCATAACATAAAGTTCAGGGTTACCATCTTTCGACAGCACCATGGCCATTTTTGTACCATCCGGTGACCAGGTCGGACTACCGTTGATACCCGGGAAAGAGGTCAGGTTTTCGCGGCGTGTGGTATAGATATCCTGCACGAAAATTTCTGCGGTCTCGTTTTCAAAACTGACATAAGCCAGTTTGTTACCGTCCGGCGACCAGGCCGGTGACATCAGCGGCTCGGGGCTGCGCAACAAAATCTTTTCGTTGGCGCCGTCGTAATCGGCGACCATCAGTTTGTAGGGGTATTCGTCATCGTGATTAACGGTAACGTAGGCGATGCGGGTCATAAAGGCACCCCGTTCGCCGGTCAGCGCCTCGTAAGCCACGTCAGAAATGCGATGGGCATACTGGCGGAACTGGTCTCCGTCGATCACAGAGCTGCGCGAGTCCAGCACATGGTCACGACTCTGCACCAGCTCTCCGTCGCGCAGCATTTGCGCGCTGCCGCCGGTAATCTGACCGCGTAATACGTCCACCAGCTGAAATTTAATCATGTAACGGTCGACAGAATAGGGTTCAATGGTCCCCATCAATACAGCCTCGACGCCCATTTTCGCCCAGGCGGCGTAATCCAGCTCGCCGTCATTTTGCGGTAATTGCGGCATAGCAGAGGTCGGGATTGGGTTGAACTTACCACTACGGGTTAAATCCGCTGCAATAACCTCGGTCAGTTGTCCCGGTACAGGCCCCTCTCCCAGCCACTTAAACGGCACAACCGCTATCGGCCGCGCGGTGTCCATTCCTTCGGTGATGACAATTTCCAGTACACCCGCACGGGCGACGGACGTCAGCACAACGAAAAACAACAATGTGTTCAAAAACAGCTTTTTCATGGTTCACCTTGGTTATAACTGCGGTTTAACAGTAAGCTTAATGGTACTCATTTGTTCGTAAATTTCCGGATCTTCCGATACCGGCAATGTGGTCGCTTTCAGTACCGCGTTCTCTGCGGAGCGACAAACTGCCGGATCGCCGTTACCGGTTGTCACTGATTTAACAAAACCACTGGGCGCAACACTGATAGTCAGCTCACATGACTTACCGCTCATGCTGTCCTCCACATTCCAGTTGCGCTGAATGGTCTGCCGGATCAATGCCTGATATTTTTCGATTTCACTGGCCATTTGCTGGCGACGAGCGGCAGCCCGCTGTTGTCGCTCTGCTTCCATTTCTTCTTGCAGCTGTGCTTCACGCTCAGCGGCTCTGCGGCGCTCTTCCTCTAACCGCTTACGTTCTTCTTCGCGGCGTTTGCGTTCAGCCTCGGCGCGGCGCTCGGCCTCTTCCGCTTCTTTACGGCGTTGTTCTGCCTCGCGTGCGGCCTGCTCTGCCTGGCGCTGCTGCTCGGCCAGTTGCTCGGCCTCGCGGCGCGCCTGTTCAGCAGCGCGCCGGGATTCGGCTGCCTGTTGTTCCTGCTGCTGTTGCTGCCGCTCGATTTCGGCACGACGCTGTTCTTCGCGTTCCCGGGCCTTACGGGCATTCGCAGCTTGTCGCTCCAGCTCGGCAATACGCTCTTGCTCGGCGCGGCGGGCGGCTTCCTTTTCTTGCTGAATACGCTGCACCTGCTGCTGCACTGCCGCTTTGTCGACTGATACCGCACGGACAATTTCTTCCGCTTGCGGATCAAACTCTGATTCGCTCAGATTAACTTCCATCGGCGTCGGTTCGCTGGGCGTAAGCTCAAAGCTGAACAGCAACACAGCGGCAATACCTAAATGTATCGCCAGCGAGTAAATCAGCGGTAAGGTTAAGCTTTCTTTACCTGTTACGTTTTTCGCCACAATTAGGATTCCGAAGAGTCTGTCATTAATCCCACTGAGGGTACCCCTGCCCGTTGCAGTAATACCATCAACTGAACAATCTGGTTGTAGGACACCGCCCCGTCGCCGTTAACCATCACCGGCGTATCCGGTTCGACTTCCAGCTGCGCAGCAACCAGCGTCGCCAGATCCTGAGCACTGATGGGCGCATCCGGGTCGGTATTCTGATTCAGATAATAATTGCCCTCTGCGTCCACTGACGCCACCAGCGGCGGCTTCGAATCTTCTGACAGTGCTTCGGCACTGGCTTTAGGTAAGTCAACCTTGACCCCCTGAGTGATTAACGGCGCTGTCACCATAAAGATGATTAATAGCACCAGCATCACATCAATGTACGGGACAACATTAATTTCCGCGACCGGCTTACGGCGCTTGCGCGGCATTACCATCATAACGCATTGCCCTCCGGCTTAGCGCTGTCAGATTGAGTCATCGCCTGACGCTGTAAAATGGCGGTAAATTCGTCAATGAAGTTCATGTACTGGTTGTCGACTTGTTCAACCCGGGTGGTAAAGCGGTTGTAAGCAATTACCGCCGGTATTGCCGCAAACAGACCCAGGGCAGTGGCAATCAGGGCTTCGGCGATACCCGGCGCGACCATTGCCAGAGTTGCCTGTTGCACGGCACCCAGCGCAATAAAGGCATTCATAATACCCCAGACGGTACCGAACAAACCAATATAGGGGCTGATCGAGCCAATGGTTGCCAGAATTCCCAGGTGATTATCCAGTTTTTCCAGCTCGCGCGCGTGGGCTACCCGCATGGCCCGAAAGGCTCCTTCAACGGTAGTCTGGGCACTGCCGCCGGGGTGATTACGCAGCCGCGCAAACTCTTTAAAGCCGGCGTGAAACAGCAGCTCCATACCCCTGGCTTTGTTTGCCCGGGCCGAGATCTCCTGATATAACCGTGCCAGATCGACGCCCGACCAGAACCGCTGTTCAAATTTTTTGGCATCCTGGCTGGCCGTCTTCAATACCGCCTTGCGTTGAAAAATCAGTACCCAGCCCCAGACCGACATGGCCAATAAGATAATCATCACCAGCTTAACCAACAGGCTGGCCTGCCAGAACAAATCAATAAAGGACAATTCTGTTTCCACGCTTACTACCTCTGTTTTTATAATGCCTGTTGCATGGCGGTTAATATGGGTTCGGGTATGGCCGCGGCCCGCAGCGCTTTAAGGTCGACACAAGCCGCCTTAATGGTCGCCTGACAGTGCAGTGTGCCGTCTTTACCCAGCACCTGCTGATAGCATATCAGCGAAGCGCGTTTCAGTTGTTCGACCTTAACAGTGACCGTCAGTTCAGCATTAAATTGCACTGCCGCTTTTAAGTCCAGGTCAACATGGCGAACCACAAAGCCTCTATTGTGAGCTAACCAGCTGTCCTGTTCAATCCCCAGTGACCTTAACCATTCGGTACGGGCGCGTTCAAGAAATTTGAGATAATTGGCGTAATAAACGATACCACCGGCATCGGTGTCTTCGTAGTAAACCCGCACTGGCCAGGCAAAATGTTCCTGTGGCATTTATAAAACCCCTAAAAATGACAGTTTTGTCATAATTTTCAGCCGAGCCTTTAAAAGTATCGATGACGATTTTATCAACAGACTTTTATTTATGACAGAACTGAAATAATTGAAATTTACTTACTTGTTTTTAAATAGTTTTTTATTATTGTTGAATAATTGTTGTGCTTTTTTTGCGCAAAAACCAACACTTAGGCATTAGTTTTTTTAATCTGATTATGTAATTTTTCTTGTTTGATAAGAACCGTTTTAGCCGTATAATAGCCACTAAATCAAGAGCACAGAGTTTGGTTGTCACTACTTCTGAATTTTTGATTGGTTCCCTGGATTTTTTAGATTTCCTTCTTGTTGTTCTATTTGCCCGTACTTTATGTGCGGGCTTTTTTTTGTCTTTTTCCCGGTGTTATTTTTTCTCCGGCTGCAGGCCGAAGTGCTGATAGGCTCTTGGTGTCGCAATCCGGCCACGCGGTGTGCGCTGTAAAAAGCCCTGCTGAATCAAAAAAGGTTCCAGCACATCTTCAATGGTGTCCTTTTCTTCGCCAATCGCAGCGGCCAGATTATCCAGTCCTACCGGACCACCGAGAAATTTTTCCATAATAGCCAGTAACAGCTTGCGATCCATATAATCAAAGCCGGCCTGATCAACATCCACCATAGTCAGGGCGGCATTGGCAATGGTTTCATCCACTTCGCCGTTGGCTTTAACCTCGGCATAGTCGCGCACCCGCCGCAGCAGGCGGTTGGCAATGCGCGGGGTTCCGCGCGAGCGCCGGGCAATCTCGCGGGCGCCGCCGGTCTTCATGGTCACTTTCATATAATGAGCGGAGCGCGAAATAATATCGGTCAGCTCGTCGACCTGGTAAAACTCCAGCCGCTGGACAATACCAAAGCGATCCCGCAGCGGTGAGGTCAGAGCGCCGGCTCGGGTGGTTGCACCAATCAGCGTAAACGGCGGCAAATCCAGTTTAATGGAACGCGCTGCCGGTCCTTCACCAATCATAATATCCAGCTGATAGTCTTCCATCGCTGGATAGAGTATCTCTTCAACCACCGGACTGAGCCGGTGGATCTCGTCAATAAACAATACATCGTGGGCATCAAGGTTGGTCAGCAGCGCCGCCAGGTCGCCGGCTTTTTCCAGCACCGGCCCGGAAGTGGTCTTAATATTCACCTGTAATTCATTGGCGACAATATTAGCCAGTGTGGTTTTACCCAGCCCCGGCGGACCAAAAATGAGCAGATGATCGAGTGCTTCCTGGCGTTTACGCGCCGCCTCGATAAAAATTTCCATTTGCTCAACCACGTGCTTTTGCCCGGTATAGTCGGTCAGTACCTTCGGCCGGATGGCGCGGTCGATGGCCTCGTCATCGCCCTGCACGCCGCCTTCAACCAGGCGATCACTGGGTATTTGATCTGCTTCTATCATGCGCTCTTGTTATCCTTTATCAGGCAAGCTGTTTAAGAGCCGCTTTAATCAGCTCCTCGCTGCTCAGTTCGCTTTGGTAAACCACTTTTAAAGCCCGGTCGGCCTGGTTCTGCTTGTAGCCCAGTGATAATAACGCGCTAATGGCGTCCGCCCGTGCATCGGCCGGGTGAATAAAGGTTGAATCGGAGGTTACTGCGTTAACGGCAACTGCGTCCGTTGCCGGGGTTGCCATACCCTGCCAGTCTTTCAGCCGATCGCGCATTTCTATCACCAGCCGCTCGGCGGTCTTTTTACCAACGCCGGGTAGCTTAACCAGCCGGCTGACGTCGTTCTGGTTAACCGCCCAGACAAATTCATCGGCGTTCATGCCACTGAGAATAGCCAGTGCCAGCTTAGGCCCCACGCCCTGGGTTTTAATTAACAGCCGGAACAGGCTGCGCTCGGCCTGGTTGTTAAAGCCGTACAATAACTGCGCGTCCTCGCGCACGACAAAATGGGTAACCAGTGTAACCGTTTGACCAATTGCCGGTAAGGCATAAAAACAGGTCATCGGCAGCTGTAGCTCATAGCCCACCCCCTGCACATCCACCAACACCTCAGGCGGCTGCTTCGCAATTAATGTCCCTGCAATTTGTCCTATCATGGTTTATTTTATCCCGCTAAATACGTCAGCACCAAGGTTAATGTTACCACGGAGGACACGGAGAGCACCGAGAAAACACAAAAGATTTAAAATGGGAAAACAGAATAGTTTGACTGGGGTTTTCCGCATAAAATGTTTTCTCCGTGTCCTCCGTGTCCTCCGTGCACTCCGTGGTAAATAGTTTTACCGGCGGCGGCCGGCCATTTTTATCAGGTTTTCGTCGGCGTTGGCGTGGCAGATGGCCACTGCCAGTGCATCGGCTGCGTCGGCCTGAGGCGTGCGGGACAGGTTTAGTAAGGCAACGACCATATGCTGCACCTGGGTTTTATCCGCTGCACCGGTGCCGACCACCGCCTGTTTAATTTGCCGGGCGCTGTACTCAGCCACCGGTAACTCGTGGCAGGCCGCTGCTACAATCGCCGCACCCCGCGCCTGACCCAGTTTTAACGCCGAATCCGGGTTGCGCGCCATAAAAACCTGCTCGATAGCAAACTGGTCGGGCTGAAACTGGGTTATCAGCTCTACCACACTGTTATGAATGCGCTTTAGCTTTTCCGCCAATGTCAGCGGCTGAGCCGGCGTGCCGGTAACCCGGATACAGCCACTACCCAGATAATGTAACTTGCGCCCCTGCCGCTGAACTATGCCGTAGCCGGTCAGCCGCGAGCCCGGGTCAATACCCAGGATAACACTCATCAGGCGTCCAGTTTTGCCAGCACGTCATCAGAGATGTCAGCATTGTGATAAGCGTTCTGCACATCGTCCAGATCCTCTAACGCGTCCAGCAGTTTCAAAAAAGAGCGCGCACTGTCTTCGTCCAGATCAACCTTAGTATCCGGCACCATGGTCACTTCGGCATGAGCCGCGGTAAAACCCTGCTGATCTAACGCATCCTTAACCACACCAAAGTGCTCAGGCTGGGTCATCACATCCAGACTGCCGTCACTGTGTTTAACTAAATCGTCGGCACCAGCTTCCAGCGCCGGCTCCAGTAACTGCTCTTCGCTGACCTCATTGCTGTAACTGATGACGCCGCGTTTATTAAACAAATAAGCGACCGAACCATCGGTACCCAGGTTGCCGCCGTGTTTGCTGAAGGCATAACGAACTTCCGATACGGTGCGGTTTTTATTGTCGGTCATGCATTCCAGTAAAATGGCAACGCCGTTGGGGCCGTAGCCCTCGTAGGTTAGCTCTTCAACGTTATCGCCTTCCATCTCACCGGTACCGCGTTTGATAGCGGTATCAATGGTGTCGCGTTTCATGTTGTTGGACAGCGCCTTATCAATGGCTGCCCGCAGGCGCGGGTTGGTTTCCGGATCGCCCCCGCCCTCGCGGGCAGAGACGTTGATTTCACGGATCAGTTTGGTAAAGATTTTGCCGCGCTTCGCATCTTGCGCGGCCTTGCGGTGTTTAATGTTGGACCATTTGGAATGACCTGCCATAGTGCACCCTTTTGTCGTTTTTCAGTTGCGGCCTGTGGCCTGTGCCGACCTAGCCCTCGTTATCCTGTACCGTACTCTTAACGCCCAGTTCCTGCAATGCATCCGGATTCGCCAGCCCCGGCGCATCGGTCAGTACACAGGCGGCGGTTGTGGTTTTCGGAAACGCGATAACTTCACGAATCGAGCTGGCTCCCACCATCAGCATGACTAAGCGGTCCAGACCAAAGGCCAGACCGGCATGAGGCGGCGTACCGTACTTTAATGCTTCCAGTAAAAAGCCGAACTTCTCCTGCGCTTCATCTTTGCCAATGCCCAGCACTTCAAACACCGTCTGTTGCATCTCGTTGTCAAAAATACGCGTCGAGCCACCGCCCACTTCAACACCGTTTAACACCATATCGTAGGCATCTGACAGTGCGCCCGCCGGATCGGCCTTTAATTGCTCCGCGGTGACATTTACCGGCGCGGTAAAAGGATGATGCAGGGCCGCCAGTGAACCATCATCGCTTTCCTCGAACATCGGGAAGTCGACTACCCACAGTGGCCGCCACTCGTCGCTGACCAGCTCAAACTGCTCACCCAGTTTTAAGCGCAGCGCGCCCATCGATTCGGCCACTACCTGAGCTTTATCGGAACCGAAGAACAACACATCGCCGGTTTCGGCGTCAGTACGCTCTAAAATAGCCTGCAGGGCTTCATCGGGCAGGAACTTCAGGATTGGTGACTGCAGACCCTCGCGCCCGGCACTGATGTCGTTAACTTTGATCCAGGCCAGACCCTTAGCCCCGTACACGCCGACAAACTGGGTGTACTCGTCTATCATTTTGCGCGATACCTGCTCGGCAGCTGCCGGCAGCCGCAGCGCGGCGACCCGGCCGTTACTGTCGTTGGCAGGGCCGGAAAACACTTTAAATTCAACGTCTTTAAGAATATCCGCCACATCGACCAACTCTAATGGGTTACGCAGGTCCGGCTTATCGGAACCAAATCGGCGCATGGCTTCGTGCCAGCTCATCACCGGAAACTTGCCCAAATCTATCGCCAGTAACTGCTGAAATAGCTCGCGGGTCATCTGTTCGGTCACCTGCATGACCTGCTGTGCGGTCATAAACGAGGTTTCGATGTCAATCTGGGTAAATTCCGGCTGCCGGTCAGCACGTAAGTCTTCGTCACGGAAACATTTTACAATTTGGTAATAGCGGTCAAAGCCGGACATCATCAACAGTTGTTTGAACAGCTGCGGGCTTTGCGGCAGCGCAAAAAAGCGGCCTTTATGAGTACGGCTGGGTACCAGGTAATCGCGCGCGCCTTCCGGGGTGGCGCGGGTCAGCATAGGGGTTTCGATGTCGAGGAAACCCTTTTCGTCTAAAAAGCGGCGCACCGCGCTGGTTACTTTGGCACGGAACTGCAATTTTTCGTTCATTTGCGGCCGGCGCAAGTCCAGATAGCGGTAGCGTAAGCGGGCTTCTTCACTGACCTGGCTGTTAAAGTCAATGGGCAGAGCTTCCGAACGGCTCAGGATTGTCAGTTCACTGGCCAGCAATTCAACTTCGCCGGTTTTCATACTGCTGTTAATCTGACTTGTCGGACGGCGGTTAACGTTACCTTTTATCTGCAGACAAAACTCCTGCCGCAGCTTATTGGCCTGTGCAAACAGGTCCTGCTGGTCCGGGTCAAAGACAACCTGGATTAATCCTTCGCGGTCACGCAGATCGATAAATATCAATCCACCCAGATCCCGGCGTTTATTAACCCAGCCACATAAAGTGACCTGTTGTTGATCCAATTCGGCGTTAATCTGTCCACAATAATGGGTTCGCATGTGCCTTTTTCCTACTGCCAGCGTGAGTAATTTTAATAAGCGCCACATTATAGCTAACTGGCGCTGAATGTCATCTGGTGTATTATCCGCACAAGGTTAGGTAAACTAGCAACACCAAACCGATTTATCCGTTTTTTAAAGCTGAGCAGCATCGACTATGAACCAGCGCGATACGATTTTTGCCAAGGCCTTACCCAGCGTGTCTGATTTTTGTTTTGATCAACAGGTGGTTGAGGTTTTTCCCGATATGATCAACCGGTCAGTACCCGGTTATGCCAGCATTTTGCAAACCCTGCCGCAGTTAACGGCACGTTTTGCCCGGCCCGGTACCCGTTTATACGATCTGGGCTGTTCGCTGGGTGCGGCAACCCTGGCGCTGCGTAAAGGCTGCGAGCAGACACCGGAGACAGAAATCATCGCGGTGGATAACTCAGAAGCGATGATCGAACGGGCGCAGCTGCATCTGCAGGGTTTTAAAAGTCAGGTACCGGTCAGCCTGCACTGCGAAGACATTCGCGATACGGTCATTGAACGGGCCTCAGTGGTGGTGCTTAATTTTACTCTGCAGTTTGTGCCGCGCGAGCAGCGGCAGCAGCTGATCAATAACATTTTTGCCGGGCTGGTGGACGGCGGTGTGCTGCTGATTGCGGAAAAAATTGTCGCCGATGATGCCGCTATCGACCCGGTGCTGGTGGATCTGCACCACGACTTTAAACGCGCCAACGGTTACAGCGAGCTGGAAATCAGTCAAAAACGCGCCGCTATCGAA
This sequence comes from Idiomarina seosinensis, assembly GCF_044797955.1. Classification (GTDB taxonomy): domain Bacteria; phylum Pseudomonadota; class Gammaproteobacteria; order Enterobacterales; family Alteromonadaceae; genus Idiomarina; species Idiomarina seosinensis_A. The sequence continues at coordinate 718,874 of NZ_CP085211.1, read as the reverse complement.
AACGTGATGAAAATTGACTCGCAGGCAACTCATCAGCAGCGCTTTAAAGAGGCCGGATTTAGCAGCAGCGGCAGCTGGTTTCAGTGTTTTAATTTTGCTGCCATGCTGGCCATTAAAGGAACCGCCGAATGAATGCCTTTACCGATTCGCTGCAGCGGTTGCTGCACAGCCCGCACCATCAATGGCTGGAAACTTTGCCGCGCCAGTTGCGTGAGTTTACTGATAACCCGCACGGTCACTTTACTAAGTGGCAGCGGATACTGACTCAGTTGCCCCGTTTTGATGCTGAGCAAATACAGGCCAGCCCCGGCGATACCGTGACTGTCGGCCCGGCCGCTCTGGCCTCCGATTCGGACCGAGCACGCCTGCGCGGCCTGTTGATGCAGCTAAAACCCTGGCGTAAAGGCCCGTTTGAACTTTTCGGCCTGCCGATTAACACCGAATGGCGCTCGGACTTTAAGTGGCAGCGCCTGGCCGACCATATCGGCTCACTGCAGGGCCAGCAGGTACTGGATGTCGGCTGTGGCAGCGGTTATCACCTGTGGCGGATGCTCGAAGCCGGTGCCACCGATGCCTGGGGTATCGACCCGGGTGAACTGTTTTTAACTCAGTTTCAGGCCATTAAGGGCTATATGCCCGACTCTCTGGCGCGGCATGCGCATTTTTTCCCGCTGGGAATAGAGCAAATGCCGCCGTTGCAAAGCTTTGATACCCTATTCAGTATGGGGGTATTGTATCATCGCCGGTCACCGCTGGACTTTTTACAGCAGTTAAAAAATCTGCTGAAACCCGGCGGTCAGCTGGTGCTGGAAACCATTGTCGTAGAGGGTGACGAAAATACGGTTATGATACCCGGTGAACGTTATGCTAAGATGCGCAATGTGTGGTTTTTACCTAGTGCCAAAGCGTTATCGCGCTGGCTCAAGCGGTTAGGTTTTAGCGACGTTAATATTGTTGATCACAATGTAACTTCTCTGAAAGAGCAGCGGGCGACCGAATGGATGCCTGGTGAATCTTTAAGCGATTTTCTTGATCCAGTTAACCAAAATTTAACTATTGAGGGTTATAGAGCACCAATCCGTGCGATTTTAACCGCGCGCAGGTGAAATTCACTCGTCTTTAAGGCGGTACCCATACTGTTATGTCACATTATAGAGCAAAATCCACACTCGAGCAGTGGCGGATTTTCCAGGCTGTCATCGACTGCGGTGGCTATGCCCACGCTGCTGACGCCCTGAATAAAAGCCAGTCATCCCTTAATCACGCCGTCGCCAAGCTGCAACAGGTGCTTGGCGTCACTCTGCTGCAAGTCAAAGGCCGTAAAGCCGAATTAACCCCGATTGGCAAAGTTATGCTGCGCCGCTCGCGGCAGCTGACTCAGACCGCCCAGGAGCTGGAGCAACTGGCTTATAACCTGGAGCAGGGCTGGGAGCCAGAAGTTAAACTGGCCCTGGAAATGGCCTTTGACCGGGCCAGCATTACCTCGGCCTTAAAACAGTTTCAAAAATTGAGCCGCGGCAGCCGTTTATCCATCGAAGACACCGTGCTGACCGGCACACTGGAACATATCGAAGAACAGACCGCCGATGTGGTGATCACCCACCACCTGCCCAAAGGTCATATCGGCGAACCCATTGACGATTATTATATGGATTTAGTCTGCGCTCCGGATCATCCTCTGGCGAACTTGCCACAGCCGGTTAAGCAGGATCAACTGTCACAGCATTTGCAGCTGGTGATACGCGATACCGCAGATAACCCGAAAGAGGACGAAGGCTGGCTGCGTGCAGAGCAACGCTGGACCGTCAGCCATTTTGACGAGGCACTGCGACTGGTGCGTTCGGGGCTGGGCTTCTGCTGGTTGCCGCCCTATATTGCCGAACGCGAGATGCAAAAAGGTAATTTACGCAAACTGCAACTGGACGGCAGCAGCTGTCGCCGCGGCAGTTTGTACCTGGTGTTACCCAAAGGTGAGCAGACAGGACCCTGCGCCCGCGTGCTGGCTGACTTGATCATCGGCCAGCCGGTTTCCGCAATCAGCGCCTAACGCAGTTCTTCGATAAACGCCTGTATATCCGCAGCCAGCTGCGGGTGACGCAGGGCATGGGTTATAAACGCCTTAGTATAGCCCGCTTTGTTACCACAGTCGTGGCTGCAGCCTTTCATGTAGTATGCGTTAACGTCCTGTTGTTCCAGTAACATTGCCATTGCATCAGTTAACTGAATTTCGTTACCGGCACCAACCGGGGTCCGCTCTAGCAGAGGCCAAAGCTGCTGCGGAAAAACATAGCGGCCAACGACAGCAAGATCCGAGGGCGCCTTTTCAACTTCGGGCTTCTCCACCAGCTTACTGATGGCGGCCTGCTCGCCGGGCGCTAAGTCAGCGCCGTTAATATCGGCAATACCGTAATTACTGACATTCCGGCGGGGAACTTTTTCCACCATCACCTGGGCGGCGCCGCTGTTTTCAAAGTTCGCCTTCATTTCGGCCAGGTTATCTTTTTGCAAATCACAGCTGGCCTCATCAACCAGCACATCCGGCAGCACCACGGCAAAAGGCTCATCACCAATTAAAGGCCGTGCACAAAGTACCGCATGGCCCAGACCCTTGGCTTCGCCCTGACGCACGTGCATGATGGTGGTATTTTTCGGACAAATGGCCTGAACTTCTTCCAGTAACTGGCGTTTAACCCGTCGTTCAAGGGTTGTTTCCAGCTCAAAACTGGTATCAAAGTGGTTTTCGATGGAGTTCTTACTGGAGTGGGTAACCAGGATAACGTCAGTTAAGCCAGCGGCAGCACACTCTTCGACAATAAACTGGATCAGCGGTTTGTCCACCAGCGGCAGCATTTCTTTAGGAATGGCCTTAGTAGCCGGCAGCATCCGTGTACCCAGCCCCGCCACGGGGATGACGACCTTTTTTACCGTTTTCGTTTCCATGTCATATTCCTGCTGTCTAAAATCTTAAATCCGGTCAGGTTTATACCGCGTTTAACTGTTATAATGCAAGCATCAGGGGTGTTAAACCAATTATTTTGAGGCAGTTAAAGCATTATGGCGTTTTATCTTTCTTCCCGGCGGGTTCCGCAATTAAAACCCTACTCCTTTACTGAACGGGCTGCCATTTTGACCGCAGCGCAGGAAGCCATGCCTGTCCCGCGCCGGTTAATCTGTAACCTCGCTAAGCTGGTGCCTATCTGCATCATTTTTTACGCTATCGTTGACGTACCCGGCTGGTGGAAAGTGCCGGCTTTACTGGCAGCGGGTGTTGGTTATCCGTTATTTACTCAGCCGATAACTCTGAACATGAGCCTGCCCTACCTGGATAAGGCTGTTAAGAAGTACGAGTCGAGTCGCGAACAATCCTGAGTTCCGCACCGTTTGGCAGGCTGGCACTTACCCGTTCACTGTTATCCAGCTTATTGATCTGGTAACTGGCCTGTTGCCAGATACCCAGTGCAAGGCCGACCCGGCACTGCGGCATACTGCTTATCCGGTCACCGGCCTGCGCCCAGCACCAGCGCCCGTTGCCGGTATCAAAAATTCCGACCAGCGCATCAAAAACCGTATGGGTCTGCGAATTACACAGTTCGTGATTTAAATGGGACAATAACTGATCAGGCTCCAGCAGGGTCTGGTCGCCACCGGCCAGGTGCTGACGCAGCATAGGATCAAGCAGAGTTTTAAAAATTAACAAGGGGAACAGGTTCTGCCCGGTCGAGGTTTGCGCATTAGCCAGTAGCACCATTACCCGGCCCTCAGTCAGCAACCGGAAATCAAGCCACACCTCGTCACCGTCCTGCGCCCGGTTAAAGTCAAATCGGTAAGGGCCAAACTGCAGCGGCCCCTGTGGTAACAGCTCGTCTTTTAAACGCTGCAACAGCCGTTGATCCTGATACAGAACCCCGAGATGATCATCCAGTTCAAGGCATTCAAGTAAATAGTCGTCTTCCATTTGATGGCGGTTAAGACATTCCTGGATGGTTTCGTTGATAAGGGTCATGCTATCAAGAGGCTTTAACAGGTAATCCCAGGCGCCCAGCCGCACAGCTTCGTGAATGTCACTCATGGACTCACTGGCCGAAACGACAATAACCGGAACATCACTGGCTTTTTTCTGCAGCGCCTCAATGACCTGCAGGCCACTGATATCGGGCAGGCTGAGATCACACAACACCACGTCCGGTGACAGCTGCTGACAAAGTTTAACGCCTTCTTTGCCATTAGCCGTGCAGTGGACGGTGTAATCAAACTTGTGCAGATGGCGGCTGAGGATAGCCTGGAAGGCCGGATCGTCCTCCACCACCAGTACGGTTGCCTGGCTCATAGTCACCTAAATTAACAGTTTGCAATTAACTTAAGGATTGACCAGCAAGCGCTATGCGTCAATATCAGTTTTTGAGAGTATTATTCAAACTCATCGCCTGACGAGTTCTGCTGCGGCGGATTGCCGTCATAAACCTGGTAACGCCAGTTTTGAAAATATGCTTCTTTTACAAAGGTATAGGGATCTAGCGCATTATCCAGCATCTGTTCCTGGCTGCGCAGCTGCAGGCGCTTTTCCAGACCTTTGATGGTATAGCGGGGAATATCCCAACTGGAATCGATATTTTCGTAAGGAAAATAATTGCCATCTACCCAGTCGGTACCGCGGTCAATCAGCACGGTTGGCCCCAGTGCCGGCAACATCAGGTACGGTCCGTTGGGTACGCCCCACACCGCCAATGTTTCGCCTAACGATTCTTCGCGTTTGGTCAGACCCATCTCGGTAGCCGGATCCAGCAGCCCCGCCAAACCGAGGGTCGAGTTAAACACGAAGCGCCCGGCGGTAACTCCGGCGTCGGTTACCTTCGCCTGCAGCAGGTTGTTCACAAAGCTCCAGGGCTCCTGCAGGTTTTCCAGCGCACGGTATAACGACGAGCGCACCGGTTCAGGTACATTTTCGTAGGCTTGCGCGGCCGGTTTGATCACGGCTTCGTCAAGATCCTGGTTAAAATCCCAGACAACCCGGTTCATATCCTCAAAAGGGTCGCGCTTGTCTGCGTATTCATCTTCCGGCGTCGACGAACAACCACTGATTAGCAACGCTGTGGTCAGTAGTAAGCCAACAACCTTGTTACTGCTTGTTAAATTCATCATAGCTTCCATTTGTTATTGCCAGAGCCCCTTAATTTAGGGGTGTTGCTGCGATAACTGCAGATTAACGCTCGCAGATTCTTCTGCTTTGATAACCACAGGTTGCGCTTTTAGATCACCGCTTTGCAGTTCAATTTTGTCATCCTGAGAAACCCGCGCCTGCACTTTCCAGTTATCCAACGAGCTTAAACGCAAGTCCGGCAGCATCGAATCAGTATTAGTTAAGGTGACTGTCAGCGGAAAGTCCAGCGCCGGTAACCTTTTTACCGCCGCCGGCATCGGCGCACCCTGCGCCGCCGTCACATACACAAACAGGGTGCTGTTAGCGGGCAGCGCCTGGCGTAGCTCGGGGCTGATATCCACGGTAACCGTCAGCTGTTGCTGCTCGGCCTCAAGCCGCGCCTGAGCATCAGCAATTGCCTGCTCAACGGCACTGCGTCGCTGGCTGCTGCCCGGCGTCAGGGCCAACAAGTATTGCCAGGCCTCAATGGCCTGCTCATAATCACCGCTTTCAAAAGCCACAAAGCCACTCAGCGATACCGCTTCGACATTGTCCGGCTCTATTCGCAACGCGCGGGCCAACAGGCCACCGGCACGCTGGCGGTTTTCCTGACCGCCGCTTTGCAGTAAAAAGCGGGCGTAGCTGACCAGGGTCCCGACCCGATCCGGATCCAGCTTCAGTGAACGCTCAAACGCTTCGTTTGCCTGCTCAAACTGGTTGAGATCGCTCATCAGGCCGGCATAAATCCACCAGGCGATAGGGTCATTGCCCTGCTGTTGCAGTTTTTGCCGCAGCCCAAGTGCAAAAGTATTTAAGGTTGCGGTATCAACGGCCTGCTGTTCCTGCAAAACCGTCTTGCCCAGCTCTGGCAGCCGCTGCCGCGCCTCATCGGCCTGGCGCTGCAAAGACCAGCTGCCAAACGCTGCATACAGGCCAACGGACATCACCAGTAGCAGTATAATAGCCAGCCAGGGTCGGCTGGATTGCCAGGTAATATTGGCCTCGATATCGCGACTGTCATTAACAAAGGTTTTGTCCAGTTCAGCTTTTGCGTACTGATAATCTTCGTCGTTAATGCGCTGCTGAGCCTTATCGTCCTGCAGCTCCTGCAGGCGTTGTTGATACCACTGTTGATTCTCACTGTCGCGCTCGATGATTTCCCGGCTTTGTAACCGACGTGCCAGCAGCACAATGATGATCGCCACCACTAACAGTGCGGCCAAAATGAGCAATAATTTAATCATTACGCGACCTCTTAGTTAACTGCTGCAACTGTTCCCGCTCCTGCTCGCTAAGAACCACCGGCTGCTTGCGCTTGCGTGAGGTCCGCACAGCAATAACGATACCCAGTAGTGCAATCAGTAGCGGCGCCAGCCATAAAATGGCTGTAAACGGATTAAAGGGTGGCCGGTAATGGGCGAAGTTGCCGTAGCGCGCCACCATAAACTGGATAATTTGCTCATTGCTTTTGCCATCCAGCACCATTTGATAAGTGCGCTCACGCATATCTTCAGCCAGTGGCGCATTCGAATCGGCAATGTTCTGGTTCTGGCACTTGGGGCAGCGCAGCTCTTCGGTTAACTGCTTATAGCGCTGATATTGCTGCGGATTACTAAACTCATAGCCATCGTAGGTAACCTGCTGCGCTGCCACACTGGCGCTGCCGATAGCCAGCAACAGGGCAAGCAAAATCGTTAAGGGTGTTATTCCATGCTTCATGAGCCCGCCTCCTGCTGCATTTGCTGATAGATTTGCTGCAACTGATTTTGCCAGTTCCGTTCGTTTACATCACCGACATGGCGATAGCGAATTTTACCCTCGGCATCGATAAAATACGTCTCCGGTGCACCGTAAACACCAAATTCAAAAGCGATATCGCCTTCGGGATCGTAAATATTGGCAATGTAGGGGTCTCCCAGGGTATTCAGCCAGTCGATGGCTTTGGCCCGTGAATCGTCGCGATAGTTTAAGCCGACAATGGGAATGCCCTCAGCGGCCAGCTGATTTAAATACTCATGCTCGGCACGGCAGGTCGGGCACCAGGTGGCCCAGACATTCATCAGCAGCGGGCCCTGTTGCAGCACTTCCTCGCTGTAATGGATGTCATCATTAAACAAATCAACCGCGCTAAATTGCGGCACCGGATCGTCAATCAACACCGATTCCAGCTCGCTGGGATCACTACTCAGGCCTTTTAATAAAAACAGCAGCAGACCAATGAACACAATCAGCGGAGCAAATAATACCCACCAGCGGTTTTGCGCGCCTTGCTGTTCGCTTTTTCTCATGCCGTCTGCTCCCTGAATTTGCTTTTGCGGTAACGCTTATCGGCCATAGCAAAAGCGCCACCAATGGCCATGATAATAGCCCCCAGCCAAATCCAGCGGACAAAAGGCTTGATGTAAAAACGAATGGCCCAGCGCTGCTGGTCACCGGTTTCATCGCTCAGCGGCTCGCCCATGGCAATGTACAAGTCGCGCATCAGGCCACTGTCCAGGCCCACTTCGGTCATGCTCATGCGCTGCACCCGGTAAAAGCGCTTTTCACTGATAACTTCAGTAACCTGCTCTCCGTCTTTACTCAGCTGAAAGACCCCCTCATTAGCATCGTAATTGGGTCCCTCCACATCGCGCAGCTCGACAAAGGTCAGCTCGTAACCACTGACCGACACGGTTTGTCCCGGAGCCAGGGCGACATCGCGTTCGCTTTCGTAGTGAGAAACCAGCGCCACACCAATCAGCAGGACGGCGAAGCCAATGTGGCCCAGCGCCATACCCCAGTGACTGGCGGGAATATTGCGCAGCCCGGCTAATCCTTTTTTGCGTTGTTTAAGGGTCTGCTGCAGCTCGGTTACCGTTGCCAGCGCCACCCACAGGCCTAAAAACAGCCCGATGGCGGCCCACAGTGGCAATTCATCGGCCCAAATCTGCGGCAGGACATAGGTCAGCAGCAGCGCCAGCGACAAACATAAGGCCAGCGGTTTTAACAGCGGCTGCAATGGCTGCCGACGCCAGCGCATCATCGGCCCGATGCCGACCAGTAAGGCAAACGGCACCACCAGATAAGCGTAGAGTTCGTTAAAGAAGGGTTCGCCAATCGAGATACTGCCCATGCCCAGCTCTTTATGCACCAGGGGTAACAGGGTACCCAGCAACACCACCACCATAGCGGCCATCAGCAACACGTTATTGCCTAATAACATGACTTCGCGGGAAAACAGCTCATAGCGGCTGTAGCCCTGCATTTGCGCGGCACGCATGCCATACAGTACCAGCGAGCCGCCGATAACGATGGCAAGCAGCACCAGGATAAACAGGCCGCGGGTCGGATCCGAGGCAAAAGCATGCACCGAAACCAGCACACCCGAGCGGACCAGGAAGGTGCCCAGAAGGCTGAGGCTGAAGGCTAAGATCGCCAGCAATACGGTCCAGGACTTAAAAGTACCGCGTTTTTCGGTTACTGCCAGCGAGTGAATAAGCGCAGTACCGACCAGCCACGGCATAAAGGATGCGTTTTCTACCGGATCCCAGAACCACCAGCCGCCCCAGCCCAGCTCGTAATAAGCCCACCAGCTGCCAATGGCGATACCCAGGGTCAGAAAGATCCAGGCTGCCAGGGTCCAGGGCCGCGACCAGCGCGCCCAGGCGGCATCCAGCTTACCAGACACCAGCGCGGCAATGGCAAAAGCAAAAGCCACCGAAAAACCAACATAACCCATGTACAGCAGCGGCGGATGAATGATCATGCCCGGATCCTGCAATAAAGGATTCAGGTCCCGGCCATCCACCGGGATCATCGGCAAGCTGCGGTCAAAGGGGTTAGAGACGCTCAGCATAAACAGATAAAAACCGATGCTGATCAGGCCCAGAATGCCGAGCACACGGGCAACCATCGGCAACGGAATTGAGCGCGAAAACAGTGCCACTGCGCCAATCCAGCCGGACTGCATCAGCATCCATAATAAAAACGAGCCTTCGTGCGCACCCCAGACCGCAGTAACACGGTAATGCACCGGCAGCTGGGTATTGGAATTAGCGGCGACATAGGCAATCGAAAAATCATTGATAACAAAAGCCGCCACCAACAACGCAAAGGCAATGGCGGTAAATAAAAACTGCCCCAAAGCCAGTGGCCTGGCGTAAGACATAATGCCACCGTGACCGCGCCAGGCGCCGTACAACGCATAACCGGCCAGCAATACGGAAAATGCCAGTGCAATGGCGATACTCAGGTGCCCTGCTTCTGCAATCATTGGTAGTCTCCACTGCCGCTGCTGGTGCCATTGCTGCTGTCGTCAGAATCAGCAACGGGATCGTTAGGGTTAACGTGTTTAATGCCTTTCATTTTTTCCGCCAGTTCCGGCGGCATATATTCTTCGTCGTGTTTGGCTAAGACTTCGCTGGCTTTAAGAACCCGTGGTTCAATCAATTCGCCCTGGGCAACGATGCCCTGACCTTCGCGGAACAGATCCGGTAAAATGCCTTGATACAAGACCGTCAGCTGTGGCCCGGTGTCGGTGATGTTAAAGGAAACTTCCAGGGTATCGCGATTACGCTGCACCGAGCCTTCGACCACCATACCGCCAACCCGCATCCGCTGGCCGACCGTCGGTGGCTGTTTGCCCTCTTCCACCTGTTCAAAGTCGCTGGGGGTATAAAATAAATTGATACTCTGGCTCATGGCATACAGCATCAGCCCTATGGCAACCGATACGCCAACCACCAGCACCAGCACCCAGGTTAAACGTTGCTTTCTGCGTGGATTCATTGCTCTACCCTCTTAACTGGCTGTTGTTGCCGTTTTTCCAGACGCGCTTTGCGGCGCTGCAGTGCCTGGCTTTGTCGCTGCAGCCGGCGACGCCCGATGGCGGCATCCAGTGCCAGTACGGCAATCACTAAAAAGGTTAAAAAAAAGGACAGCCACACGTAAAAGCCGTAGCCCCCCATCTGCACAAAGTCACTGAAACTGTCAAACGCCATTGTTTAACTCCTTCTGGGCCCACGGCCGGTGCAGTTCATGACGCAATAATTCGTTTTTAAAGCGCATCATCACCAGGCTGATGGTCAACAGTAAAAAACCCAGCAGGCTGACCAGCAGCGGCCAGAGCATACTGGTGGCGATAGAGGGTTTCTCAAATTTAGTAATGGTGGCGCCCTGATGCAGGGTATTCCACCACTCCACCGAAAAGTGAATGATCGGCAGATTCACTACGCCGACAATGGCCAGAATCGAAGCCGCCTTGGCGCCGGTGCGGACATCTTCAAAGGCGTAGTACAGCGCCAGCACACCAATGTATAAAAACAGCAGGATTAGCTGCGAGGTAAGCCGGGCATCCCAGACCCACCAAATGCCCCACATGGGTTTGCCCCAGATAGCGCCGGTAAACAGCGCAATCGCGGTTAATGCCGCCCCTACCGGTGCTATAGCCGGAATCGACCACTCCGCAGTTTTTATCTGCCAGACCAGGGCAATCAGCCCCATGATCGCCATCCCGGCATAAGCGCCCATTGAAAAAATGGCCGCCGGCACGTGAATGTAAATAATCCGGTAGCTATCGCCCTGCTGATAGTCCGTGGGCGCAAACGCCAGCCCCCAGACCATGCCAACGGTCAGACTGATAACCGTCAAGGCAGCAAACCAGGGTAATAATTTATCCACCAACCGATAGGTTGCTTCAGGTTTTGCGTAAGGGTGTAACCATCGCCACATATTAATTCATACTCATTCTGACAGCGGCCGCTATTGCCAGCGGCGCCAGGGTTACCGTTAATACGGAAATCGCGGCCAAAATGGCCAATTGACCTTGCACGGCCATGCCCATACCGGCACTTTCGACTGCGGCGGTGGCAAAAATCAGCAAGGGAATAAATAACGGCAATAATATCAAGCTAACCAGCGAACCGCCACGCTGTAACTGCAGCGTCAGTGCCGCACCTATAGCGCCCAGGGCACTCAATGCCGGGGTGCCGAGCAACAGGCTGAGTGCCAGTGTCGGCCAGGCCGCCGGCGGCAAGTTCAGTAACATCGCCAGCAGCGGTGATAAAATGACTAACGGCAGACCACTGAGCAGCCAGTGCGCGGCCACTTTGGCCGTCAGGGTAAAGGCCAGCGGTTGTGGCAACAGACACAACTGCTCCAGAGTGCCGTCGTTGTAGTCGTCCTTAAATAACCGATCCAGTCCCAGCAAGGTGGCCAGCAGAGCCGCAACCCAGATAATACCGGGTGCTATACGGGCCAGGATGTCCGGCCCGGGGCCCACACCCAACGGGAATAAGGTCACTACCATCAGCAGAAAAATGAGTGGATTAAACGCATCTGAGCGGCGCCGGCCCGCAATTCGCAGATCTTTGCTCAGCACCGCGAGCCACAACTGACGGGCATTCATTATTCCGTTACCTCAAGGGGGGCCGGCAGCAAAGATAACTGTTGCAGCGGCAAATCCGGCATATTCAGGGCCTGATGAGAGGTCATAATAATACAACCGCCGGCGCTCAGGTGCTGCTTAAACCGCTGCTGCAGTAACGCCACGCCTTCGACGTCCAGCGAAGTAAAAGGTTCATCCAGGATCCACAGCGTGGCGCTGCTGCACCACAAGCGCGTTAAGGCAACGCGGCGTTGCTGACCGGCCGATAAACGCCCTGTCAGTTCTTCTTCCATACCCAGTAATCCCAGCTGTTCCAGCACATCCCAGTCGGCATCCTGAAGCTGACGGGCACCGGTATCGCCGGCCAGCCGCCGCTGCCAGTAAACGTTTTCCAGCGCACTGAGCTCTGGCTTTACCGCCGCTTTATGGCCAATATAAAGCAGTTGCTGGTGATAAAAGCTGCGCACCTGCTGTAGTTTTTGTCCCTGAAACAGCACCTGCCCGGAGCTGGGCTGCAATAGCCCCGCGAGCATCCGCAACAGGGTCGATTTACCCGCTCCATTGGCACCGCTGACCTGCCAGAGCTGAGTCGGCCAGACCGACAACTGCAGCTGCCGGAACAAAACCCGGCCACTGCGAATTGAGCTTACCCCATCAGCATGTAATAGTGGTGTGGTACTGCTTCTCAAACTCTCGGTCATCAGGGGGTCTGAACCTTAACGTAAAACCGCAAAATGAAGTCTAAGTTTACCACAATTGCCGGTAAAAAAACCACGTAAAGCGGTACGAAACACAAGGACAGTTATGGAGCTAAATCAGTTATTACAGCAGCTGTTAACCCAGGCCGGAACGCGCTCGCCGGGTGACGCACAGCAACTGCTGGCACGCCTGGCAAAGCTGCCGCCGACAGAGGTGCTGCTGAACCTGAAAAGCGCTGCCGGCGGCTCGGCTAATCAGCAAAGCCCGGCCGCCCATTTGCAGCTGACGGTTGCTGTTGCCGGCAGCCAGGCAAAAGCCGGCGCGCCGGGCAGCTCCACTCAGCCAATTCAGCTAACACTGACACCTGCGCAGGTGCGGCAGGTACAGACCCTGCAATTGGCTGCGGCCAACACACAGATGGCTGTTAAACCTGCCGACAATGCGCAGCGTTTTATCCTGCAGCTGACTCCGGTACCAGCCAATGCCGGCAAGGCCGTTAACCTTGAATTGCCACTAAGCCAGTTGCCCAGAGCGCTGCAGCAAACGCTGGTGGCTTCGGCCCGGCAGCCGGCCGCCGCCGCCTCAGGGGCTGTAACCGCCAGGCCCGGTAACCCACCGTTGCAGGATGTCAGCAACCGCCTGCCGCCCCGCATCCTTTTGCAGCAGATGCCACCCGCGCAGCTGCGTCAGGCACTGACCCAACAGATCAACAGCCAGCCGGCGCAACCACCGCAACAGGCTCTGGCCAGGGTACTGCAGGCGGTTCAGCAACAGCTGCCGACCAGCGAGGGAATGCAACAGCCACAGCAACTTAAACAGTGGCTGAACGACTGGTTTGCGGCCAAACCAGTGTCTGCCAACAATCAACAACAGATGGGCGGTTTAGGAAAAATGCTGATGATGCTGCTGAGTTTCGCTCTGCAGCAGCCGCGCGCAGAGGGCAGTACAACCGCAGCGCAGGCCAGCGCGCCGCAAAGCAGCTTAAATAATTTAACCCAAGCGTTACTGGATCAGTTGTTGCGGCCGGCGCCGCGACAAGGGGCAGAAGCAACCTTCAGCGCTGAGGTGCGCGAGCGCATTAATCAGGCGCTGCAGCAACTGCCGGGGGCTACTCTGCAACGCCTGATGCAGCTGTTTACGGCAGCCGTAAACAATGCTCAGGTAAGCCAGGCACGGCTGGCAGACAGCGCGCCAGCTCAGCCGGAATACTATGTACTGTTGCCGGCCTCGGCAGAAAACCCGGAGCAACAGCATGAATTGCTGATCCGGCGTGAACCGGAAGGCGCCGCCGGGCAAGACGAAGGTCGCAGTGTCTGGCTGTTTACTCTGCGTTTTGATACCCAGCTGCTTGGGCCTTTATTGGTTAAAGGCCGTTATCACGCGGCCGGTAGCCGGGTCGATTTTTATACCCAGTCCGAGCCGGCGCAAATTAAGCTGCAGCAGCAACTGGGCCGCTTACAGCAGCGCTTTGAGGAGCTGCAGGTCGGCAATCTGAACTTATCAGTGCAACAAGGCAAAGTGCCGGATACACTGGCCCAACAGCAAAGCGGAATTATTCGGGTGACCGTATGAGTCAGCAGCAAAAACAAGCGATTGGTCTGTCCTACGACGGCGTGAACGCGCCCCAGGTGGTGGCAAAAGGCTTCGATGATCTGGCCGAAGAGATCATTGCGGTGGCTAAAGAGCACGGCGTACTGGTGCACGAAGATCCTTTATTGTCTGACTCACTGGCGCGGCTGAATGTCGGCGAAGAAATCCCACGTGAGCTGTACATTATTATCGCTGAGCTTATTGCTTTTGCTTATCTGCTGGACGGGCGTTTTCCCAGTTCCTGGGAGTAGCACAAAAGCCCGGGAGTAGCGGCGGGTTTATTGGCGGCGCATGGCCGCAATCAGTTCCGCTTCGGCGCGGGGCAGTTCACATTCCTGCATCACTTCGTCGATAGTGGCGCCATCGGCAATCAGTTTTGCCGCCCGCTGGTAAAGTTTGGCGCCGGGGTCCTGTTCGGAAACCTGCTGCAGTTTTTGTTGCAGCGCCTGTTGCTGCTGAGCCAGCTGCTCAACTTGCTGCAGCAGCTGCTCACTTCGCTGGTCCAGCTGCTGTTTAAGGCTTAATTCCAGGCTTTGCTGCAGCTGTTCGGTCTGGGCAAAGTCGTTCTGCTTATCCAGTTGCTTTTTAACTGCCAGCCATTCGCTGGTGGTTTCGGTTAACATCATCAGCCGTTGTTGCTGCCGTTCCAGCAGTTGTGTTTGCCGGCGTGAGGTGATGATAACGGCGGTCAGAGCTAATACCGCCAGTATCAGAGCCAGGACGGCGACAGTCAACGACAGTGACAGCATGTGACTAACTCAGGCGGGATATTTCGTCCCACTCCTCATCGGTCAGCATCTTGTCCAGGTCGACCAGAATTAACAGCTCATCTTCGCGGTTGCTGACGCCCTGAATAAAGCGCGAGCTTTCTTCGGTGCCGACATTAGGAGCCGTATCAATTTCGGATTTTTTCAGGTAAACCACCTCGGCGACACTATCAACCAAAATACCGATGACCTGCTTCTCTGACTCGATGATAACAATACGGGTACTGTCAGTGACTTCAGCCTGTGGCAGGCCAAAGCGCAAGCGGGTATCAATAACGGTTACTACGTTGCCGCGTAAGTTGATGATACCCAATACATAGCTGGGTGCACCCGGTACCGGAGCAATTTCGTTATAGCGCAGAACTTCCTGTACCTGCATCACGTTTATGCCGTAAGTTTCCTGTTCCAGATGAAAAGTGACCCACTGCAGCACCTCATCGTTGCTTTCGGCTTCGTGTTTTTTATTCAAATTACGGTTTTCCGTCGTCATGCTCTCACTCCGGTTTTTCTGAGGGTTCGGACTGGATATGTCCTAAACCATTATCTAGCAGTGTAATCAATGCGTTAACATCCAGCAATGCGCACATGTGCTGACGCACAACGCCCGCCAGCCAGGGCCGCTTTCGGTTTACGCCACGGCGCCACTGAACAGCATCAGGCTGCAACGGCTCACTGTCAACCAGCTCTTCGCAAAGCAGGCCCCAGGGGCTCTCATTTAAGGTAATAAGGTACTGGTAATTGATACGCTCTTCCAGCTGTGGGGTCAATTTTTCCGGCATCACCCAGCGCGCTGTATCAACCACTTGTAATTTTTCATCACGTTCGGTCATTATGCCTTTAAACCACTTTGGCTTGCCAAAAATCGGGCTGATTTTACTTAAGGTATGAATACCGCCCAGACTTTTCAGTGGCACCGCCAGGGTCAGACCGGCGACACGGAAAAACAGCGCCTGAAAATCATCGCTCTGGTATTCAGCCATGGCATCACTAACGGCTTCCGGTTCTGTTGTCAGTTCCGGCTCCGGTTCCGGCTCAGGCTGCGGTGGCGTTTCTGTCTCGACCGCAATTTCCGGCTCGGTCACTGCGGCTGCTTCTTCAACTTCAGTGGTTTCTGTTACCGGCGTTACTTGCGTAATTTCGGTTACGGGGTCGGGCTGCGGCTGGCTGATGGCGGGCGCAACAGTGGCCGAACTCAGTAAGCGCTGGATAGGTTCAGGGTCAAAGTCAGCAACGGGTTTGTGCTCTTCTTCCAGCAGCGCATTCAGGTATTCCATCATCGCTTTATCGTTGTGCTCGCTCATGCGCTCTCCTGCCCGGCCAGTTGCTGTAAGTGCGTCAACAGCGATTGATAGGCCAGCACGCCCCGTGATTTTGGCGCATACAGCGACGGCGGTAACTGCTCGTTGCTGGCATCACGAAACTTGGTATCAATGGGGATCATGCCGTTCCATACCGCATCGTCGTAGCGCTCAACCAACTTTTTAAAGGTATCCAGCGAGGCCCGTGTGCGTTTATCATACAGCGTCGGGATAATGGTATACTGGTAATCTTGGCGGCGTGACTTCTGAATTAATGTCAAAGTGCGCATCATCCGCTCCAGCCCCTTAAGGGCCAGGAACTCTGTCTGCACCGGAATTAATACCCGTTGACAGCAGGCTAAAGCATTGATCATCAGCACACCTAATACCGGCGGCACGTCAATCAGCACGTAATCGTAATCATCAGCAATGCTTGCCAACGCACGTTTCAATACCAGCCCCATACCACCCTGGCTGCCGAGCTTGCGGTCCAGCGTCGCAAGTGCCATGGTGGCCGGCATCAGGTGCAGGTTGTCCACTTCGCTGGGGATGATACTTTGTTTAACCTGCTCGCGGCTGGGCTGTTTATCCAGCATAAAGATGTCGTAGACACTGGTCGGCACCTCTTCTGAGTCAAAGCCCAGATAAAAGGTCAGTGATGCGTGGGGATCCATATCAATGCACAGCACCCGTTGCTGCCGCTCCGCCAGTAATCCGGCCAGGGCCACAGTGGTGGTGGTTTTTCCAACGCCACCTTTTTGGTTGGCAATGCTCCAGACCATCATGTTCAGCGGTACCCCACCTCTTTTAGTACTGCGTTTGTCATCTCATTTAAGCTGATGCTGCGAGACGAAATACCGGCTTCGGCAACTGCGTGAGGCATTCCGTAAACCACGCAGCTGGCTTCATCCTGAGCCCAGATAGTAGCGCCCTGCTGTTGCAGCATGCGCGCACCTTCACGACCATCCGCGCCCATTCCGGTTAAAATCAGACCCAGCACTTTACCGCCGAATACCTTAGACAGACTGGCGAAAGCCACATCCACACTGGGCTTATAGGTGATTCGCCCGCTATTGTCTTCGCGTACCCGCAGACGGGCCTGATTAGCACGGCCGTCAACCATCATTTGCTGTCCACCCGGCGCCAGATAAGCCCAGCCCGGCTTAAGTACATCACCGTCTTCTGCTTCTTTAACCCTGATTTTGCTCAAACCATCCAGGCGCTGGGCAAAGGCCTTGGTAAAGGCCGCCGGCATATGCTGGACCATAACAATCGGATAAGGAAAGTCTGCCGGCAGCTGAGTCAGAATTTTTTGCAGTGCGACAGGACCACCGGTTGAGGTGCCGATTGCCAGTATCTGGTAATTGCGGTTAACCGTTAAGCTGCCGGTGCTGGCCAGTGCCGGACTAGCCGGCTCAGGCTGTCGCCGCGGCTCGCTGGTTTTTTGTTGCTCACGGGCCTGTTCGCGCGCACTCTGCCTTTCACTGGCGCGCTGACGAATACGGTCCATTGCCGTTTCGCGGCCGGCGCCTTTGTTGCTGTCCCCCAGCGGGGTTCGGGGGCTGCTGCTGGTGCGTGCCGAAGGCCGCGGTTCAGGTTGCCGCGGGCTGCGTGCCGGTGGAGCGCCGCGGGGCGAATCCTGGCCTATGGCAATGACCCGATCCTGCAGCATTTTTACCGCTTCATCGCGGTTGCGGGCAATGTCTTCGAATTTTTTCGGTAAAAAATCTGCGGCGCCCGCCTCAAGTGCGTTAAGGGTGGCCGATGCGCCTTCGTGGGTCAGCGAGCTGAACATCAAAATTGGACACGGCGCAGAGGCCATGATTTCTTTCACCGCATCAATGCCATTCATAACCGGCATTTCAATGTCCATGGTGATAACACCGGGGCGCAGTGATTTAGCTTTGTCGACCGCTTCGCGGCCGTCATTAGCCGTACCGATTACTTCGATGCGGCTATTCTGTTCGAGGATTTCAGTGACCCGGCGGCGGAAAAACGCCGAGTCGTCTACCACCAGCACTCGTACTGTCATCAGCTTGTTTGCCCGTTAACGTTTTGCGTAATACTTGAGCATGCTGGGCACGTCAATGATCAACGCAATACCGCCATCACTGGTTATCGTGGCACCTGCCATGCCCGGTGTTCCCTGCAATAACTTATCCAGCGGTTTAATAACCACTTCTTCCTGGCCAATCAGTGCATCGACCACAAAGCCAACCTGCTGATTACCAATTTGTACCACCACCACATGACCGTTTTCGTTACGGCTTGCACGGTCCGGATTGCGCGACAGCCAGTGCTCCAAAAAGAATAACGGGATAGCGCGGTTTCGTACAATTAAGGTTAACTGACCGTCAACAGTGTTGGTTTTTTCCATATCCAGATCGATAATTTCGCTGACCACTGTCAGTGGTAATGCAAAGGTCTGATCCTTAATTTCAACCATCAGGGTTGGCAATATCGCCAGCGTCAACGGCACTTTTATTAACAGCTCAGTACCTTTGCCCTGTTCGGACTTAATTTTGACGCTGCCGTTAAGTTGACTGATTTTGGTTTTTACTACGTCCATGCCCACGCCACGGCCCGATACCTCAGACACCTGCTCTTTGGTTGAAAAACCAGCGGCGAAAATCAAATTGTAGGCATCTTCATCGCTCATACGCGCGGCGCTGTCTTCATCCAGCACACCGCGCTTTATCGCGATTGATTTCAATTTTTCTGCATCCATACCGGCGCCGTCGTCTTTAATCGACAGCATAATATGGTCACCTTCCTGCGACGCCGATAAGGTAATGGTACCCTGGCGCGGTTTACCCTTAGCCACCCGTTCTTCCGGCATTTCGATACCATGGTCAACGGAGTTGCGGACCAAATGCACCAGCGGATCGGCCAGTGCTTCGACCAGGTTTTTATCCAGATCGGTATCTTCGCCGTGCATTTCCAGCGCAATTTCTTTTTTCAGTGTGCGGGCCAAGTCGCGCACGACCCGCGGGAAGCGACCGAAAACTTTCTTAATCGGCTGCATCCGGGTTTTCATCACCGCGCCCTGTAAGTCACCCGTGACGACATCCAGGTTAGAAATGGCTTTGCCCATTTCATCGCCTTTGCCTTCCTCACTGTTACTCAGGCTCAGCAGACGGTTGCGCACCAGCACCAGCTCGCCGACCATATTCATAATATCATCCAGCCGCTTGGTATCGACCCGGACAGTAGTCTCTGCCGGCGGCGGTGGCGGTGTAGCGGTCTTCTTAGCCGCCGGTTTATCGGCTTTATCTGGCTGAGGTTTGGTTTCTGCTTTGGGTTTAGCTTCTGCCTTCGGCTTGGCTTCCGGCTTAGGCTTGTCTGCTGCCGCTTTAGCCGGCTGTTTTTGCTTGTCCCCGTTAGTCGGAGTCGGGGCTTTGCCCTGGCCGTGCAATTCATCCAGCAGTGATTCAAATTCGTCGTCGGTTATTTCGTCGTCGTTGCTTTTCGCAGCATTTTTCTTTTGTTCCTGCTGCTGCTTTTCAGCACTGGTCGGTGCTTTACCCTCGCCATGTAAGTCATCCAGCAGTGCTTCAAACTCATCGTCACTGATTTCATCGTCTGCTGCTTTATCTGACTTACCACTACCGCTGCTGGCTTTGTTAGGTGCCTGACCTTTGCCGTGCAGCTCATCCAGTAAGGCCTCAAATTCATCTTCCTGAATTTCGTCAATACTGTCGGCATCGCTTTTGTCATCGCCGTCAGCGGCAGGTTTTGGTTCTGGTTCGGGTTCTGGCTCGGGTTCTGATTGCTGCTCAGATTGTGCGCTACCCTCGTCCTCCGACTCGGGTTCGCTGAGCTTGTGCAGCGCCTGCAGTAATTCGTCATCGGCGGCTTCGGGTTCTTCGCGAGCCTGTAACTGAGCAAACTGCACGTTGATGGTGTCCAGCGCCTGCAGGATCACATCCATGAGCTCAGAGGAAACGCTGCGCTGGTGGTTACGCAAGGTATCAAAAACGTTTTCGGCACCATGACAGGTGTCAACCAGGGCGTGTACATTCAAAAATCCGGCGCCGCCTTTTACGGTGTGGAAACCGCGAAAAATTGCGTTCAGCAAATCCGAATTTTCAGGATCGTTTTCCAGCTCGACAAGCTGTTCCGATAGCTGCTCAAGGATCTCCCCGGCTTCTATCAAAAAATCCTGAAGAATATCTTCATCCATCTCAAAGCTCATGCGATTGCTGCTCCTAGAATCCTAAACTGGACAGTAAGTCATCGACGTCATCCTGACCGGATACCACGTCATCGCGCTTGTCGGCGTCGATAACCGGCCCTTCTGCTTTGCCTTTATCTTCTGCCGGCGCCTGCTTTTTGGCTTCTTCTTTTAGTTCGTCACCAAATAGCTTTAACATCTCCAGCAGATTTTTCTCAACATCCTGCACCAAAGTGATCACGCGGCGAATCACCTGCCCGGTAATGTCCTGATAATCCTGCGCCATCAGCACTTCGGTCATCAGTCCATGAATTTGCGGCATATTGTGAGCACAAACGTTCAGTACGTTATCGACGCCATGGCACAGCTGCTTAAATTCTGCCAGCTCGATGTCGTTATCCATCAGCTTGCGCCACTGTGGCATCACTTCATCAATTTTAGCGTGCATATCATCAGCCATCGGCAAACAGGCTTCGACTGCATCCATGGTGCGGTTAGCCGCGTCTTCGGTTTTTTCTATTACGTACTGTAACCGATTTTGGGCGTCGGGCAGCTCATCTTCGGTCAGTTGCACAATACGGGGGTCCAGCTGAAAGTCCTGCAGCGCGTCGTGGAGGTCACGAGTTAGTTGTCCGACTGAAGTGAACAACTTATCGTTACGCCGGTCAAAGACTTCGTCCAGTTTTTCATTGGCTTTTTCGTGGTCACCTGCTTCAAGCAGACTGACCAGTTCGCGTGCTTGCTCTAGTGAGATGTTATGGGCTTGCTCAGGCATCTTAGGCATCGCCCCTTAACTGATCCGTTCGAAGATTTTCTCAAGCTTTTCTTTCAGCGTTGCAGCAGTGAATGGTTTAACAATGTAACCATTGACGCCGGCCTGCGCCGCCTGAATAATCTGCTCGCGCTTAGCTTCAGCGGTTACCATCAATACGGGCAAATGCTTTAAATCATCGTCTTTACGAATTTCTTTTAGCAGGTCAATACCCTGCATGCCCGGCATATTCCAGTCGGTGACGACAAAATCAAAGTCGCCCTGATGCAACATGGGTAACGCCGTGGTCCCGTCGTCGGCTTCCTGGATATTGGTAAAACCCAGGTCACGCAACAAGTTTTTAATGATACGTCTCATTGTCGAAAAATCATCAACAACAAGAATTTTCATATTTTTATCCAAAGCACCCTCCACTGAGGCTCTCGATTACTACAAGTTAGTCAACCCAGTTTTGCATTCTTGATTTAAGACGCAGCATAGCCTGACTATGAATTTGACTGACCCGCGACTCGCTGACACTCAGCACTTCGCCGATCTCTTTTAAGTTTAACTCTTCATCATAGTACAATGATAACACTAAAGCTTCTCGCTCAGGTAACGAAGAAATCGTTTGCGCCAGTGCCTGGTGAAAGGCAGCATTCTCAACGTCCCGTTGCGGCTCGTAATGGCCGCCGGTTACCTGTTCGGGTACCAACACGTCCTCGGAAACCCCCAGATCCTCAATACCAATGATGCGCCCCGAATTCACATCGCGCAAAATCCCATGGTATTCGTCCAGCGATATTTCCAGCCGTTCGGCGACTTCCGTATCTTTAGCATCGCGGCCAATCTCGTTTTCGACCTGACGGATAGCTTCCAGCACACGCCGGTGATTACGATGGACGGAACGCGGAGCCCAGTCGCCACGGCGAATTTCGTCCAGCATAGCACCACGAATGCGAATACCGGCAAAGGTTTCAAAGCTGGCCCCTTTGCTGTTGTCAAAATTACGTGCCGCTTCCAGTAGTCCAATCATACCTGATTGAATTAAATCATCAATTTGCACGCTAGCCGGCAGTCTCGCCATCATGTGATGGGCAATCCGTTTTACCAGGCCGGTGTGCTTTTCAATAATTGCCTGCCGGTTATCGGCATGGGCACTGTATACCGCGGCTTTATTCATTCGCAACGTCCTGCTTTTTGTTATCGGCAGAGTTGATTAATTGTTCAAGAAAAAATTCCATGTGACCACCTGCCTGAGCCGGCACGGGCCAGTCGAGAGCCTTTTTAGCCAGTGCCTTAATCGCCAGAGATGCCGGTGATTTAGGGTGTGCCATGACCATCGCCTTTTGCTTTCTGACAGCCAGGCGTAAATTTTCATCGTAAGGGATTATCGCCGCCAATTCTATCGCAACATCAAGGAAACGGTCCGTGACTTTGGTCAACTTATTGAACAAAACTTGACCTTCGCGCAAGTTGCGCACCATGTTAGCCACTACTTTGAACTTAAACACACCCTGATCGCGGCTGAGCACTTTCATTAGCGCATAAGCATCGGTAATTGAGGTGGGCTCGTCACAGACTACCAGAATGACATCCTGCGAGGCGCGGGCAAAACTGACAACGGTATTACCGATACCCGCTGCGGTGTCGACAATCAGGACATCAAATTCACCCTGTAAATCACTAAAGGCACGAATCAGACTGGCGTGTTCGGTTTCGGTTAGCTCCACCATCGAACGGGTACCTGAGGTGGCCGGTACTATCTTAATACCACCCGGGCCTTCTACCAGAATTTCGCGCAAAGAGGCTTGCCCGTTAAGCACATGAGACAGGTTTTTTTGCACCCGCAGGCCCAGCATCACGTCAACGTTGGCCAGTCCTAAATCAGCATCCAGAACCAGTACACGCTTACCCTGCTGAGCCATGCCAATGGCCATATTCAGCGAGACATTGGTTTTACCCACCCCGCCTTTGCCACCGGTCACTGCAATTACTTTTATCTTTGACTGTTTCATTCTTCTTAAGCCACTTGCTTGGTCCATGTGC
Organism: Idiomarina seosinensis; assembly: GCF_044797955.1. GTDB lineage: Bacteria > Pseudomonadota > Gammaproteobacteria > Enterobacterales > Alteromonadaceae > Idiomarina > Idiomarina seosinensis_A. The sequence goes on along the minus strand of NZ_CP085211.1, from coordinate 696,045 downwards.
GCCTTACTCTTACTGCGTGTGCCAATTGCTGTTTAAAGACTTGCCTGCCAGTTAGATTCTGGCATCTCTGACATCGTTGAACTCAGGCTCTTATCGTACAACCGTTCGGCCTCATTGACCAGATAATGAGTTTCGGCCGGGCGAAGATCTTCCGGCACCTGCTGACCATTGGTCAGGTAACTGACTGCCAGGCCCTGTTCGATGGCGACACTAATAGGTTCGCCCAAACTCAGGCATTCGTCCAGTTTGGTAAAAATACAGCCACTCAGCGGTAACGTCTTAAACTGCTTTACCGTATCGTTAAGTACCCGGGTCTGTGAGGTTGCCGACAGCACCAGATAAGGACGAATGCGCAGACGGCTGTTTTGCAGCAGGGTCGATAACTGTTCGCTCAGGCGCTTGTCGCGCTGGCCCATACCCGCCGTATCAATCAAAATTAAGGACTTATCGCGCAGGCTCAGCAGCGCATCGGCCAGCTCTTTGGCGTTATTAGCCACTTTAACCGGACAGCCAATAATACGGCCGTAAGTTTGTAATTGTTCACTGGCTCCGATACGGAAGGTATCAGTGGTGATCAATGCCACACTGTCGGTACCGTGACGTTGCGCATAGCGAGCCGCCAGTTTAGCAATAGTTGTGGTTTTACCCACCCCGGTCGGGCCGACCAGGGCGACGGCGCCGCCACGTGTCAAAATATCGTCAGCGGTAGTGCTCAGCTGGCCTTCCAGTAACTGTAGGCACTCTTCCCAGCTGCCTTCATCATCGCCGCCTTCGGGAATAAAACAGGCAATCTGGTCGGCGATACGCTGGCTTAATCCCATCCCCATCAGGCGCTTGGTCAGCATCGCACGAATCGGTTCTTCGCGTTCGATTTCCTGCTTCATTAAGCCGCTTAACTGGTGTTGCAGTAAGTCTTTGACGCCGCGTATCTGTGCTTTAAGTTCAGCAATTTCTCTGGCACTGCCGCCGGAGACGTGCTCGGGGATTTCGGGTTCGGCTGGCTGTGCCTGCGGGGCGGCTGTTTTGGGCTCCGCCCAGGCTGTTTGTTGGTTTGCTTCGCTCGCCACCGGCTGTTGGCCTGGGTCATTTTGACGTTGCAGTAATTCGGCTAGTGAGTTGGCTGGCGGCTGTTGTTCTGTCGCGTCAGGGACGCGACCTACGTTGGGCTGCTGTTTCGTCGCGTCAGGGACGCGACCTACGTTGGGCTGCTGTTTCGTCGCGTCAGGGACGCGACCTACGTTGGGGTGCTGTTCTGTCGCGTCAGGGGCGCGACCTACGTTGGTCGCGTCGGGGTCGACGGCGGCGACAATCTCAATGCCACCGTTTACTTTTTTGTTGGACATGATTACCGCGTCCGGACCCAGGGTTTCTTTTACCTGCAGCAGTGCACGACGCATATCTTCGGCAAAAAAACGTTTCATTTTCACAAGCGACTCCCGACCTAACTGGTTTGTTCGACAGGCTGTTGACCCCCGATCGAACTGACGATTCTAATTTGTTTGTCATCGGGGATTTCCTGATAACTCAGAACACGCATGCCGTCAGTGGCGTGGCGTGCAAAACGTGCCATGGTGGCGCGTAATAATCCCGATGTCAGCAACACCGACGGTTCCCCGTTCATTTCCTGTTGCTGATGTACGTCGCGCAGTGAGTGCTGGATACGTTCTGCAAGTCCGGGTTCGATGCCCGCGCCCTGCTGATTTCCGTCACTACCGGCGGCCTGCAGTGACTGATGCAACATTTGTTCCAACTCTGGTGCCAAAGTGACAACGGGCAGTTCCGGCGCGCCCTCCGCGATATCCTGCACAATTAAACGACGCAGTGCGATGCGCACGGCAGCGGTTAATACGTCAGGATCTTGACTGCGTCCGGCATACTCCACCAGCGTTTGCACAATAGTGCGCATATCACGGATGGCAATGCCTTCTTCCAGCAGGTTTTGCAGCACTTTGACAAAGTTGCCCAGCGACAATAAATCAGGTACCAGCCCCTCGACCAGTTTCGGATGACTGCGCGACAGGCGGTCCAGCAGCTCCTGTGCTTCTTCATGACCAAGTAACTGCGATGCATGATTAGTGACTATCTGACTGAGGTGAGTGGCCACCACCGTGGCCGCATCTACTACTGTATAGCCCAGCGTCTGCGCGTGCTCGCGTTGCTCCGGGCGGATCCAGATGGCTTCTAAGCCAAAGGCCGGGTCGGTGGTTTTTTCACCGTCCAGTTCACCAAACACCTGACCTGGGTTAATTGCCAGTTCCCAGTCGTGGCGGATTTCGGCCTCTCCCATAGTCACACCCATCATGGTAATGCGGTAGCTGTTGGGGCCAAGGTCCAGATTGTCACGGATATGCACGGCCGGCACCAGAAAACCAAACTCCTGCGACTGTTTCTTACGCACCCCTTTAATACGCGACAGCAGCTCACCGCCCTGTGATTTATCCACCAGCGGAATTAAACGGTAGCCAACTTCCAGCCCCAGGGTGTCAACATGGCGCACATCATCCCAGCTGAGCTCTTTTTGGGTCTGCTGCTGTTGCTGCTCCTGTTCTTCCTGCTCGACCAGCTCGCCCTCCTGGGCGCTGCGGCGTTTCAGTTTAAAGTAGGCAGCGCCGGCTAACATTGCTGACATGCTCAGGAAAGCGAAATGAGGCATTCCGGGAATAACACCCATAGCAAATAATACAGCGCTGGCGATGACCATTACTTTGGGATTATCGACTAGTTGGAATACAACCGCATCACCCATATCCTTGGTGTCATTTTCGCGGGTGATAATAATGGCAGTGGCAACGGATAACAGCAACGCCGGAATCTGCGCTACCAGACCATCACCGATGGTTAACAGGGTATACACCTCGATGGCTTCGCCAAAGCTGAGGTTGTGCTGGATCATGCCAATTAAAAAACCACCGACGATGTTGATCAGCAAAATCAGGATACCGGCGATGGCATCGCCTTTAACAAATTTACTGGCACCGTCCATGGAACCGTAAAAATCGGCCTCACGGGTGACATCACTGCGTCGGGTTTTCGCTTCTTCCTGGTTAATCAAGCCGGCGTTTAAGTCAGCATCAATCGCCATTTGTTTACCCGGCATGGCATCCAGGGTAAAACGTGCGGTTACTTCCGAGATACGGCCGGCACCTTTGGTGATAACGATAAAGTTGATAATAACCAAGATCGCAAAGACCACCAGACCGACGGTGTAGTTACCACCAATTACCACGCTACCGAAGGATTCAATCACGCTACCGGCGGCGCCGGGGCCATTATGACCGTTCAGAAGAACAATACGCGTAGACGCGACATTAAGCGACAAACGCAGTACAGTCGCAATAAGCAAAACCGTCGGAAACGCCGCAAAATCCAGTGGTCTTTGGGTATAAACCGCAACCAGCATGACCACTAAGGAAAGGGTTATCGAGAACGAAAACAAGATATCGAGTGCCAACGGTGGAATCGGTAACACCACCAGTGAAAGAATCGCCATCACCGCCAGCGGTGTACCAAACCCTTTAATCAGATAAGAGTTTGTCTGTGCAAAGTTTTTAAAGCTGTTAAGCCTTTCAGCACCACTCGCCATACATCTTCCCATGCGCCAAAAATTTGAATCCTGGCCAGTTTATTCAAGATGCGTGCCACTTATTAACTGCAGCCGCCGTTAATTATCCGCTTCAATGCCCGGGTTGCTGCTTAAAAGCGCCAAAGTCGTCGGCCAGAATCCGATTTGAGCCGGCGCTGCCGACCCGGCTTTGCACTAAAGTAAGGCTTTTAATCGCTATTTAAGGGGGGCCTTATGGGTTTTAGCTTACTGGAATTGCTGATTGCGTTAACGATGATGGCAGTATTAGTGGGTTCGGGTATGCCGGGCTTGCAGCAAACCATCGAGCGGGTGCAGATGCAGACGTTAATGCACAGCTGGTTACTGGTGCTGCAGCAAAACAAAACCCGGGCGATGGCCGATAATCGGCAGATAACCGTAGCGCTGGATGAGCTTGCCCGCCAACCGTCGCTAACGGTTGACTCACGCGCCGGCTGGCAGTTCAGTCATAATTATAGCCCTTCGGCAGCGCTGGTTTTTGACGGCCAACGAGGTTATGCCCGCGCCGGCAGCCTGCAGCTGCAAAGCCCGCAGCTGGCGGTAAAGATTATTATTAGCGGCCTTGGTCGTATCCGCAGCTGCCAGTCGGCCGGCCAGCCGCTAGCCGGGCTATCATCATGTTAGGCCGCCAGCAGGGCGCCAGTTTACTCGAGCTGGTCATCGCCGCGTCGCTGGGCTTAATGGTCATCGGCGCGCTGCAGCAGGTCTGGGTATGGCAGCAAGGTAAACAACAGCAGAGCCAGTCGGTCAGCACGACCCTGCTGAGCGCGCAGTCCCTGTTGGAACAGTTGCTGGCCGACATCAGCGAAACGCTGCCGCAGCAGGCTGAATTAACCACGGAGTGCTTTTTACTGCCGCAACGCAATGGCCGGTTAATTGCCTACCGGGTTAAAGACCGTCAGTTACAGCGCCACACCCTGGCGCCCTATTGCCCGACTTATGGCTGGCAGTCACTCAGCCACTATAGCTCGCTTGCCGTTAAATCGCTGCACATGCAGCTAGAGTCAGCCGGTCAGCAGCTGCATACGCTGAGCCTGACGCTGCTGATGAAAAGCCCGAAAGCGAAAAATTACCACAGTTTTTACCGCGAGCTCGTACTCAGCGAGCAGCCCGGACAATGAAAGTGCACAGTAGCGGTATGGTGGTGTTACTGGTGGTGGTTACCCTGACCGGCCTCAGTTCGTTGTCTCTGGCGGCACTGCTGTTACAAACTCAGGCCCTGCAGGCCAGACAACATCAACTCTGGCTGCAGATGCAGCAGCAGGCACAGCGTAACTTCCATCTTAACCAGCAGGCCCATGATGCCGCGCTATCGATGCAGTAGCGGCTTTTCGCTGCTGGAGGTACTGGTAGCTTCCGCTATTTTGGCGCTGTGGCTGCCGGCCAGTCTGTACACACTGCAGCTGGCGTTGTCCGGGCAGGCAAAAGTGCAGCAAAAAGCGCTGTTACTGGAGCAGATGTGGTTACTGAAAGCGGATATCGAACGGCAGTGGCAGCGTGGCGAGCCAAGCGCCCAGCACCAGCAGATCGACTGGCAGTTAAGCTCTGTCGACCCGCAACAGGCACATTTAACCCTGACAGCTGAGCCCTACGCGCTGGATTTCTGGCTGCATCGGCAGCAGCCAGAGGCCGTGATTACTGCGGGCGGAGATCCGGTGGAATAGAAAAGGTGATGTTTTCGGCCCGGCCGTCGCGCTCACTGACGGTGTCGCCGCCCCACTCGCGCAAACGTTCGATAACAGCCTGCACCAGCACTTCCGGGGCCGAAGCGCCGGCGGTTACCGCAACCCGCTGAACGCCATCAAACCAACTGCGATCAATGCAGTCCGCATCGTCAATTAAATAAGCCGGCGTACCCATTTTTTCCGACAGCTCGCGCAAGCGGTTTGAGTTTGAACTGTTGCTGGCCCCGACCACTAACATCAGCTCGGCTTCGCTGGCCAGCTCCCGTACCGCATCCTGCCGGTTTTGGGTGGCATAACAGATATCGTCTTTACGGGGGCCGTCAATATTCGGAAATTTATCCCGTAACGCGGTGATCACATCAGCAGTATCATCCACTGATAAGGTGGTCTGGCTCATGTAGTGCAGATTATCGGCATCCTTAACCTGCAGCGCGGCAACGTCTGCCGGCGACTCAACCAGGTAGATTCCGCCGGCCGGGTTGGCATACTGGCCCATGGTCCCCTCGACTTCCGGGTGGCCGGCATGACCGATCAATACACACTCGTGACCTTTGCGGCTGGCGCGGGTGACTTCCATATGCACCTTAGTGACCAGCGGACAGGTGGCATCAAAAACTTTCAGGCCGCGATCTTTGGCATTTTTTCGCACCGCCTGTGAAACACCATGAGCACTGAAAATAACGATGGCATCGTCCGGCACTTCATCCAGTTCTTCGACAAATACCGCACCCGCCTGTTTTAGCGAATTCACCACGTATTTGTTATGCACCACCTCGTGGCGCACATAAATGGGCGGCTCAAAAATGTCCAGCGCCCGCTCAACAATGGTAATGGCCCGGTCAACACCGGCACAAAACCCACGAGGATTGGCTAACAGAATTTGCATGCTTGCCTCCGCACCCCGGCCGCAGGCCTAGGGTTCAACACTAAGGATTTCCACTGCAAAAATAACCGTCTGCCCGGCCAGTGGATGATTAAAATCTATGGTTACCGTAGGCCCTTCAACCTTGCGTACAATACCCGGCAGATCGGTACCGTCCGGTTGCGTAAAGGCCAGGATAGCACCGACTTCCGGCTTGGTTTCGTCACTGAATTTAGCCGAGTCAACGTAATAGTAATTATCCGGGTTTGGCTCGCCGAAGGCATCTGCCGGCGCCAGCGTAAACTCACGCTCAGCGCCTTCGCGCAGACCAATCAGGCAGGCCTCAAAATTTTCCGTCAGGCTGCCATCACCCATACGAAACTTAGCCGGCTTGCCGGACATTTTAGTGCTGTCAGCAACCGAGCCGTCGGTCAGTTTGATGGTAAAATGCATGACCACTTCGCGGCCATCTTCTATGGGTAAACGACTCATGTTATTTCTTACCCTCCGGGTGTTCGTCACGACGGTTGTCAAAAAAGGCTTCCAGCAGCATCAGCGCAGCGCCAATGGTGATGGCCATATCGGCAACGTTAAACGCCGGCCAGTGCCAGCCCTGGTAATGGACATCCAGAAAATCAATCACATAACCGTACAGCAGGCGATCCGTTACGTTGCCGACAGCTCCCGCTAAAATCAACGCAAACGCCAGATTCTGACGCCAGAAGTCGGCCGGATTACGGCGCAGCCAGATCAGCAGCACCACACTGATACCCACCGCAATAAAAGTAAAGAACCAGCGCTGCCAGCCGCCCATGTCACTTAAAAAGCTAAACGCCGCTCCGTAGTTATGTACGTATGTCAGGTTAAATAGACCATCGATAAGGGTCCTGCTTTCATACAATTCAAAATCAGCAGCAACCCAGACCTTAGTGATCTGGTCCAGGATCACCAGCACCAGCGTTATCCACAGATAACGCAGCCCAGATGCACGCTTAGGTAAGGTTGTATTAGGCAAAATGGCGTTCCTCACCGGCTCCGTCAATATTGGTTACACAACGCTGGCACAAGTCATCATGGCCGGCAATGGTGCCGACTTCTTCACGGTGATGCCAGCAGCGCTCACATTTTTTATGGGCAGAAGCTTTAACGCCCACCGCCAGCGGCAATTTATCGGCCCGAAGCAGCTCATCCCCTGCCTGCGCCAAAGGTGCAACCTGAGCTGCTGAGGTCAGCAACGCAAAGCGCAGCTCCTCGCCCAGCCGCGACAACTGCTGCGCCAGCTCGTCATCGGCATAAACCGTCACTTCGGCCTGCAGTGAACCACCGATTTCATCGTTACGCCGCGCCTGTTCCAGCGCCTGATTAACCAGATCACGCACTTCAATCAATTGCGTCCAGAAACGGTTTTCCTGTTCACTGACACCGGCAAACTGTTCAAAGCCGGTGTACCAGCTTTCAGTAAACACATACTGGCTGCGCTTGCCCGGCAGTAATTCCCAGATTTCCTGGGCGGTAAAGCTGCAGATGGGGGCCATCCAGCGCACCAGCGCCTCGGCGATATAATACAGTGCCGTTTGACACGAGCGACGCGCCTTACTGTCGGCTTTCGCCGTATACTGGCGGTCTTTAATGATATCCAGATAAAAACTGCCCAGCTCGATCGAGCAAAAATGCATCAGCTTTTGTACCACTGACAGGAACTGGTAGTTATCATAATGCTCAATCAACTGCTGCTGCAGATCCGCAGCGCGACCGACAATCCAGCGATCCAGCTCGACCATATCGTCCATCGCCAGCAGGTGCTCAGAGGGTTCAAAACCGCTTAAGTTGGCCAGCAGGAAGCGCGAGGTATTACGGATACGCCGATAGGCATCAGCCGAACGCTTCAAAATTTCGTCGGAAACGGTCATCTCGCCCGAGTAATCCGCCGAAGCCACCCACAAGCGCAGAATATCACCACCGAGCTTATTCATCACATCCTGCGGCGCGACCACATTACCGATGGATTTTGACATCTTGCGACCTTTAGCATCCACCGTAAAGCCGTGCGTCAGCACCTGGTGATAAGGCGCCTCATCGTACATCGCCACACCGGTAACCAGAGAGCTCTGGAACCAGCCACGATGCTGATCCGAACCTTCCAGATACAAATCTGCCGGCCAGCTGAGACCATCAAATTCACGCAGTACACAATGATGGGTTACGCCCGAGTCAAACCAGACATCCAGGGTATCGGTCACTTTACGGTAATCTTTGGCCTCATCACCCAGCAGAGTTTCCGGCTTTAAATCAAACCAGGCCTGCACGCCGTCTTTTTCAATCAGCTGTGCAACTTTTTCCATCAATTCGAGGGTGTCCGGGTGCAGCTGATCCGTGTCTTTATGCACAAACACCGCAATCGGGTTACCCCAGGTGCGCTGGCGCGAAATACACCAGTCCGGACGGCCTTCTACCATCGAGGCAATGCGGCTTTCGCCCCACTCGGGGAACCAGCCCACCTGTTTAATCTGATCCAGAGCCTTTTGCCGCAGACCCTGTTTTTCCATGCTGATAAACCACTGCGGCGTAGCCCGGAAAATAATCGGCGTTTTATGGCGCCAGCAGTGCGGGTACGAGTGATGATAGCTTTCGGCATGCATCAAAGTACCAGCCTCTCGCAACGCATCAACAATGGGTTCATTAGCTTTAAAGACGTGCTGACCGGCAAATAGCGGAGTGTCCTCTTTATAAACACCGTTATCGGCAACCGGGTTATACACTTCGATACCGTATTTCTGGCCGACTAAAAAGTCATCCACACCATGGCCCGGCGCCGTGTGCACACAACCGGTACCGCTTTCTGTGGTGACATGGTCACCGAGAATGACCGGCACGTTGTAATCGTATAACGGATGATTCAGCTGCAGCCCTTCCAGCTCTTTACCGCTGGCAAAACCCAGTTTGTGATAGCGGCGCACGCCGTAGCGCTCCATACAGTCGGTTACCAGATCGGTGGCAATAATCACCCGCTCTGCCGCCTGCTCACCAACCGCTTCAACCTGCACTAGCGCGTACTCCAGCCCCTCGGCCAGCGTCACCGCACGGTTAGCCGGAATAGTCCATGGCGTTGTCGTCCAAATCAGCATGCTGATGCTGCCTTCGCCAACATGGCCTTCTGCAGTACTAAAGCGCTCAAGTGCCTGTTCAGTAGCCGCCAGCGGCATTTTTACGTCAATTGCCGGCGAGTTTTTATCCTGATACTCAACCTCAGCTTCGGCCAGCGCCGAGCCGCAGTCAGTACACCAGTGCACCGGTTTAAAACCCTGATGCATGTGACCGTTGGCGATAATTTTTGCCAACGCACGAACACTGTCAGCTTCCTGCTTATAATTCATCGTCAGGTACGGGTTATCCCAGTCACCTAAAACGCCCAGGCGTTTAAAGTCTGTGCGCTGCTGATCAATCTGACCCATGGCGTAATCACGGCACTTTTCACGAAACTCGGCTAAATTGAGTTTTTTACCCGGCTTACCGTGCTTTTTTTCCACCTGCAGCTCAATCGGCAGACCATGACAGTCCCAGCCCGGCACATAAGGGGCGTCATAATCACTCAGCGTTTTGGCTTTAACAATAACGTCTTTCAGAATTTTATTAACGGCGTGACCAATATGAATTTTACCGTTCGCATACGGAGGGCCATCGTGCAAAATAAAACTGGGCTTACCCGCTTTGGCTTTACGGATAGTGCCGTACAGATCGTCGGCGTACCAATTTTCCAGCATTTTAGGTTCCCGCTGGGCCAGGTTGCCACGCATCGGGAAAGCCGTCTCCGGCAGGTTTAACGTATGCTTATAATCACTCATGGGTCACTTGTTTCCATTTCCGCATTGTTACTGACATCGCGCTATGCCCGGGCTAACAGCTGCTTCGCGCGAGCGGCATCTTGCTCTATCTGTTGTTTAAGCTGCGCCAGCGACGCAAAGCGTTGCTCAGCGCGCAATTTGGCAATCGGTGTCACCGTTACCTGCTGACCGTACAGATTGCCTGAAAAGTCGAATAAATGCACTTCAAGTTGCACTTCGTCGCCGTTTAATGTTGGCCGGGTACCAAGATTGGCAACCGCCTGATAGGTCTCGCCTTCGGCCTTCCGGTTTAATGATATTTTTACAGCAAACACCCCATGTAGCGGGCTTTTTAGGCGTTTTAACGGAATATTGGCTGTCGGAAAGCCGATAGTGCGGCCGTTTTTACGGCCATGTACCACTTTCCCGCGCATTTGAAAGGGCCGGCCAAGCATGGCCTCGGCACTGTCAAAGTCACCGTCATTTAAGGCCTGACGGATGGCTGTACTGCTGACCCGTTGTTGTTGCTGACGGTAGCTGCGCGTGTCGATAACCTCAAAGCCCAGCTGCGCGCCGGCTTCTTGTAATAATTTGAAGTCACCTTCGCGTTTAAAGCCAAAACGAAAATCGTCGCCGACCACCAGAAACTTAACGCCCAGCTTTGCCACTAAGGTTTGCTCGATGAACTCACGGGCGGGCTGACTGGCAAACTTTTTATTAAATTCAATGACAATGTGACGGTCCAGTTGCTGATCGCGCAAAGCCAGATATTTTTCCCGCCAATTGGTTAACCGCGCCGGCGCCTGCTCGGGCTGGAACAACTCCTGCGGCTGCGGCTCGAAGGTCATCACCGCCGAGGCCACGCCCAGCGCTTTCGCCTTTGCGCGCACCTGCTGCAACACCGCCTGGTGGCCCAAATGTACGCCATCAAAGTTGCCAATAGTTAAAACGCAACCCTGATGCTCTGCGCGCAAATTGTGTGTACCACGAATGAATTCCATGTCGGGGGTTCCGTACCCAGCTTAATTGTTCACTTTAAAGGCGCGATTATAACCGAAACGCCCGGGATCCGTCCATCGGAACCGCCCCATCGGCTTACCGAGGGGGCCCGGATTCATCATTTACCGGCAATATGCCGGGGGCGCATGCCGGTGATGAGCAGAGTAGCGAGATAGGCGGTGATGCCGAGACCGATGACCTGAGCGAGCAGCCAGGGGCGCTCGATAAGTGAGGTGGTGCGCCAGGCTTCAGTGGCGGGGCTGTACCACACGATTGCGCCGACCATGGCGGCGGTTGCCAGCAATACCTGCGCGATAAAGCGCCAGGTGCCGGGCTGGGCCTGCAGCACCTTTTCTTTGTAAAGCGTATAGCCGAGCAGGCCGGCGTTAATGGCGGCCGAAGCTGCGGTTGCCATGGCCAGGCCGACATAGCTGAACGGAATAGCGAGGGCGATATTAAAGACCATATTAGCTGCCATGGCGATAATACCGAATTTTACCGGGCGTTTAGTGTCCTGGCGCGAATAAAATCCGGTTGCCAGCACCTTTACCAGCATAAAGCTCAGCAACCCGGCAGAATAGGCCATCAGGCTATAAGACGCCATACGCGCATCGTCGGGGGTAAACGCCCCGTGCATAAACAGCACCATCAGCATGGGTTCGGCCAGAAAGAACAAACCTGCCATGGCCGGCACGCCCAGGATCAGCACCATACGGATGCCCCAGTCCAGAGTTTTGGTAAAATCCTCCGCTGACTTATCCACATGGCGCGAGGACAGCGCCGGCAAAATAACAGTGGCTATGGCAATACCGAACAGGCCGAGAGGAAATTCCAGCAGTCGGTCCGAGTAATACAGCCAGCTGATGGAGCCGGTCATTAAAAAACTGGCGATCAGGGTATCCAGCAGCAAGTTAATCTGGCTAACCGATACCCCAAAAATAGCTGGTAACATCAGTTTGCGGATTTTAGTGACACCCGGATCGCCCCAGCCCCATTTGGGCTTTACCAGCAAGCCGGCTTTTTTTAAAAACGGCAGCTGAAACAACATTTGAATCAGGCCACCAAAAAATACGCCCCAGGCCAGGCCATATTCGGGCTGCTCTAGGTTAGGTGCCAGCCAGATTGCCGCGGCAATAATGGCAACATTTAAAAATACCGGGGTAAAAGCCGCTACCGCGAACTTGCCCAGGGTATTAAGAATGGCTCCGGCCATAGCGGTAAAGGTAATAAACCACAAATACGGAAAAGTAATACGCAGCAAGTCGCTGGCCAGCAAAAATTTGTGCCCCTGCGGGCCGTCGTTCCACCAGTCCAGGAACCAGCCCATACCAAACAGCGCCGTTACGATAGGCGAGGCAATCACACCAAAAATAGTGACTACTGTGATAATGGTACCCAGGGTTCCTGAGACACGTGCGATTAACAGTTGTTGCTCGGGCAGCTCCTTGCCCTGCTTATATTCGGTCAGTACCGGGACAAACGCCTGGGCAAAAGCCCCTTCGGCAAACAGCCGGCGTAAAAAATTGGGGATTTTATTGGCAAAGAAAAACACATCCGCAGCAGCCCCTGCCCCCATCAGGTTGGCAATCACCACATCGCGCACCAACCCTAAAACCCGTGAAATAAGGGTCATAAAGCTGACGATAAATCCAGATTTTAAAAGGGATTTCGACACAGGGGTTCCTTTAACCTGTAGGTCGCGTCTTTGACGCGACACTTTGTCATTTAATGATCAACTGACTTTAACGCCGACTTCGCTTGCGAATGCATTTCGGGTAAATCACGTTCCATGGTACGCCATACCAACTCGTAATCAATTTTAAAATAGCCATGTGCAATCGCGTTTCGCATTTGATAAGCAGAGGTTAAGGGGATATCAGGAAAGCGGGCCATCGTAACGGGGCATTGCATCAACTATATGACTCAAATAATCTTTGGCTCGATTTTCTTTATCGGTCATATTAAACGAGCTTCACGTTTAACTTGCTTTTTGAAGCTTAAAGGCAAACTGTTCGGGGTTAACACATCAACCTCGACACCTAAAAGCTCGCTGAGCTAAAACTTGATTGCTCCAATATCAAACAATGTTGTTTCCGAAGTGGTTTCCACTAATGAGTCGATATCACTGCCTTGAACGTCTGTTTTGGACGCAACTGAACCAAACACCCTCACATTTTTCGCATGATGCTTCTCAACGATTTGTTGAATTTCTTCGCGGTGCTTTGATAGTAGCTTGGTTAAGTTCGCCATAAAACCTCCTGGGTTACTCCTTGAAATATAACCGATCGGCTTGACTTATGCCATTGGTAGTCGCGCTGGAAGCGCGACCTTCCCACCTCGCGGCAAGCGAGGCGAACCGAAAACAGCCGCGCCGCAGGCGCAAAAAGCCGCTGCGAGCGAAGCAAGCAGCAAAAAGCCTCGGCGAAGCCGAACCCAACCGCGGGCGAAGCCCGCACATAGCCAAGTTTTTTAATCAATGCTGTTGACTTTTCCGTCAGAAAAGGCATAATCTGCGGCCTTTACAAGACAAGCATAAGTTAACGAATTTTAGGAGTTCACCTTGGCTAACATTAAGTCTGCTAAAAAGCGTGCGATCCAAGCCGAGAAAAATCGCCGCCACAACGCAAGCCGTCGCTCAATGATGCGCACTTACCTTAAGCGTGCGAACGCTGCGATTGAAAGCAAAGACAAAGACGCTGCAACTGCAGCTCTGAAAAACGTAACCCCACTGCTGGACCGTTACGCAACTAAAGGCTTGATCAGCAAAAACAAAGCGGCACGTCATAAGAGCCGTTTGAACGCTAAGATCCAGGCGCTTTAAGAAAGAATTGCTGACCTGCGCTTATGCGCTGGTATAAAGAAAACCGACCTTAGGGTCGGTTTTTTTGTGGCTTTTATTCAAGTACAGCCTCGAGCTTGGCTGCTACTTCGTCAATTATGTATTGAGGCACCCGCTCTATTTTTTCCGCGCGACGCGCGATTAAAAGGTTTAGAGGAGACCACCAGACACGGCCTAAAATCACCGTGAGTTTCTTTGCCGCGAGTTGGGTTTAAATCGATTCTGACAATATCTCCCCGCTCAAATACCCTCATAGCAATTCATCGCCAACAGCTTCAGCTTGTTCCCAGTCGATTAAGTCCGCGGGCTTCGGCGCGTTCATATCGCACCGGCTTAACAGCTCATCCAGGGTATATTGCGGTTTGGTTTTCGGCTCTATGATCAACCGGCCATTCTCTGCTTTAATATCAGCTTTATCGCCAACATTTAGCCCCAACTCTTTGAGCAGTAATGCGGGAATAACGGCCCCTTTTGAATTACCGATTTTACGAAATTGAATTTCCATAGGACTATTTAGAGTAGGCTTTAACGCCTTTTTTGCTTTTTCCAAGCTTATCGATTTGCTGCTTAGTATCACCGCGCGATTGCTCTAGCTGCTGTTGATGTAGCTCCAGAGTTTCACGTAAGTCCAGCAGCAGCTCAACGCAGTCTTCGTCGTCCTGCCAGCCCTCGGGCAGTTCAGCGACTTTCTGATCGACGCTTTTTAGCGTTGCCTCAGCCGTCGCGAAGTCTTCTTCGGCGACGGCGACTTTGAACTTATCGGTAAGCTCACGCAACGAATCAAGAGAGGACATAGCTAGCAATTAAGCACTGCTGGCAACGCGCTGAACTTCCTGCTGGTGCGCCGCATCTTCCTGGGCGTGCAGTTTACCCAGTACGTCATGGGCTTCCTGACGGGCTTCCGCGGGGATCTGATCCCATGAGCTTTTAATTTGTACCATCAGCCCCATAACTTCATCAATAATATCGCTATTCAATTCGATGGATGCTGTCATCAGCCGGCTACTCATGTAACCGTACAAACCGATCAGGTTATCGGTGGCATCAGCGCCGGCCTGTGGATTCAGGCTGACAATCAAGGACTCCAGGATCGCCTGCGCTTTGCCAATATGCAGCGATTTTTTCTCCATATCTTTGCGCTGAATAGCACCCTTGGCGTAGTTACAATTTTCCAGCACGCCCTGCATCAGCATTTGAATAACCGTGTAGGGGTCGGCGTCTTCCAGACGATTACGCACATTGTCGCGGGTGTAGTTTTTCAGCTTATTGTTCATAACGAACCTCTATGATTGTCAATTAGTCTTTATTACGCGAAAAGCCTGGTAAGTTGCTCAGCTGCTGGTCCAACCGACTACTGGTTGACTGCAACTGACCCAATAACGAGTCCAGACCGGAATACTTTTGTCGTAACGAGCTTTCTAATCGCTCTAAGCGTTCGTTCAATTGCGTTCGCTGATCATCAACACGATCCAGACGATTGTTCAGCGAGTCCGTGCGGCTTTGTAACGAGCCACCAAAACTGGTGTAAGTATTGACGTAATCCTCAATGCGAGAGCCCAGGCCTGTTTCACCGGCAAACAGCTTTTCAAAGTCAGCAAAGCGCTCGTTAGCGACTTCACTGACACTGGTCAGCGTATTTTCCTGTTGCAGCCTGCCATCTTCGTCAATACCAAAACCGGCATTAAACATGCTCAGGCCACCCGAATCCGCGCTTAAAAAACGGCGCATCTGATTTTCAATACTACGGACCGTCGCATCACCCTGAAACTGCGCTCCCTCAGCACCGGCCTGATCCAGCAGCCCCACAACGTTATTGTAGGCTTTGACAAAACCGTCGATATTCTTACGCACCGCACTGTTATCTTCGGCAATGGTCATGGTGGCAAATTCACCGGGCTGGGTCTCACCTTCCACAGTAATGCTCGAACCCTGGATCACGTCTTCAAAGGTATTATCAGCACTGGTCGCTTCGATACCATCAACCCGGATGCGGGCGTCCGTTGCCTGATCGTCTGCAGCAATGGTCATGCCACCGGCAGTACCGTCGTTAGCCACCGTAGACAGGGCATCAAAGTCGGCGTTGGTGTTGGAAATACTGATGTCATTACCAACGCCTGTTTCAGTCGACGAAGCCACTAAACGTGCCTCGGAACCGGTGTTGATAATGTTCAGTGACACGCCAAAATTATCGCCAGCGTCGTTCACCTGCTGACGAATATCATCTAACGTTGCATCGGCGGCAACATCAACGGTAAAGGTTTTATCACCAGCACTAAAGGTCAGACTGCCTGCCTGGGTGCTGACCACATCATCGGCGGTAGCAAAGGCTCCCGGCGTTGAAGTGGCCCTGCTGCCCTCAGCTTTATTCAGTACTTCGATGGCGAACGAACCCGGGGCCGCATCGCCGTCACTACTGACTGAGATTGCCTTGCCCGAATCTGGTTGGCTGACGGATGTTTTACGTTGACTGTACTGATCAGCATCCGCTAGTTTACCGGCAGCTGTTTTGAATTCCGACATGACCGATTTCAGTTCGCCAATAAAGGACAGTTCGACTGATAACTGACCCTCTTGCCGATCCAGCCGGTTCACTTTGGGTCTGCGCTCGGCATCAAGAGTACCCTGAACGATACTTTCTAAGTCGAGCCCCGATTGTGCACCTAAGGATGAAATACTTGCCATGTTTGGCCTCCTAAACCACTACCAGCGATTAGCTGATTTATATATTGCTGTCGAACAGAAATCCGCTACGACTGTCCTCTGTATCGACCAATTCGTCAATAGCTTTAGCAATCTTTACCGCAACTTCCGAGGGAATTTGCCGGATTACATCACCACTGTCCTGATCCACAACCTGCACCACCGGAGGTTCGTTATTCTCCTGCATGACAAATTGTAAGCTGGTGTTGCGAATTGTCTGAGATTGATTAAGCTGCTCAATTTGCTCAGCTACTGCAGCGGCACTGGAGCTTGTCTGCGCACTCGCCTGACCTTCCTTTACTGCATCCGCCGGCGGTGCCGCATTTGCCTGCTGCTGCACCGCTTTAACTGCACCCATCACCTGCTCACGCAACTGACCCCTTCCACTGATAGGATCAGCAGCATTACCGGCATTTGACCGCAGCACATCGCGGGAACTAATCGTGAACTCACCCATAACCATGTCCTCTCTTTTTTATAAGGTTATGATAGCCAATCAGTGCAAAAAATACACTGGTACGTGTAGGGTATCGGCGGGGCGGTGGTGAACTTTAGCGATTTGTTTGAATATTTTTTGTTCGGCCTGCGGCCGAGGTTTTGTGTCCCTTTGGGAGGTTTTGTGTCGCTGCGCGACGGTTTTGTTTGCGCTGCGCGCAAGGTTTTGCTCCCTGCGGGAGGTTTTGTGTCGCTGCGCGACGGTTTTGTTTGCGCTGCGCGCAAGGTTTTGTTCCCTGCGGGAGGTTTTGGCGGCCTGCGGCCGGGTTTTACCGCGGCAAAGCCGCCCATCACCTACCCCAAAATACGCCCCAAACTTCACACAACAATTTCCCACTAGCCTATTTTGTTTTATTTGGATTTTTTATGAACTACGAAAAACTGTGGGTGTGGCAGCAATCAACAGATTTAGCAATAGAAATTATGGAGCTGTTTAAACGATTTAATCATCAGCCCTTTTATAATCAGGTTTCACGATGCGCAATATCGATCCCCAGCAACATCGCTGAAGGCGTTACTCGGGATTCACAAAAAGACAAACGCCGCATGCTCATTTACGCCATCGGTTCCGCCGCAGAATTACAGACCCAAATCATGCTCGCGCAAAAAATGCAGTGGCTAAGCGAGAAACAGGCAAAAGATTTACTGCATCGCAGTAAGCGGATTTATGTGGGGTTGAATCGGTTGAAAAAGAGGATGGAGTGAGAGTTCCCTGCGGGAGGTTATTGTTCCCTGTGGGAGGTTTTGTGTCGCTTCGCGACGGTGGTGTTTGCGCTGCGCGCAAGGTTTTGGCGGCCTGCGGCCGGGTTTTACCGCCGCGGAGCGGCACAAGACTTCAGCGAAGCTGAACAAAACCGTGGCCAAAGGCCACACAGAACCGTCGCAAAGCGACACAAGTATCTACTCCGTGTATACTTATGGCTATATTCACAGATGTGGCACTTAGTATGATCTTCAAGACTGAAATTAAACGCTGGGGTAACTCGTTGGCACTACGAATTTCCAAGCCTATGGCTGAATTACCAGACTTTAGTGAAGGAACTCAAGTATTGATTGAAACTAAGGGTGGCATAATGACCGTAAAACCGGCAAAAAATGAAAGGCAGGTGAAGCTGCCTTTTTCTGAACAACAACTGTTAGACGATATGACTCCTGAAGCTGCGCATGCAGAAGAGGCCATCGATCTTATCGATGAGGAGTGGCAGGATTGAGCCAATACATACCGGATCGCAATCACATTATCTGGCTGGATTTTGAACCATCCAAAGGCAAAGAAATTGGCATGTATCGCCTCGCCTTTGTACTTAGCTCAGCGGCTTATAATAAGGCAAGTGGACTGCTGATTTGCTGTCCAATCAGCACCAGTATTCGCGGTAGTCTGACCGAAGTTCCAATAGACAACTTAGACTCACCGAGCGTAGTAGCAAGCAACCTTATTCAAACACTGTCCTGGCGAAGCCGAAAAGCCAAATTTATCAACACCGCAGAAAAAGGCGTATTAAAAGACGTTCTGGTCCGCTTAATCCCTTTAATCGGAGGGGAGGAGATTTAGGGGTGTTGTTGGGCAACTGTTTTGTTCCCTGCGGGAGGTTATTGTTCCCTGCGGGAGGTTTTGTGTCGCTTCGCGACGGTTGTGTGCCACTTTGTGGCGGTTTTGTTTGCGCTGCGCGCAAGGTTTAACCGCCGCGAAGCGGCACAACACCGTGGCCGAAGGCCACGCAAAACCTCAGCGCAGCTGAACAAAACCGCGGCAAAGCCGCACATAACCTCTCGAAGAGAACACGACCGCGGCAAAGCCGCACATAACCTCACCCCAAGGGTGACCAAAAAAAACGGCCCCCGAAGGAGCCGTCTGTATTCCATTAGACTGTTTAAGTCGTTGCTGGTTATTTTCCCGTGAAGGATTAACCCAACAGTGACAGAGCAGCCTGTGGACGCTGGTTCGCCTGCGCTAGGATAGTGGTTGACGCCTGCTGCGTGATCTGAGCCTGAGTCAGCTGCGCTGTCTCTGCCGCGAAGTCCGCATCACGAACTCGTGAACGAGCCGCAGATACGTTTTCAGAGATATTACTTAAGTTAGAGATAGTACTCTGGAACCGGTTTTGAACCGCACCCAAGTCTGCACGTTGTCCGTCAATCTGGGCTATTGCAGAGTCAATAACATCGACAGCTGATTGTGCGCCGCCTTGAGTTCCAATATCAATACCGTCAACACTGGACAAAGAAGTTGTTGTTCCAAGCGTCGCTGTTCCCGCGCCACCTAGCGATCCAGCCGCAGTCAAAGATGCTGTACCTACGTCTGATGACACTATAGCGTCGCTCCAGTCTAAACGTCCTGTTACAGATGCACTGTCTGACCCTGTGCTATCCGCGGCTACACCTGTACCATCAACAGCGGAACCTACTAACGCACTTGCTGTTCCTGCGTCATCAGAGTTCCATGCCTGTATTTGCCCACCAGCGCTAGCATCGGTGCCCCCGGCTTGGGTCTCTAATGTAACATTGACGTTATCACCATTTTCATTTTTGAATACTAGGTAATCATCGGTACCATCATTTTGAACAGAAGCAGTTATTCCCTTATTCTCCAGGGCCTCTTGAGTTGCAGCATCTATTGCAGTGTTTAGTCCCGCAACAATCGCGTCACTGTCATCTGTCGCACCTGCCGTAAAGGAGATTTCCACTCCATCTACGTTGAGAGTAAACTGATCGCCGCCTGTTGTGTCTGTATCAAAGCCACCAACCGCAACTTCTGTCGTCGCCTTAACGTTGTATACGTCATCTGCTGCATTAATTTTGCCTGCTAAATCAGAGGCGCTCATGCCGTCGGTTAATGAAATATCAGTTTCATTTCCGCCAACAGTTAGGGATAAAGAATCACTATCCGAGAACGTTAGCTCAGAAGTACGTGCGCCGGCAAAGCCGGTAACAGCCGCTACGTCTACTGACTTTCCTTCTAAACCAATTTTTTCAGCACCGACAGACGATAGTGCAACGTCAATAGTTTCATTTGCGTTAGCACCAATCTGGAATGACTTTGAGCCGAAGCTTCCGTCTAACAATTTCTGTCCACCAAACGAAGTGGTTTCAGAAATACGTGATAACTCAGAGCTCAGCGAAGACACTTCTTTTTGCAGTGCTGCACGGTCCTCAGAACTGTTTGAACCGTTCGCTGACTGCAGTGCCAACTCACGCATGCGCTGCAAAATATTGGTTGACTCAGCCATCGCGCCTTCGGCGGTTTGAGCTACTGATACGCCGTCATTAGCGTTACGAGTTGCTACGTTTAGACCGTTAACCTGTGAGGTCAGACGGTTTGAGATTTGTAGACCAGCTGCGTCGTCTGCTGCGCTGTTGATACGGAGGCCTGACGACAAACGTTCGAAAGCTTGGTCAAGCGTATTGCCTGATTTAGTCAACTGATTCTGTGCGTTGATCGAGCTGACGTTGGTGTTTACATATAAAGCCATGTTGCATGCTCCCTTAGTTTTAAACGAAAGCTTGGTTTTACCAAAGTTGTGTCGCCAAGCTGGAGGAACGGATCGGCGTTGTGTTTTGCCTGATTAAAATTTCCTCTCGTAAAGGGTATCGGCGGGGGATTGGGATGCTTTAGAAAAAAAGTGAATTTTTTTCTCATGGGATGAGAAAAAAGGTTGTGGCGACCGTTGGTCGGGTTTTGTGCGGCCTGCGACCGCTGTTTTGTGTCGCTTCGCAACGGTTTAAAACCTTGGCCGCAGGCCAAACAAAACCGCTGCAAAGCAGCACAGAACCTTATCGTCAGATAAACAAAACCGCTGCGAAGCGGCTCCAAACCTGCGGGCGAAGCCCGCATCCAGACTCATCGATTAATTCACGTAATCAAACAGACTCAGCTGATTAATCCGTGAAAATACCTGCTGCGAAGCCTGATACAGCGTTTCATTTTTCACCAGCTCGGTCACCGCTTCGTTGTAATCGACATCGGCCAGTTCAGCGCGGGCGGTTTGGTTAACTACATCGCTGTCACGCAACTGAGTTTTTGCCGATTCCATGGTGTTCATGCGGGCGCCGATTTCGGCCTGGGTGCCGACCACATTATCCATGGCCTCGTTCAGATCATCGAGGGCCCAGCTGGCTTCGTTTTGCCACTGGCCGTCAATACCGCCACCTTCTAGTGCTGAGGCTAAGTCGCTGACCAGGGTAATGGCGTTGCGCTGCACCGGTTCACCGGTTTTCAGAGTAATGGTGTCGTCAGCCGCAGGTAAGTTATTCTGGTCAAGGCTGATTTCCATGCCCTGATAGTTTACCTTACCATCGGTGATGGAGCCTGAGCCAATGGCGGTGCGGGTAGCCACCGGGTCAGCACTGTTAAATACGTCATAGCCACCGCTGCCGTCAAACACAAATTCCAGATCAATCGGGTTACCACTAGCGTCAGCGTTCGCTTCTGCAAAGTTAATGTACTGGTCACGATCACTGACGTTCAGTTTATCAACAAAGTCACCACCGCCGCTGACTTCAAGATCGACCCGCTGTGAGACGGGCGCGAAGGGTTTGTTGCCGGGTTCGTTGGCCGCCAGTTTCAGATTAGGAGTTAACTGAATGTTCCGCTGCCCCTGGTCGCTGACGTACTGGTAAGACTGACTGGCGGCATCATATTCCATCGGTTGCTTACGGCTTTGATAACCGGAAAATAGGTATTCACCCTGGGCGTCGCGGGCATTGGCCTGGTCAAACATTTGCTTTTCGATGGCGCGCAGCTCTTTGGCAACCGCATTGCGTTCTTCCGCCCCGTAGCTGCCGTTTATGACGCCGGCGGCCAGTTGACGGGCGCGCTGCAGTGAGTCGTTAACGCCGTTCAGGTTGGATTCGGACGAGCGCAGGTTAGCCTCTAAACTGATGCTGTTGCGCATAAACTGATCGTTCTGTGCCAGTGCGTTGTTCAGGTTCATTACCTGCGAGTTAGCAATGGGATCGTCAGAGGGCGACAGAATTTTGGTTTGTCGGGTCAGTTGCTGCTGCACTTTGTTTAAAGCGCCTTCAGAGCGCTGCAGTGAATCGAGGCCGCGCTGAAATAATAAGTTGGTACTAATACGCATAATTTTTTACCCTACTGCCTGTAACAGGCTATCAAAGGTTCGCTGGGCCACCGTGATGATCCGCGCGGCGGCGTTATACGCCCGCTCAAACTGAATTAAGTTTGCGGCTTCTTCTTCCAGGTTTACACCGGATTTAGCTTCGTACATGGCCTGTGTCTGTGCTTCAATCGCCTGTGCTGAATCCCGGCGGGATCGCGTTTGCGCCACGTAACTGCCAACGTCCGATACCAGCCGGGAGTAGCCTTCAGCAAAGGTCATATTGGCATCATCACCATCGGCTGACGACCGGCGTAATTGTGGGTTCTGCTGCAGCGCCGCCAGTTCTTCGCCGTTGCGGTTATCATCAAACCCATCAGTATTGTATTCAATACTATAGCTGTCACCGGCTGCCGGCTGGCCGTTAATGCTAAAATCATAATCCGGCGGTGAGCCGGCAAAAGGTGCCGGATCGCCTGCGGCAATGGCGGTGTCGTTGGCCTGTTGTACCAGATCATTTAAATTACTTAGACCTGTCAATGTAATATCAGCTGCCGCGCTTTTAGGGGTTAGGGTCACATTGTAGGTGCCATCGGCATTTACCGCATCAATGGTTGCGCCGGTTGGAGCGCCGTCGGCCAGTGTTTTAGCGCCGGAGTTAAAAAAGTTGCCAGTACCGTTGATGCTGCCCAACTCGATATTTGCTGAACCTTCGTTAGCTAAATCGTCGCTGACACGGACCGGCTTAGCCAGTGCCAGATCTTCGGGTCGTGAAATCGCCACTTTGATATCGCCGGCAATGTCTTCGACAGGTTTGGCTAAAAACTTATCGCCGTTATCCGCAGCGGCAAAATCATCGGAGCTAATGGTCACGCCGTACTGTTCGACGTTCACTGAGGTGGGCGCGGGCGTTCCGGAGATATCGATATCAAAGTCCGGCGCGCCGGGCAGTACCCGCCCCTGATTGTCTGCCGCCTGGATAGTTAGAGTGTTGGCATCTTTTTTGGTAATCAGTAGATTGTCCGAGGTCAGCTTCGAGCTGTTACCTTCTAAAATACCAACGGTCAGATTGCCGTTACCACTGTTACCACTAAACTCAAGAGCTCGAACGCTGGTGGAGCTCAGGTCAAATAATTTAGCACCCAGCTGGTTATCTAAATCCATGCCTTTTTGGTTTTGCGTGTTCATGGTGTCGGCTATGCGCAACGCCATTTGGCCGACCCGCCGTTGTGCCGGAAGTAATTGATTATCGCGATAATCCAGGTAACCGCCAACGGCTGAACCCACTTTATCCGCATCAAGAAAAAACCGGGTCGGATCTGAACTATTGGTTGATTCAATCTGCAGCTCTACACGTCCGGTATCCGGCTGACTGTTGGCGGTTATCATATTATAACGACCGTCCTTTAACACCAGCGGGGCGCCATTTTGCAGGTTAACCTGAATGGCATCGGACGGGCTGGGTACGACTTCAAACGACACCAGTTTCGACAGCTCTTCCAGCTGCTGATCGCGCTGGTTTTTTAACGAGTTTGCATCAAAACCTTTGACGTTTGACGAGCCAAACTTAAGCTCATTGTTAAGCTCAGCAATATTCTCGGTAATGGTATTGATCTGCTGAACTGAGTCACGCAAGCGCTCGTTAACGATATTTTCCTGGTCGTTCAAATAGCCGGAAAAGTCACTCATCCGCGTCATTAAACCTTCGGCCTCACTGACCACCACCTGCCGGCTGGTTAATGAGCTGGGATCGTTGTTGGCATCCTGTACGCTGTTAAAAAAGTTGGTTACGGCCGCGTTAATACTGCTTTCTGTATTACCCAGTAGCGAATCCAGGGGTTCCGCCTGATCCAGCTTGCCGGACTGAAAAGACACGTCCATATGCGAACGATTTAACTGGCCGACAATGTACTCGTCAATCATACGTTTGGACTCGACGCCGCGCAGCCCGCCAAATGGGTTGCTAACGTACTCCGGCCGTTCGCGCACGTAATCCGGATTATTGATGTTGTTAATGTTCTGACCGGTAATAGCCAATGCACGCTGATGCGCGAGCACTGCGGCCTGACCTTTCGATAACAAATCAAATGACGCCATTGGGGTCACTCCTTAAGATTACGTAATATTACCCTTGCCTGAGTTATCGGCCGGGAAAGTAAAAAGTTAAGCGCCGGCGGCAATTTTTTGCCGCTTTTTTATTACAGCCGCTTAAGAATCGATTTTAGTTTGTCCGCATAATGTGGATCCGTTGCGTAACCGGCCTGCTGTAATTGTTCTGCGTAATGTTCAGGCTGCTCAGCAACGGCAACGGCCTGCTGATAGCGCGGATGCTGATTAATAAAGCTAGCATAGTCGTGCAGGCTTTGTTCCAGGTTCTGGTAACTGCGAAATGCGGCGCGCTGTTTTTCGGCTACCTGACCGTTAAATTCCAGCGTGTTGACGTGGGACTTATCCCCACCCCAGCGTTGATCGGCCTTTATGTTAAACAGGTTATTACTGGAGCCGCCATGCCGGCCCGGGACAATGCGCTGACCCCAGCCGGTTTCAAGGGCTGCCTGGGCAATCAGCGCTTTGGCACTGATACCGGTTTCGGCGGCCACTTTTTCGGCGTGCGGCCGCAGGGTGTTAATAAAATCTTCCGGTGAGGTAATCTGTGTTGTCTGGTCACTCACTTTCAGCTGATTAACCCGTTTATCGCCATAAAACAAACCAGCGTCACGTCCGCCCTGATCGCTGAGCTGCTGGCTGGCAGCGCGGGTAATGGCGGCCCGCGGGTCTGCTAAACTGGCACCCGGGCGTTCGTTAACCTTTAACCCACCCTGTTGACTGAGCTGCTGCACCATCAGGTCAGCTAACCCTAATGAGCCCTGTGAGGACAGCTCGGAGGTTAGCTGCTGGTCATACATATCGCGGTACATGTTGGTGTAGCGACTGTTCAGCGGGTTGTCTTTAGCAAACACATCGTTGGCTTTGCGCATACTGCCCATCACCATGTTCAGGAAGATGGCTTCAAATTGCTTAGCCGCTTCGCGCAGCGCTGCTTCTTTGTCCTCGCCAAAAGCCTGACCGCGCAGGTTATCCAGCGCATGGTTATCCAGCGCGGCAGTGGCCTGCGAGGTGGCATGCTCAACACCACCGCCGTTAAATAACGATGAGCTCACCGGAAATCGCTCCTGCCTGCTTTAAAGCTTCAAGTACGGCTATCATGTCGCCCGGCGCGGCGCCAATTTGATTAACCGCGCGCACTAAGTCATTAAGGGTTGTGCCGGGTTCAAACACAAACATGCGTGCATCATCTTCCTGTACATCAATAATCGACTGAGGCGTAATCGCGGTTTCGCCTTCGGCAAAGGGGTTAGGCTGATCAACCTGCACATTTTCGGCTATGGTCACCTGCATATTGCCGTGGGCAACTGCGGCTGAACGCAGCTCGACGTTCTGACCGACCACTACGGTACCGGTGCGCGCATTAACAATAATTTTTGCGGAGCTCTGGGCCTGCTCGACTTCCAGGTTCTCCAGCGTTGACATATAACTAACCCGTTGATCCAGGCTGCGCGGTGCGCGTACCCGGATCGAGGTCGCATCCAGTGCCTGTGCCGAGTCTGAGCCGACCAGGCCATTGATGGTATCGGCTACACGTTTTGCGGTCGTAAAGTCGGACTGGTGCAGGTTAAATGTAAAGTAGTCACCACTACCAAAGGATGACCGAATTTCGCGCTCAACAATAGCCCCATTGGGGATTCGCCCGACGGTTGGTGTATTGATAACAATACGTGACCCGTCGTTACCCTGAGCGCCCAGACCGCCGACAATCAGATTGCCCTGGGCCACCGCGTACACTTCGCCGTTTGCACCTTTTAAAAAGGTCTGCATCAGGGTCCCACCGGTCAGGCTATCGGCACTACCGACTGATGATACGGTTACGTCAATTTTTTGGCCGGGCTTTGCGAAGGCCGGGATATTGGCATGCACTGCGACCGCCGCAACGTTATTAATTTTTGGCCGTTCGCCGGCGGGGATATTAATGCCAAAGTTACCCAACATGGTACGGAAGGTCTGGTCGGTAAACGGCGTCTGTTCGCCGGTACCCGGCAAACCCACCACCAGGCCATAACCAATTAGCTGGTTATCGCGGATACCCTCGACCGAGGCAATGTCTTTTATGCGCGATGCCTGGACGGGGGCGACTAACAGCGAAAACAGCGTCAGCGCCAACAACCAGATGTTAAAACTCCGCTTTATCATTATCATTTACCTCGGTTAAAACGGCCAGGCAGAGCTGTTAAAGAACTGGCTGAGCCAGCCCTGCTCCTGCACTTGTGCCATGGTGCCGGTACCACTGTATTCGATACGGGCATTGGCGATACGGGTTGAGGGAACGGTATTATCAACGGTGATGTCCTGGGGCCGCAACATGCCGGTTAAGCGAATATACTCGTCGCCGGTATTAATCCGCATCCATTTTTCCCCGCGTACAATCAGATTACCGTTGGGCAAGGTTTTGATCACCGATACCGTAATCTCGCCGTTCAGACGGTTACTCTGGTCGGCGCTGGCATCGCCGCTGAAGTCACGGGTGCCGCCAAAGGATGCCGACAGCGGGTTACCGTTAACGGTGACATCACGGCCGAACAACTGCGGAGTCGGCAGTTCGGTGTTACTGTTTTTAGTGGTTTCTGAATTGGCTGATTTACTGGCTGTTGTGTTTTCCTGCAGCGTTACCGTAATGATGTCGCCTAAACGCCTTGCCTTAATGTCGGAATACAGGCTGTCAGCATATTGTGCCTGAAACAGCGAACCGTTAGGTACTACCTGGTCAGAGCGCTCTTCCGGCAGCACCGGGGCGTAATAAGGATCGTCCGGCATAGGTTTTGGCCGGTTCGAGGCACAGCCGGTTAATACGGCGACTGATAACAACAGTAAAATAAAGCGCATAATTTCACCTGAACCTTAAAGCTGCTGATTAATGTAGCTAAGCATCTGGTCAACCGACGAAATCACTTTTGAGTTCATTTCGTAGCCGCGCTGGGCTTCGATCAAATTCACCAGTTCTTCGGTAACATTCACATTAGAGGTTTCTAACATGCCCTGGCGAACGGTACCGATACCATCAACACCCGGTGCCGATTCCAGTGGGGCACCACTAACGGCGGTTTCTTTATACAGATTCTGCCCAATCGGCTCTAAACCGGCGGGGTTGATGAAGCTGGCCAGGTTGATCTGGCCGATAACCGCATTATCTGCGTTGCCGGGCTGGCGAACCGTGACTTCGCCTTCCTGCGAAATACTCAGTGAAATAGCATCTTCAGGTACCTGAATAGCCGGCTCGACCGGGTAACCGTTTCCGGAGGTCACTATAGTGCCCTCTTCGTTAACCGAAAACTGACCGTTGCGGGTATAAGATAAGTTGCCGTCCGGCATCAGTACCTGAAAAAAGCCTTTGCCGTTAACCATCACATCCAGCGAGTTATCAGTCGTCTGCACGTTACCCTGGGTATGTGATTTCTGCGTTGCAACGACCTTGGTACCAGCGCCCAGCATTAAACCGTTGGGTAACTCAACGTCCTGCGCTGACTGACCGCCGGGCTGGTTAATATTTTGGTACAGAAGATCCTCAAAAATCGCCCGGCTTTTCTTAAAGCCGACGGTACTGGCATTAGCCAGGTTATTGGAAATAACCGAAATATCACGCTGTTGCGCATCAAGTCCAGTTTTACTTATCCATAATGCGGGATTCATAGTGTTTCTCCTTGCGCCTGCGGTTAGCTCATGCGCATCAGTGATTCAGACCGCTGCGCGTTTTCGTCGGCGGTTTTCATCATTTTCACGTTCATTTCATACTGCCGTTGCAGTTGGATCATGTTGGTCATTTCTTCAATACTGTTGACGTTACTGCCTTCCAGCGCCCCTACTTCGACCTTAACGTTGGCATCAGCAAGAGCATCTTGTCCGTCTTTAAGGGCAAACAAACCATCCTGTTCTTTTTTCATGTTATTTGGCGGCGGATTAACCAGCTTAATGCGGTCCACCACTTCCATTGCATCGGCAGGCGCACCCTGGGGACGGATGGAAATATTACCGTTGGCACCAATGGTTAAGGTATCCACGGGTACCGGTATTAATAATGGACCGGCATCGCCCATAACCGGGTCTCCGGAAGAGGTGCGCAGCATGCCGTTGGCATCAACTTCGAGGCTGCCGTTGCGGGTGTAGCGTTCGTTACCGTTGGCATCCTGCACTGCAATCCAGCCCTGCCCTTTTACGGCAATGTCCAGATTGCGACCGGTGGTTTGCAGCGCGCCGCCGGCAAGGTTTTGCCCGGGGCTTTCCGTCATTGCAAAGGTCCGCGTCGGCAGCCCTTCACCAAACGCCTGCATCGACCTGGCCTGCTGCAAATCGGCTTTAAAGCCAGTGGTATTGGCATTGGCCAGGTTATTGGCGCGCAGGCTAACGGCGTTCATATTTTCTTTGGCTCCACTCATGGAAACCCAAAGCATCTTATCCATTACTGACCTCCAGCCAAAAATTTGTCATCTGGTAAGTAATATGCAGAGATCGTGCCAATGGGCGGCTTCGCCGCGGTTTTTTGGCGCTACGCGCCGGTGATTTGTACCTGCGGCACGGCTGTTAGAAACAAAAAAGGGCTTGCAAAGCAAGCCCCTCCTTATGTTCAAACAGCCATCGGCAAGCGAAGCGAGCCGATAAACAGCCTTGGCGAAGCCAAACACAGCCGCCACGCAGTGGCACAAAGCCGCGCCAAAGGCGCTGTGCGACTATCGGATCTGCAGAATATTCTGTTGCAGGCCGTTATTAATTTCCAGCGCCCGTGAGTTGGCCTGGAAATTACGCTGGGCAGAAATCAGATCCACCAGCTCTTTGGTTAGGTCCACGTTGGAGTTCTCCAGCGCTGAAGACTCGATGGTTCCGAAAACACCTGAGTTTGCTTCGCCTGATGTTGCGATACCTGAAGATTGGCTTTCAGCCCAGGATGAATCACCCAGCTGCGTCAGGCCTTGATCGTTAGCAAAGCGAACCATGGCGACTTTACCTAAATATTGCACATCGCCATTTGAATAGCTGGCAGAAATAAGGCCATCCTCGGCAATATCAACGTTGGTTAAACGACCAACAGTGGTACCATCTTGTTCCAGCAGGTTAACACTGAAATCAGAAGCAAACTGGGTCGGTGCCGTATCGCCGCCCTGGTCCAGACGATCCCGATAGAATATCTGAATATCCTGAGTATCATCAGCACCATTACTTAACACGCCCTGCAGGGAAACAGTAGCTGGTGGAAAGGTATTGTTATCCAGGTTATATTCACCGGCAACCGGCGCAGGCGAGCCACTGTCGTCAAACACAACACGCTGACTGGTAACTGTATCTGCCGGGCTGGGCTCATAGCTTGGTGCACCGGTGTAACCTTGTTCAGGTGTCGTATCAACCATTTGCCCATCGATGGTGTTATAGACATCCCAGACGTTCTCTTCACCACCGACATCGCCCGGGTTACGCTTAACGTAATAAGTCGTCATCACGTGGGACTCACCCAGAGAGTCATAAATTGTGGTTGATGTGGACGAAGTATAGGTTGTGGGATCTTCTGGATTAAACGGATTTGCTGTATCCACGCCCGGCGCTCTGGCATCCAGGTTAAATGACTGGAACTGATTTTCAGTCGCTGAAGGCGCACCGGCAGAATCCGGAATTCGGATCGGTCCTGATGCAGCCAGCGAAGTTGACTGGGTGGCACCACTTTGACGATCAACCGGGAAACCCTGTAGGAATCGGCCCTGGTTGTTCACAATATAGCTGTCGTCGTTCAGTTTAAAAGCACCTGCACGCGTATAGGTAAAGTCCTGGTCAGCTATTGAAGACGAGGTGGCAAAAAAGCCATTACCGCTGATTGCCATATCCAGCGAGTTCTGAGTAAAGTTTAAGGTACCCTGACTAAATTGCTGCGCAACTTTAGCCGTGGCCGAGCCGTTACCGGTTTGCTGATCCGAACCACTAAAAATACTGTTAGCATAAACATCAGCGAATTCTGCCCGGGAGCCTTTAAAACCGGTGGTGCGGACGTTAGCCACGTTATTGGATGTAACATCCAAATCTTTCTGTGCGGAGGAGATACCGCTAAGTGCTATATTAAATGACATAAGTCACCTCGTTATTTAACTAATTTCTGAAACTTCACTGAACTTGATGCCGCCCAGCCCTTTTAAATTAAGAACCACACCCTCACCACTACCCATGCTGACGCTCTGAACCTTTGCCCGCATTTGCAGTGGAACTTCGGTTCGTTCACCACCAATAGTGCTTTGTGCTGTCATGGTATAAGCTCCCGCAGGTACCGGTTCACCGTTACTACCAATGCCATCCCATTCAAAGTCATGCAGACCTTGCTGCATGTCACCCAGGCTGACGACATCAACAACTTGCCCGACTTTATCTTTAATCGTTATTTTGGTGTCGTAACCGGATTGGTCCAGCACGATCGCGCCGCTGGCGGATTCACCCGGGTCCACATAAGCCTGATTGGTCGGCACCATAACGTTACGCCCGACCATGGTCGATGCCTGCAGCGCCTGGTTAGACGTCATATTCTGCGTGAACTGGGTAAACTGATCCGACATTTGACTAATACCTTCGGCCATAGAAAAGTTTGTCATCTGTGAAATCATCTGGTCGTTATCTACCGGCTTAGTCGGATCCTGCATATTCAGCTGTTCTGTTAACAACTTGAAAAAGTCTTCCTGCTCCAGCTTTTGCTTTTCACTGGGATCTTTAAACTGCGCGCCCTCTTCTCTTTTCCAGCGCATGCCATCGATATAGGAGTTATTGCTCACATTCTCCATCAGTTATCTCCTGTTAGCCCTGACCTAAGCGCAGCAAGCGCTGGGTCATGGTTTTCGCGGTGTCCGCTACCTGTACGTTGGTCTGGTACGACCGTGAGGCAGAAATCATATTGGCCATTTCTTCCATGGTGTTAACGTTGGAGCGGTATATGTAGCCGTTATCGTCCGCCATGGGATGATTGGGCGCGTATTCAATTTGCAGCGGCGCATCGCTCTCGACAATACCCCGGACGTTAACTCCGGCGGACTGACCCGCTTGCGTCTGATTGGTTAAGTCGTTACCGCGGTAACCGCCTTTGGCATCAGATAACGCTGCGGCAAACACCGGTTGCCGGGCACGGTAGGTGTCTTCAACACTGCTGCTGACCGAGTTGGCATTTGCCAAATTACTGGCGGTGGTATTTAACCGTACCGACTGGGCACTCATGGCCGAGCCACTGATGTTAAAAATATTAAATAAGCTCATGGGTTAGTCACCTCGCCTATTGCCCACTCAGGGCTTTTTTCACGCCGCTGATGCGTCCGTCCAGAAAATTCATGGTCATTTCATATTCCAGTGCGTTTTGTGCATACAAGTTTTGTTCCAACTGCACATCAACGGTATTACCGTCGCCGGTATCGGGCTGGCTTGGTACGCGGAATTTTTCCTGACCCTGAGGTTTAATTTCTAAATCAAAATGCTTTTCGTGGGTACGTGCCAGCTTGTGGCTGTCCATGCCCCGCTGGGCCTGCTGCAGGGCTTGCTGAAAATCCAGCCCTTTGGCTTTATAGCCCGGGGTATCGGCGTTGGCGATATTGTTAGCAATCATCTCTGCACGTTGGGTGCGTACACCCAGCGTGTATTGTTGAATGCCCATGAGTTTGTCCATGGAAAGTGCCATTTTTTCGTCTCCCGTTTATTCGATGTGGGAGATTATGCAGGGATCGTGCCAGGGTGGCGTTTCGCGACGGTGGGGGGTGGCTGCGCCGCTCAGAACCTCGTCGGCTTAACGCCGACGATATATTATCCCAGGGTTGCAGCGTACCATTTCGAATTGTTCGGATAAGCCGGAGATCGATTCTGAGGCACCGAGGAAAAGGTAGCCGCCGGGGTTAAGGGATTGCCGGAATTGGGCAATTATTTTCCGCTTTACGTCGGCAGAAAAATAAATCAGGGCATTGCGGCAAAAAATAATGTCGAATTTGCCCAGCAGTGAGTAGCTGTCAAGCAAGTTTAAGTGGCGGAACTGTACCAGCTGTTTGACTTCATCCTTTACTTTCATCGCGCCGGGCTTGGCGGTTTCGGTAAAAAACTTTTTTTGTCGCTCTGCCGAAAGGCCCCGGGCGATGGCCAGGCTGTCGTATTCTGCCTGGGCGCTTTGCTCCAGCACTTTGTTTGAAATATCGGTACCGATAATGCGAATACCGCCTTTCAGTGCACCGGGATTTCTGGCCTTATATTCTAAATACGTCATGGCGATGGAGTATGGCTCCTGCCCTGACGAGCAGGCCGCCGACCAGATCTTTACCGGAGCATGGCTGTCTTTATATTCGGGCAGCACCCGGTCGGCCAGTATCTGGAAAGGGTAAGTATCGCGAAACCACAGGGTCTCGTTGGTGGTCATCGCATCAATGACGGCAGCACGCAATGCGCGCTCGCTGATCTGCATCGACTTTTTAACCAATTGTGACAGGCTGTCGATATTAAACCGGGCCATCAGGGGGCTGAGGCGACTTTTCACCAGGTACAATTTATTATCACCCAGCACGATACCGCACTGATGTTCTAAAAATTTACGAAAGTCCTGATATTCTGACTGACTGAGCTCTTTATTAGTCACAATGTCCTACTGCACGTTTGTTCTTATTCAATATCGATATCGACTTCGGCGTTTAACCATTTTTTCACGGCGGTGGCCAGTTCATCCGGATGAAACTTGGCGATAAAATCATCGGCGCCAACCTTTTTCACCATCGCCTGATTAAAGACACCACTCAGTGATGTGTGCAGAATAACATGAACACCGGCAAGTTTGGGATCCGCTTTTATCTCTGCGGTTAATGTGTAGCCGTCCATAACCGGCATTTCAACATCGGAGACTAATACCGGTACGTGCGGATGCACATCGCCGTCGACTTCTTTGGCTTTGTCTTTTAAGTAGTCCAGCGCCTCTTTACCGTTCTTTTTTATCTCCAGCGGAATATCCAGTGACTGCAACGAGCGTTTAATCTGACCCCGTGCCACCGCCGAGTCATCGGTGATTAAGATGGTCAGGTTTTCTTTTGACACGTTAATCGGCTGATTGGCGACTTCTTCACTGATATCGGTGTTAACCGGTGTGATATCGGCCAGGATGCGCTCGACATCGATAATTTCCACCAGCTCTTTATCAATTTCGGTAACTGCAGTCAGGTAGGCATCGCGGCCGGTACCTTTGGGCGGCGGCAGAATTTCTTCCCAGTTGATGTTAATGATGCGATCAACGCCACCAACCAAAAAGCCCTGCACGGTGCGGTTATATTCGGCAATGATAATAAAACGGTTTTCGATATCCGTCAGCTCGGGGCCACCGGTTGCCATACTTAAATCGATAATCGAAATGGCCTGGCCACGAATATGAGCAATACCGCGGACTAAACGGTTACGATGGGGCATGGCGGTGAGCTTCGGACAAGGCAATACTTCGCGCACTTTAAATACGTTAATGCCAAAGCGTTGCTTGCCGGCCAACCGAAACAATAATAGCTCCAGCCGGTTTTGCCCGACCATCTGGGTACGTTGATTTACTGAGTCCAGAATACTGGCCATGTTCGCTCCTTTATTCGCTTTAGCTTAGCTGTGTCATTGCGCTTTAGTGTTAGTGGCACGCTCTTTGCTTAACTCTTAGTAAGAGATAGCAAGCCGAGAGCTAACCGTCGATTATTTGACATTCTGCTTCTTTTGTCGGCTAAAGCCCATTAAACCTTAGTGGAATAGCATTATGATAGTACGCATTTATCAATTAATCAGTTGCTTTTTTATCATAGTTTCTTCAGCCGCGTTTGCTGATGACAACGCCGGGCCGCCGTTAAGCTTTGATTATAAAGCATTACAGCAGCTTGCCCACAACTATGTAAAGCAACAAGTGACAACTCCTGCACAGGGGCGCACAGAAATTATCGCCAATAATCTGGATCCGCGCATGGTAGCTAAGACCTGCGCCGAAAAGCCGCAGGTAAGCTTTGCTTCTAATTCCGGGCTGGACAGCTACACCACCGTCGAAATTCAGTGCGCCAGCGGACAGCCCTGGCGCACTTATGTGCCGGTTCGCATATATCGCTATAAACCGGTGGTCACTGCAGCGGTGCCGATGTCACCGGGGCATTTAGTGACCAGCGCCGATTTAAAAGAAACTGAAGTCGATGTTAATCGCATCCGTTCTAATGTTTTTACTGACCCGGCCGTTTTAGTCGGTGTGCGGGTTAAAAAACGCATTCGCAGCGGCCAGCCAATTCAGGCCAGCGATACCTGTCTTGTTTGTGCCGGCGAAACCGTTACAATAGTGGCTAAAAATAAGTCATTGCGGATTACGGCAACGGGTAAAGCATTAGCCGACGGTTTACAGGGTGAGTCCGTGGCGGTTAAAAACACCCGTTCTGATCAATCAGTCGAAGCGGTTGTCACCGGCTTAAACGAAGTCACGGTGCAGCTGTAACCGGGTAAAAAATAATTAAAGGTTTTTTAATGCCGGCCGATAGCAGCATGAAGACTTATATCTAGCGAGGCGAAATTGTATGCCAATTAATGTAAACAATGCGGGTTTGAAAAACCCCTCTATTGATACCAAAACCAGCCGTCAGCCAGAAACTGGCCAGCCCGGCAACAGCCCGGCTCCGGCAAAAAGTGGCGGGGATTCGGTTTCAATAACTTCAGAAGCGCAGCAGCTGAACCGTTTGCAGGAAAAAGCAATGAACAGCAGCGGTGTCGATCAGGGCAAGGTTGACCGCATTAAGGCGCAAATCGAAAGCGGCTCTTATAAAGTGGACGTTGAACAACTGGCCTCAAAACTGGCTCAGTTTGAGGGCGACCTGTTTGGTAACCCCACATCCAATGAAGAATAAGCGCTAGCTTATGACGGCGGCTGCCCTGACCGATCATTTACAGCAACTGGCTGACTCGCTGGATGCTCTTGCTGCCTGCCAGCAGCAGGAGCTTAAAGCCATTGTCGATCGTCAGCACCGCCGGGTCGCCGAATTAGCTGAGCAAAAAGCGGAATTACTGACCCAGGTCAGCGAGGCCGATAATGCCCTACGCCAGCACCCCGACAGCGAACAGCTGCAACAGGACCCCGAGCTTGCCGAGCAGGTTGCGATTATTAAGCAGCAACTGGAGGCGGTAAAGCAGCAAAGTGCGGTTAATGAGCGAGTCGTTCACTCAACGCTGAACAGTATCGAACAGCTTAAGCAAACGATCATCTCTAACGTTAAAAAAGACAGCATGACCTACAATGCTAAAGGCAAGATGCGCTAACCGTCGGCTTTGCCTAAGCGGTCAGTTCAGACAACTCCCCCTGCTCGTCCAGCCGATAAACGGCCAGCCACTGATTACTAAATAGCTGATTAAAATCCGCGGCTTTCGCCAGCGCGTTACGAATGGCACTTTCCTCAGCTTCGATCACCACTTGCAGACGCACCGGCTGATGCATCAGCTGATCACCGTTATGCACCGACTGCCAGGCCAGACCCAGCCGCAGATCGCCACCATTACCTTCAAAGACACCAACATCATTGGCCACCCGGTTATGCAGCAGTTTATTGCCGCTGCCCAGGCGGTTCGGTTCGGTGACCGAACTGTAGTACTGCCAGTTGATCCAGTTGGCCACAAGCCCCGGTGCTGACAACAGACCAGCCAGTAAATCGCCGTCGGCATCTTTACTGCTGTCGTAATCATGTAAAAAGCTGTGTCCATCGGGGCTGTCCGCGGACAGACGCTGCGCATTACCGAAAAATAACAGCTGGTTGCCGGCCAGGCCCCACTCCGGCCGCAGCTCGGCCCAGTGATTAGCCCGCTTGTGACGTTTTGGCTTAGTGGCCTGCAGGCTTTGCGAAGCCTGCCGAAAGACCGCTTTAAGCGGCTCTGGCACCTGATCAGACAACCAGATAATATCGTCAGTAACGGTTTCGTGCAGGGCCGCATAAAACCGCGTCTGTTCCGGCAGCTGATAGCCCAGCTCCGCCAGATGAGTGCGGATCGCAGACTCATTCAAAAGCCCGCATAACACCCGCGCGCTGAGCGCCCCAGTCTGCCCGCCACAGGCACCACAGTTCATACCGGCACGCTGGGCATTGTTACTGTGCTTAGCACCGTGGCCGACCAGCACCACCTGTTCGGCAAACTGGTCAAACTGCATGCCGCTAAGTGCCTGCGCACAAATCTCAGCCAACTGCCGGCCGGTTACCGCTTTGCCGTCCCGGTGGATCTCCTGAGTTTCGGTTTCCCCACTCAAATCAAGCGAGCCTTTAATGCCCGTTAACAGGCTGGCCAATTTACTCAGCCCCAGTGCTTCAACCCCGGCAAACATCCCGGCCGAGCTGTTAAATACCCTGGATAACAGTTGCTTAGCGGTTTTCGGTGGCCTTTTATCGTCAATAAAAAAGCCGGGCTTTAACAGCCCGGGTACATGAGGAACCGGGTCTGCATTTTCTGTTTCACGCCCCAGGGGAACACCAAAAAATCCGGCAAAGCCTTTAGTCTGTGTCGGCAGCTGCTGTTCGCGGCCGCTTTGCTCGAGGGCTTGCCGGAAACGCTGCGAACGCACGTCGATGCAAAAAACCGCCTGCAGTTTGGGGGCCGGCGTGTCGACTTGCTCACGGGGATGAAAGCGAAAGCGCTGCAACTGGGTCTGCTCATAGGCCTGTTGCCACTGCCACAAGGGCGCCAGATAGTCGCCAATAGCCGTAATTGACGCCTGCCGATCGGCAATTTGCTGCTTAAATGTTTCTTCCACCTGGTTAAATACACTGCTGTTAGTGCGCTCTGCCAGCTGCCATAACAGGTAATCCCAGGCCATACGGATCGCCAGAAGGTCTTCAACCCAGCGGCTGCCCCGGCGACTGTCCTGATAGGCCAGTGCTGAGGCCCAGCCCAGTACGTCGGTTAACAAGGCCCGGCAATAATCGCCTAACGCCTGCTCAGACAGTGGTTGTAAAAAACTGGCCTGACAGGCACTGAATAACTGCTCTGCCGTATCCGGTAACTGGGCAAACAGTAAGTTCAGTTCGCTTTCGTCCATCAGGGTCTCAATGCCCCGGTCCGCACGGGAAATCGTTAACCAGTGACGGTACAGCGAGCTTTCCTGCTGTTGCAGCTGAAAGCGCCGCGGAAACTGCAGAAACAGACCGCAACACTGGCTGATCTGAAACACCACTTCATCGTGCCATAACATTTTACGCCGCCGTTGTTGGTGACGATCCAGCAAATGGCTGACGTTTAACCAGTTACGGCTATTTAATGCGGCCTGCAAAGCCTGCTGCATAGAATCTGTCACCCGTTCAAAGTCTATGTTGCCCTGCTGGTACTGCTGCCGGTAAAAGCTGGCCGGCATGGTTAAATGAATACCGCCACAAAAATGCCACTGGGCTGCTACCTGCGCCACCGGTTGGTCACGGTATTCCCATAACGGATTAACGGCCACCCACTGAGGCAGCGGCCACTGCGGTGCGACTTTAGACGTCACCTGTTGTGCTATATCTGCTAATGAAGTCTTCATAATTGCTACCGCCCTACCGAAGATTGCTGACAGTCATCGTCCGATTTGTGTTGAGGACGACCCCGTTGCGGAACATTATTGCGGTCCTGGTAATAGCGGATGGGGTGGCTGGGCCACAACCATAACACCAGTCGGGTAAGCCATTCATCCAGATACAGGCCGGCGTTTAAGGTAATAAACCAGCGCTGGCTTAAACGGTACTGAGGTGTGTGGTGAATAAGCCAGTAACTGACCGCGAACAGATTAAATATGGCCGCTGCTATAAGCTCAGGCAGCACCGGTAACGGCCGGTTATCAATCAACAGGCCGGCAAAGCCTATTAACACACTGTAAGAGACCACCACTAACACAGAAATCAGCAGCCGCGTCAGCCAGTCACTCAGATTCATCCACAGTGTCGTCAATACCATCGCCAGCATCGCCGATGGCAGCCACTTAGGCGCACCGGTCAGTGCTACGCTCGCGACAAGGATCAGCAGTTGAAATACCACGAACACGCTGACCAGCCGCGGTAATGAGCGTGCTTCGGCCTGTTTAACGTAAGCCACCTCACTGACCGACAAAAAGGCCTGGGCTTTGTATACCGAGTGAGCAATCAGGTGCAGTAACGCCAGATCGTAATAACCCAGCCCGATTTCCAGTAACATTAAGCCCATCTGGGCGCTGGTTGACCAGGCCAGCCTTACTTTAATACTGATGCGGGTTGCCATAATAAGGGCGGCCAGGCAGCAGGATACCGCTGCAACCAGACATAAGAGCCATACAGCAGGTGCTGACAGACTCCAGACCGGCGTGGTTACCAGCAACAACAGTCCGCCCAGATTAATAATACCGGCATGTAACAGCGCCGACACCGGCGTCGGTGCTTCAACCACCTGGATAAGCCAGCCATGCAAAGGCAACTGCGCGCACTTTATTAAAGCTGCCATTATCAGGCTGAGTGCGGCAATGTGCTGCAGCAAGGTGGGCTGCTCCGCGCTGACGCGAAGCAGCGCCTGATCCAGCGCCTGATCCAAAAAGGGAGTACCGGTCTGATAGTAGGTCAGCACTAATGCCAGCCCCAGAAACGTCTCGGAGCAGCGCGCCAGAATAAATTTTTTATGTGCCGCCAGCACCGCCCGGTTGCGCTCGGGATAAAACATCAATAGCTGGTGCAATAACAGACTTATGGACACCCAGGCGGCAAAAAACAGCAGCATGTGATTACTGACAATGAGTACCACCACCGCCAGCAGACACAGGCTCATAAAGCGCATAAACGAGGCCCGCCGCGGATCCAGCCGGAAATTGGTCGATGAATAGCGCAGTACAACAATAGCCAGCACCGCAACCAAAATAAGCAGCGGCGGTCGAACACCTGAAATTGTTAGCCAGTCCAGCATTTTGTCTTCCGTTATTTAGAATTAGGCGTAGTGTGGTGGTTGTTTAACTTTATGTAAAATAGATATAAACTATTTTATCGTTCTTTTATACAGAACATTATTAATGAACTACAAGCATCTTGAATATTTTTGGCATGTGGCCAACAGTGGCCACTTAACCCGCACCGCACAACAGCTGCACGTTTCGCAATCGGCGTTATCCGCCCAGATTAAACAGCTGGAGCAATGGTTGGGCACCCCCTTATTTGAGCGCCGCGGCCGCAAGCTATTGCTCACCCAGGCCGGTTACCTGGCCAAGCAGCACGCTGATCGCATTTTTACCGAGGGCGAGCAGCTGGTGCAGCAGTTAAAACATGGCAGTACGGCGCAGCCTTCAGTAATCCGTATCGGTCACGCCTCAACCATGTCGCGAAATTTCGTCGAAACCTTTATTGAACCCCTGGTAGCCCAGCGTAACACTTATTACCGGCTGCATTCGATGACCCCCGACCAGTTACTGAATGAGCTGGGCAATCATCAAATTGATATCGCCCTGACCAACAGCCAGGTCCGGGTCAGTGCCGAACAATTGTGGCAAAGCCGGCTACTGGACCGCCAACCGGTTTCCATTATTGGCAGCCGCTGTTTACGCGTCAAACAATTGTCAGATCCGCAGCTTAAACAGCAGCCCTGGGTATTACCGCCGGAAAATCTGACCATCCGCGCCGCTTTTGATATGCTCAGTGCCGAATACGACTGGCAACCGGAAGTTGTTGCCGAAGCGGACGACATGGCGATGTTGCGGTTGTTAGCCCGCGATAGTCAGTCGCTGACGGTAATCCCGGACGTCGTCGTCAGGGACGAGCTGGACAGCGGCCAGTTGCGCCGCTATGTAAATTTGCCGCAAGTATTCGAAGATTTTTACGCCATTACGCTAAAAAGACCCTTTCAACACCCCTGGGTGGCAAAGTTATTGCAGGCATTCCACTAAAGAATTCGCAATTTTTGCCGTTACCTTAACTGTCATTATCAGGGAATTTAGCGGATACGAGGTTGTCATGAACAGATTCGCCATCACACTGGCTGTTATTATTTCGGCTTTTCTGTTGTCCGGTTGCAGCGCCTACTACGACCTGGCCTACGACCAGCAACATGTTGAATGGGAAACCGAAACACCGGATCAGTTTCCGATCTTAACGGCGGTTGGGTATGCCCCCATTGAACAACAGCAGGGTGACAGTCAACAGCATAAAGATCTGGCCGCTATTCGGGCTTCCAAACTGGCGGCATACCGGGAGCTGGCCGAACAGGTTTATGGGCAACGTATTGCCGGCAACAGTTCGGTAGAGCGCTGGGCGCTGACCAGTGACAGCTTTCAAAGCTCAGTCGACGGTGTTATCCGTGGCGCTGAAGTGGTTCGCACCTATACCGTCGGTGACTATTACGCCACTGAGCTGAAACTGGACTTTGAACGGGTTCACCGTCTGTATCAAAGCACTACCCGCCAGCAAAAAATAAAACGCGTTGTGTATTACTAAGGATAACCGGACCGCCCTATGAACTGGAAGACTGCCCTACTTGCTTTGTTGTTACTGCTGCCCGCAGCCGTAGATGCTCGCGTGGTTGAAACCCAGGGCAGCGCCCGCATCGTCAACGGCGATACCGACAAGGCCCGTCAGCAGGCAGTTGAAAACGCCCTGCAGCAGGCGCTGATGATGACCGGCAGTTCAATTTCCAGTGTCCAGTCCGTGGTTGACGGGGTATTAAGCCGCAATCAAACGCAAATATCGGCAAGCGGAGATGTGGAAAGCGTCAACATCATTCGCGAAGAAATCCTCGATGATCGCATCGTCGTGCATATTCAGGCAGAAATATGGAACCGCAGCGGAAGCTGTAGCCCCGGCGATTACAAAATTAATCTGACGGTTGTGCCGTTCGAGCTGTCTAACCGCGAGCACGGCGCTTTTGGCCAGGTCTGGCGGCTGGGGGATGCTGCTGCTAAGCGCCTGACGCGCGAAGTAGCTGCCCGCAGCGACCGCCTGTACGTTACCCATACCCTGCAACGTAATACCGGCCTTGACGATGCGCTGAAACAAATTAACCTGGAAAAATTAGGCGCCATGGCGCGGCAGCTGGGTCGCGACAACGACAGTCAGTACGTCGTATTTGGCCTGTTTGATGATTTGTCCGTAGTCGAAGAAAGTCGCGGCTGGGGTTTGCTGGAGCCGGACTACCGGCGTAACTTTGCACTGACCCTGTATTTGCTCAGCACCAGCAGTGGTGAGTTAAAAACCCGTGCACGGATTACCGATATTCAGCCCTGGACTTATAACCGCAACCACAGCGTCGATGTGACCGCAGCCGAATTCTGGGACCAGCCCTTTGGCGCCGCACTACTGGCCGGGCTGCAGGATTTAGCCAGCGGTGTTAATGATCAGCTGCGCTGCGAGCCGAGCCGCGGGCGCATTGTCTGGCAGCAGGACAATCAGGTACAGTTTAACCTCGGCGAAAAGCAAGGCGTAAAAGTTGGTGACCAGTTAAACATTGTCCAACCGTCTTATTTTGTCGACCCGGAAGGCATTTACCGGCAAAAGTGGCAAGTCAGCTCTTACACCGTCGAAGTCACCCAGGTACACAGCAACAGCGCGGTGGCCGAACTGAAAGAGCCGGGGCTGCTGTCTAACATACAGGTTGACGACTGGGTCGTACCGGTAGACTGAGGAGCTGGCAAATAGAGCAGCCGCCTCGTGACTGTTCCCCGTCTTTTAACTAAAAATAATATCCTATACAATTGACACATGATGTCCCGGTAACTCAGCTGGATAGAGTATCGGCCTCCTAAGCCGAAAGTCGCAGGTTCGAATCCTGCTCGGGACGCCACAAATTACCGTATTTAATGACGGGCGAACGGTATCTTCAGCAAGCCCCAGAAACGTGTGGTCAGCTTGCTGTCGCGATAATCGGTTAAGCCGATGTCGACATTATCGGAGCCCGCTTTGGGCCTGGCGGTAAAGCTTTTAAACAGGTGATCCCACCAGCTGACGCTGAAACCGTAATTACTGTTAGTTTCTTCTTTTAACGAGCTGTGATGAATGCGGTGAAGCTCCTGGGTGATAAGAATTTTGCGTACCCAACGCTCCAGTTTAGGCGGCAACTCGACATTACCGTGATTAAATAACGAGCAGGCGTTCAGCAGCACTTCAAAAATAATGATGGCCACCACCGGCGCCCCGAGAGCGACCGCAACAGCCGCTTTAATCCCCAGGCTCAGCAGTATTTCTACCGGGTGAAAGCGCAATCCGGTGGTAACATCAAAGTCCGGATCGGCATGATGCACCCGGTGCAGACGCCAGAGGATGGAAAAACGGTGAAAGGCCCGGTGTTGCCAATAAATGGCTATATCTAACAGCACCACACTCAGTAACACTTCCAGCCAGAAGGGCCAGCTGACCTGATGAAACAGACCCCAACCCTGTTGCCCGGCAAAAAGCGCCGCGCCCACCACGCCGGCCGGCACTAATAACCGCACCACCAGGGTGTCGGCCACCACAATACCAAGGTTGGCCGGCCAACGCTGCAGGCGCGAATAACGCGGCTGACGCTTAGGTGCCCAGCTTTCCCAGCCCATCATCAACAGCAGTACGCCCAAAAATATGGATAATCGTATAACAGCTTCCATCAGATCTGCTCTCTCGCCTGTGTGCTCGCCTGTTTGGTTAACGTCAAATAGCCCAGCCGCAGCCGGGTCAGGGTAGTGATCCAGCAAGCCCCGGCAAACACGTAGGCCAGAATTACAAAATGCTGAGGCCACAGACAAAAGGCTACAAAAACGGCAATGGTTTCAAAACCTTCGGTCAGGCCACCCATGTAGTGCAGGGACTTATTCGGATAGTTTACATTACTTAGCCCGTACTTCGCTGCAACGCTGGCAAAGGCCAGAAAACTGGAGCCGGTGCCGGCAAAACTGAACAGCAACAGCACTGCCGCCATTGCATTCTGGCCGGGGTCGGCAAGAAAAAAGCCCACCACCACGGCATTATAAAAGATAAAGTCCAGCACAATGTCTAAAAAGCCACCGGCATCGCTCATCTTGGTTTGCCGGGCCACTGCCCCGTCCAGCCCATCGGACAGACGATTGAGTAAAATAAACACTAACGCCGGCCCGTACCACTGCATAGCCAGTGCCGGCAGCGCCAGCATGCCGATAATAAAGCCGCCGATGGTTACCTGATTTGCCGTTATACCCAGCTTAACTAATACTGCGGCCGGGCCGTGCAACAGTTTACGGGTAAGAGGTAAAAGGTACGGGTCAATCACGGGCCGGTTAATCTCCTGTTGTGTCTAATGTTACCAGCGGCCCGTCGCCAATATCGGCCGGATCATGGGTCACTAACAAGGCCGGAATTTGCCGCTGGCGGATTTCGTTGAAAGCCCAGTCCCGCACTGAGCCCCGCAGTTGGGTATCCAGCGCCGAAAATGGCTCGTCCAGTAACAGTGCCTGCGGCCGTGCCAGCAGCGAGCGAATCAGCGCAATACGCGACTGCTCGCCACCACTTAGCTGATCAGGCATTGCCAGGCGTTTATCTGCCAGGCCGACCTGCTGCAGGGCATCCCTGACCTGTTGGTCTTTTTCCGCCGGGCTGAATTGCCGGGGTAAGGCAAACAACAGATTTTCTGCCACGCTCAGATGGGGGAATAAATCCCCTTGCTGATACATTAAACCAATACGCCGTTTATGGATGGGCCTGTTGTCAATACGTTGCTGATTCAGCCATAGTTCGCCCTGACAGTCAAAATCCTTTAGCGGCTCGCCCAGCACCCAGCGTAATAAGGTGCTTTTGCCACTGCCGCTGGGGCCCATCACCGTGGCAATTTGCCCGGCCGGCACCTGTAGCTGATTTAGCTTAACCAATAAAGTAGAGCCCTGCTGCAGGCATAGCCGATTAATTTTTAACATGCAATGACTGCCTTATCAGTAGTGTAAAAACGATAAGCGGCAACAGCGCCTGCATTAAAGCGTACACCGATGCCAGCCGCCAGTCACCTCCTGAGGCAATACTGACGGCCTCGGTCGTCAGGGTCGGCAACGTGCCGCCGGCTAACCAGATCGTGGGCAGGTACTGTGCAATGCTAACGGAAAAAGCAACGGCAAAAGCAATCCACAAAGGGCCGCTCAGCATCGGCAGCAATATCCGCCACCAGGCCTGGCGATAACTGTATCCCAGACTCTGCGCCTGATACAGCCAGTGTTCGTTAAAATTAACCCAGGCACCGTGTAAAACCAGATAGGCGTAAGGAAAACAAAACACCGTGTGCGACCACAGCAAAACTGGCCCTTGCGAGCCCTGGCCAAAGATTTTCTGCCAGCCGAGCACCAGCACCAGTTGTGGGATCAACAGCAGTAAAAGGGGCAGCCACTGCAGTTCAGTCAGCTTTCGTCGGCGCTGTCGTTCCAGCACCGCTACCGCCGCCAGCACACCCAGCAAAGCACTGGCCAGTGCCAGCCACAGACTATTCCACAATAACGGTGCCAGATAGGGCCA
The DNA here is from genome assembly GCF_044797955.1 of Idiomarina seosinensis. Lineage (GTDB taxonomy): Bacteria > Pseudomonadota > Gammaproteobacteria > Enterobacterales > Alteromonadaceae > Idiomarina > Idiomarina seosinensis_A. Next base: position 651,499 of record NZ_CP085211.1, on the reverse strand, counting down.
TTCAGTTTGCCAGCGTTGCGGGCTCCAGTCAGCGGGTGCCAGCTGTGGATAAAACCAGGCACCGGCCAGGCTGTTAATCAGTAAAGCCAAAAGGACTAGCGCAGATAAAAGAATCACCCCGGGCAAAATAGCGGACAATAGCGACACGCCGGCCCAGGAATCTTTAAGCGCCCGACTGCGCCAATAAGCGGCTAGCTTTACGTAGCCCCTGACTGCCCCGTGATTGATAAGTAAAAACACCAGTGCCAGCAGCAACAATAAGCCGACACCAAGCTGTGCAGCACCTTCCCGGCCCCACTGATAATGCTGCTTAAAGACTTCCTGCGCCAGCACGCCCGGGGTATTGGGACCCAGCAACAGCGGAATATCAACCACAGACAGCGTATAAATAACAATTGCGGCCAGCGGTAACTTTATTCTTGGCAGCAGGGCCGGAACCACCAGCAGCCACCAGCCGCGACTTTTCGACCAGCCTAAGCTCTGACTTTGCCGTAACCAGCGCTGGTAAGGCAACTGGCGCAGTTGGGTAGCGGCCATCAGCAGTAAAAACGGCACTTCTTTTAATACCAGCACCAGCGTCAGGGTAACCAGTGACTTTTCTGGTAGTGGCCAGCCTGTCGGCGGCGACGGCAGCCAGCCGGTAACGGCCTCCAGCAGCCGGACCAGATAGCCGCTGGGGCTGAATAAAAACATCAGGCCCACGGCAAATGCTACATGCGGCGTCGATAACACCACACTTAAGCCGGCCACCCCACGGGACTGGCCACGAGTGTTCAGGTTAAGCTTTTGCGCTGCCGTTAAGCTTAGCCCAGCGACCAGCAAACCGGTAAACAAAGTCAGCAGGAAGGCCTGGACAACAGAGTTCCAGGGAAGATCCGGCCAGCGCTCAAACGGCTGGTTCAGCAGCTCAGTCGGCCATAGCGCCGGCACAGCCAGGGTCAGTGGCGCGATGACCAACAACAGCAGAACGGTTACTGAAAGCGCTCTAACCACGCCTGTTCCAGATAAGTTTGCCAGCTGGCGTGAAAGTCAGCGGCGGTCAGCAGCAACTCGGGCGAGTCGTTCCCTGGCAGTTTAATCACCGCCGGATCGCCCCACCCGTCCAGCCGCGCTTTACGTTCCTGTGCCGACTCGCTGAGCATAAACTCGATCACCCGCCGCGCTGCTTCCTTTGCCGCGGCAGAGCTGGGAACAGCCAGATAGTGATGGTTGGTTATGGCCGCCTGGCCCAGCATCAGCCGCCTTGAGCCGGAAGGAATACGCCCCTGCTGAACCAGCGTCTGCACTTCGTTCGGATTAAAACTCACAGCGATATCCAGACTGCCATTGGCAAACCAGTTGCGCATTTGCGCGGCTGAAGAGGGAAAATTCTGCCCCTGGCGCCATAACAGCGGATGTAAGCGTTCCAGGTAGCGCCATAAAGGCCGTGTCAAAGACTCGGCATCAACCGCGGATACCGGCTGCTGATAGGCATCAATGTCGTCACTAAGCGACAACAGCAGGGCTTTTAAAAAAGTTGTGCCGTGAAACTCCGGCGGTTTAGGGTAACTTAACTGACCGGGGTTTCGCTCGGCGTAAATCAACAGCTCTTCGGCACTCACCTGGTTTCCGCGCAGGCAGGTGCGGCAGGTTAACAAGTAAAACTGCCCGACTCCCCAGGGCACTTCAAGACCCTCTACCGGCTCGCCAAAATCCGTTTGCCAGTTCAGTTCATCGCGCACATTCTCTAGATTATCAATATCACCAGCGACTGGGGCCAAGGCATCGGCGGCTTTCAGGGCGTGAAAGTTTTCCCCATTAATCCACAGCAGATCAGCATTGCTGCGGCCATCGGTTAGTTGTTTAACCACCTCACTGATATCGGCGACCTTAACATGGCGTAAATCAATATCTTCGGCGCGTAATTGTCGCGTTGCCCAGCGCAAATAGTCGTTGACTGCCGGGTTACCGCCCCAGGCATAAAAATACACGGTCTGAGCCTGCCCCCAGGCGTTCAGGCAAAAAAACAGACTGAGCAGTGCCAACCATTTTGCCATCGTTACCCCCGACGCCAGCGGTGAAATTTTTCGACCCAGCGCAGCAGGCCTTCCGGAGCGTTTGCTCGTTTCCACTCGCCGGCCACGTATTTATTGGCCTCCGACAGGGTGGGATAACTGTGGATAGTACCCAGAATTTTGTTCAGACCAATTTTATGTTTCATCGCTAATACATATTCAGCCAGAAGTTCGCCCGCCTGCGGGCCGACAATATTTACCCCGATAATACGATCCTTACCGGGCTCAGTCAGCACTTTGACCCGCCCAAAGGCACTATCATCAGCGATTGCCCGGTCCAGTTCGCCAATGTCGTAAGTGGTCACCTCGTACTCTGTGTCCTGTTGCTGCGCCGCCTGCTCGGTCAGCCCGACGTTGGCTACCTGCGGTGACGTATAAGTCACCCACGGGATCACCGAATAATCAACGCGGAAGGTTTTAAAGGGATCGAACAGCGCATTAACCGCAGCGTACCAGGCCTGATGCGAGGCCACATGAGTAAATTGATAAGGGCCTACCACATCACCACAGGCGTAAATATTCGGGTAGTTGGTCTGCAGCAATTCGTTCGCGTTAATAGTGCGGTCTGCCTCGACGCCCAGTTCTTCCAGACCAAAGCCGCTGGTGTTAGCCTGCCGGCCCAGCGCGATAAGCACCCGGTCAAAGGGTATGGCTACCTCACCGCCGTCATGCTCTGCAACGAGCACTGACTCGCCGTTACGCTGCTCAAAGCGTTTGGCTTTGTGGCCCAGTTTAAGATCCACCCCGTCGGCTGCCAGCTGCTGATGCAACAGCTGTGCACTGTCTTCGTCTTCGGGGCTTAAAATTCGGTCCGCCATTTCTACCGTGGTGACCTGCGAGCCCAGCCGCTGAAACGCCTGTGATAATTCGCAGCCAATGGGGCCAGCACCCAGTATCAGCAAGCGTTTAGGTAATTCCGTTATCGACCACAAATTTTCCGAGGTCAGATAATCGATCTGATCCAGCCCGTCAAAGTCCGGCACCAGCGGCCGTGCTCCGGTTGCCACCACAATGGCGCGAGTCGTTATTGTTTTAGTGCTGCCATCCTGAGTAATTTCCACCTGCCAGGGCGACACAATGCGCGCTTCACCTATTTCAACATTAACGCCCAGCCGGGTATAACGCTCGACCGAGTCGTGGGGTTCAATGGTCTTAATGACATCATGAACCTGCGCCATCACTTTGCCAAAATTAACCTTTACCTCACCGGCATCGATACCCAGGTGCTCGCTATGTCGCGCCTGATGCACCGCATTAGCGACGTGCAATAAAGCTTTGGATGGCACACAACCGGTGTTCAGGCAGTCTCCGCCCATTTTATCGCGCTCAATTAAGGTCACTTTGGCTTTTACTGCTGAGGCGATGTAAGCACTGACTAAACCAGCCGACCCCGCACCAATAACCACCATATTGTTATCAAAGTGCTTCGGCTTTTGATAGCCGCGGAAGGCTTTGCGCCGTTTCAGTATTGCCAGAATAAACTTAGCCAAAATCGGCAACAGACCAAGCAATACGAAGGCACCGATTAAATCGGCCGATATCACATCCGACAGGCTTTCGATTTGTGCCAACTGCGTACCGGCATTAATGTACACCGCGGCACCCAGCAACATACCAACCTGACTGACCCAGTAATAAGTCCAGGCTTTGATCTTTGTCAGACCCATCACCAGGTTGATGACAAAAAACGGAAACAGCGGTACCAGCCGCAGGCTTAATAAATAAAAGGCACCATCACGTTCCATACCGCGATTGATCGCCCGCAAGCGCTCACCGAATTTGCGCTGCACCCAGTCGCGCAAAATAAACCGGGCGCTTAAAAAGGCCAGCAAAGCGCCGATGGACGAGGCGAAACTGGCCAGCAGCAGGCCCCAGCCAAAACCAAAAATGGCACCGGCCCCCAGGGTCAGAACCGTGGCTCCGGGCAGCGATAAAGCTGTGGATATCACATAAATGGCAAAATAAATGGCAAAAGTGCGCAGCGGGTAGTCGTGAAAAAGCTGGTTCAGTTGTTGTTGCTTTTCCTTTAACACATCCAGCGCCAGATACTGGGTTAAATCAAGAGCAAAGGCGGCAACAAACAGCGCCACAATCACCACCAATAACAACAACTTTTTCATCGACATAAGTTTTTAATCCTTAAAATTCGTAGCGCAGGCTCAGCTGCGCATGCCGTGGCAACGACGGAAATGCCAATGTCGCGCCAAAGTAGCCGCCCTCAAAGACCGGTGACCAGTTATCCTGATCGGTGGCGTTGAACACATCGGCACGCACGGTTAATTGCTCGCTAAAGCGGTACCGGGCGTTCAGGTTCAGGGTATGCTGGTCACGAATATACACCGTTTGCAGATAATCCAGCGGAAAATGCTTGGTGTAACTGAGATCGCCGCCAACAGACCAGTGCTCGGTCAGCTGCCAGCCACCAACCAGTGATGCCTGCACTTCGGGTACCCCCTGCAACTGTTGAGTTGAAGCCGGAAACAAAGTGAAATTTGGTGAGCCAACACCAGTGCCGTCAATAATCCCGGGCCGGGAGTCATCAAAGACATCGGCAACTTTACGGGTGCCCTGGGCGGCGGCCGAATTATCCCAGTAGGCATCAAGATAACTTGCGGCAGCAGTTAACCAGTAGCCTGCCGGGGCGGCATAATGCCATTGCGCTTCAAAACCCTCGGTGCGGATACCACTGTTAGAACCATCGCGGTTACGCAAACTGCGACGCTGGTCAAACAGCGCCGCATCAGCGTACCAGCGGGCATCCGCAGGCACGTATTTTACTCCTACTTCGTACAGCTCGTTTTCTGTTGCAAAGTTTTGCGCATCAATCTGCCCGATGCCATTAAGTACTGTCCCGCCGGCCATCGAATTAGAGGTGGAATCGCTCTGATATGCGGTCGCGTAAAGCGTCAAATCGGATGTCCAGGCGTATTGTGTCGACAGGCTCACTGCCGTTAACCAGTCACCATAACTGTCCGACTGCGCCACCACGCCCGCCGGCGGCAAAGCGTCTTTAGCATCAACATCGTAATAATCAGCGCGTACCCCGCCGGTCACGCTCCAGTCAGCGGTTAGGTTTTGCTCATGCTGAGCAAACACACCCCATTGCCGGGTGGTGGAGTCGGTGGTGTCCGACAGATTAAAGTCGCCGGCCCCATCACCGTTTAAATCATACTGAGCGCCGGGCGATACCCAAAGCCCCGGCCGCAGTTCCACCAGTCGCGCCTTTTGCGCATCGTTAAGGGGGATACGACGGTTAGTTAGCGGCCCGGTTAAGTCAATGGGGTTATCGGCCTCGGTGGTAAACTGACTGTAGCCCAATACGTCATTAATACGCAGGTTTACACCCAGCACCGTTTGCTCAGCAATATGCAGCTCGGTGCGGTTTTCGAAGGTATGAGCAGCATCGATGATTTCAACAAAGCTGTTTTGATTAATGCCTTCCCGGCTCAGATACTGATAAGAGGTGCGGTTAACCAGCACGGTTTCATCGCTCAGCCAGTGCTGTAACTTGGCATGTAAAAGGGTCGTTTCGGCAGTGTTGGTATCCAGCGGATCCGTTAGCGTGGTACTGCGATCGATACGAACCTCGCCGGTCGGGCTAACTACCGCTCCCGCGCCGGGTATGGTAGAGCCATTCGGCTGCACGCCCTGGCCGGTAATGTAAAGATTATTGTCAATTAGGTTCTGAGTGGGCCGGTTAATGCCGGCATTGTCGGTCCATTCAACATCGTAATACTCCAGCGACACATCCAGCCGGGTGTCCTGATTCGGCTGCCAGTGGTAAGCCACCAGTAAATCGTCGCTGCGGTGCTGATGATAGTCATAAAAGCTGTCTTCATCGACCATCTCGGCACTGATCCGCAGCGCCTGTCGATCCGTTTCGATAACCGCATTATGATCCAGTTGCAGCCGGTACTGACTCCACTGGCCCCACTCTGCACTGAGTACAGACGAGGTTTGCCGGGTCTTTGCGGTTTTAGGCTGTAAGTTAACAAAGCCGCCAACCCACTGAGTTGTGCCGAGCATGACCGGCGGCGCGCCCTTAACCACCGCAATACTCTCGATGGCGTTAAAAGATAGCGGGATACCCAGACCATTATTACCGGCCTGGCGGCGCATGCCGGCTTCAAATAACTCACCCAGCTGCCCCCGCATGCTGGGCAACGAGGGGTTGCCAAAACCGGCCGCAGCGTAGCTGTTAGGCGCAAAACGGGCAATATCGTGCAGATCGTCTATTGCCGCTTCGCGCATCAGACTCTGGTTGATCACCGTTGCCGCCCGGGGAATATCTTTTAAGCTGTCAGCCAGCCCGAATAACCCGTCGGTTTGTTTTTCCGAGGGCATTACCGGTACTTCACTGTCACGACCCATGACTTCAATAATTTCCATCGGCTCCTGGGCCAGTGCAACCAGGGGCGTCAGCGCTAACACGGCTAATCTTTTCACGCATTCAGTCCTTTCTTTTTCAGTAGGGCTAACCTTAGTTTGTAGCTGTATAGGGTACCATTAAATGCAGCATAACGATCATTGCCACAGCAGCCTATTAGCGCAACAAAAACTGAGCAGAACGGAAAAAACCAAAAGATACCACGAAAAAGCAGTGCAGAGATTAGCTGTGAGGAGGGACGAAGCTTAACCGTCAGGATGCACGCCAACGTGGTAGCGCGCATCCTGATACAGGACTTACTTAATTATTAAAGCTGAGCAAGGAAAGCGCGGATACGCTCGGCATTTTTACCGACATCGCTGCGGCCAACGCGAGATTTACTGCGGATATCCAGATGGGTTTCACCCTCAACTTCCTGCACCCGAATGACCACGTCATCTTTAAAGCCAAACCAGGTGGTGGTAGCGGTGGCTTCGATGCGACCTTCATCTTCGTTCGATTCAACGATTTCCCATCCCATTGCATTAGCAACCTGCAATGCTTTAGCGAACACCGCGTTAGCGTCTTCGTTGGTGGTGTAGGTTTCTAAATCCGGATAAGCCTCCAGCTGCTGCTGTGCGGTATCAGAACCGGGATATTCTAACGGGTTGGGTGCGTCTTTACGCAGCGGGGCAATGGCCACAAACTTGGGCGGATCGGTGACATCAGTTGTAATATCATGAATTGGCGGCACCGACTGCGCCGTCTGATAAAAGCTGTAAGGCAGATAAAAGGCAACAGCCGCTGCCACAATCGACAACACGCTTAAGCCTGCCACAGCGCCCCGCGGGCGGCGGACGACGTACAAAATGATATTCAGTAAGAATGCTGCAATCGCAATGTAAGCTGCCCAGCGCAATACAGAAAAGGCAACGCCGAGTGATAACGAACCACTTTCATACAAAGGCCCGGAAGCAGCCACAGCAAGTAAAGCAATAAATCCAAGAAGAATAACCAGCGATTGAATCGTTTTCATAGCCTACCCGTTTGTTAAGTTTTATTGTTTGTTTTTAGCAGTATAGCTACGCAATTCAGTATTTGCGAGATCTAAGGTGCCTTTTGAATTAAGGCCTGACCGTGGCGTTCCTGCAGTTGCCGTACCACCAGCTCAGGAATAAAACTTTGCGCTACGCTAACCACCGCTTTACTCTGGATATTAACCAGCCGCGCGCTGACCATCAGACCACGACGGTGATTGGCTAAAGTGCCGACAACCACATGGGTGATGGGCAATATTTCCTGTATTTCCAGATAATCGCGCGTTAAGGCAAAATCGCCGTCAGCCGTTACCCGAATAAAATCAGTTGTTTTAAAATCCATCAGCTGCAGCCCGCTGCGGTGCAGTTCGGTCATTAGCTGCTGTGACAGCGTCTGCGCAAAGGGGGTACTCTGATTATAATCCGAGGTCACGCCCACTAAAGTCGTTACCCCAACCACCATGCTGTCGCTATCAGCGCCTGCTGAGTCGGTCAGCTGTTGGGCGATATCGGCCACATAGGCTGAACTGCCCGGCTGCACAAGCGCCGGTTTATCCCGGCGCAGCTGGCTGCTTTGATCGGGCTTAGGCAAAACGGTACAGCCACTTACAACAAGGGCTGCCGCCACAAATAAAGGGGTATATTTCATCTTAATGACCTTTTAATAGTTACGCTGCAACTTACCGTCGACTATTTCGCTGCGTCGGTTGGTCCAGTACAAATGTTTTGGCACCCAGCTGTTAGCCGATGCCAACACTTTTTGAGAGCTGCGCTCAAGCACCCGCAGGTTGACGATAACCCCCTGATCTTCTTGCGCCATTGTGCCAACCAGCACCCAGTCCAGCAACGGCTGAGCATCCAGATGCTCAACCTCTCGAGTCAGTAAGGTCGCACCATCAGAAGCCAGGCTGACATGGTCCTGAGCGCGATAATCAATTAAACGGACATTGCGTTTCTGCAGGTATTTATACAGACTTTCGCTAAGCTGATGGCTGAGACTGGCCACCGAATCCTGCGGATGAGGCAATTGCAGGGTGTCGGCCATTACCCAGCGGGTCAGCCCCAGGTGTGAGTAACCGTCATCGACATGGTGTCGCTGCATTTGCTTAACCAACTGCTCTGCCAGCTGGTCAGCGACCCGCTGATAGTCATTCATAGGCTGGGCCAGAACACTGCTACTAATGGATAAAATAGCCCATAAGGTGATAACTAATGCGACGGTTCGCAACATAACAACCGCTCCGGTAAATTGCTGTTACCTAAGCTATCGGCGGTTTGCTAAAAAAATTTAGGGGTTCTGCACTACCTTAATCTTTCCACCTTAGTCCGCGTGTTATTGCCATCCTTACCAAGAAAGAATGAGCCTAAGGCACCTCTTTCAATATAAATTTTGTCACCTTTTCTGAGTCGTAACCGGCTGCTGTCTTTTTTTGCCCAGACTTGACCATTATCCAGCTGGTAAACAGGATCCCTTAGTCGTTTTTCGGTAACCCGGGTAATGGTTGCATAAATTTTATCCAATACTTGCTCTTTTTGCTTACCCTCATTACCAAATGACTTTTCTTTATCCACCACCGGCTGCCGAGCCTGGATTTGATCAACACGGGTTCGGTCCTCGATACCGGCAACGACTTTATCAAAACAGGCCAGTCGCAACTGTTCGTCGGCTTTGCCCGCACAGGTTTTTAAATTATCCACCAGTTCATTGGCCAGGCTTTCATTGCTAAAGGTCATGCCTAAAAAAGCCGTCGCTAACAGCACTGCAGGTGGGGTCAGTCTTTTTTGTTGTGTACTCATAATAATTAATCCAACTATGGCGTAAGCTAGTTAACTGATCGGTTGTAAAACAACGGATAAATTAGTCGTCCATTCTTAATGTCTGATCCGAAACCGAGTCCGGCATTATGAAAAAGCCAGGGGCGGAATAATATCAGCCGGTTATATTTCATCGGGATATGCGTCTGTAGCGTCCATTTATCCTCATCTAGCCCGTCTTTTAACAAATAGTCATGCCAAAACGAGTCAAAAGATTTAATACCCATGGCATTTAAGTCGTTTTGGTTTAATGGTGCGCGATCAGAATTAAGTACTTTATGACGATAAAAGTCGGTCCCGCCATAACAATCTTCATCTTTGCTGAGATAGAGGATCCCGGACCAGTCACATTTATCAATGTGAACACCGCCTTTACCTTTATCACCTTCTAACGCAACCCTGAATTTCCCATGGCTGTTGCCCGGTGACGGCGTTAACTTTTCCCCGACTAAGTTTGATATGACCTGGTCAATGCCTTTGACATAAACTGGCTGTTTAGAATTACGCCCGGGGAAATAAGTACCCTGATCAGCGGACTCGTAATCCTCGTGCAGCGCTCTGCGCCGCAGGTCATCAACAAAGTCCAGAAATTCATCAATAACAATAATTGTCTGATACATGACGTTTCAATTTACCGCTTTGAGTAATAAAAAAAGCCGGGCCTTAATGCCCGGCTGTTATCAACTCACCTTAACATTAGAATTGGTAGGTCAATCCTAAGTTATAAGTACGGCCATAAGTGAAGCGGCCGATAGAGATTTCAACAGGTGATGGTTCCCAGTCGAATGCGTTAACCAAATTCGCTCTGACTTTTAAGCCATCCATAATTTGATAGGTTGCACCGATATCGAAAGTCGTCCGTGAGGTGACTTCGGTATAGGGATTACCGTTTTGGTCAATATACTGCAATGGCTCGGTCTGATCGATATCGCGCTCGGTCCGGCCAGTGTGATTGACATCAACGAAGGTGTATAAATCACCCAATGCATAACCAACCTGCAGGTTAGCCGTCAGATCCGGATCATTGAACTGACCGGTATCATCGGTAAAGTCGAAACCTGTATTGGAGATTTCATTTTTACGTTGGTTGAATACCCGCAATGTCCAGCTCAGGCTACCCGAATCAGGACTGAAAAAGTCACCCACTAGTGGGTAGTCTTTTAAGTCATTTCTGTAGTTAAATGCGTACTCGACCCCTTCGAAATTCCGAATGGCAGCGTTAACAAAGCCTGACTGGAACGCATTAACACCAGGAAACTGTCCGCTGGGCAGACGGTTAAACTGGTTACAGAATGTATTCGGAAAGTCGCTGGCATCGTAACAAGCATTCAAAATATCGGTTAACGTAAAGCTGACAATCGCATCTTCGATATCGATTTTTATGTAATCAACCGAGATATCAAAGCCTTCGCCCCAGCTTGGAGTGTAAACGATACCCACGTTGGTGCTTTCAGCTTTTTCGTTCTCCAGGCTTTCGTTACCCCCGGTGAAGCCACGGCGTGATGCATTCTGGATTTCTGAGGCAAAATCTTCAGGAATACCATCCGCAGCACAGTTTGCCTGACGTATCTCCGGGTTTGGTCCACTGGCTAAGTTTCTGGCATCACAGGGATCCGTCGCAAAGCTTGTGGTTTCAACAACGGGCAGGAAAAGTTCGGTGACCGCTGGTGCGCGTGCGGTTTCAGCAATATTACCGCGTACCATTAAGTCATCAAAAACACGCCAGTTAATACCAACGGCCCAGACGTCGTCCTCACCGGCTAAATCGTTATCGATACGACGATAAGAAGCATCCAGAGTCAAACTTTGAAACAGCGGAATGTCCATACGTTCAGACAAGACCGGCGCAACCAGCTCGACATAGATATCGTCAGTGGTGTAACCACCTGAGGTTGCATTAGGAGCAAAACCGGTCAGCTCAGCAGAACCGTCAGGACGAAACTCAGCTGATTCGGTACGCCGCTCATAGCCAGTAGCAAAACTCAACATACCTGCAGGTAAATCGTAAAGATCGCCGCTTAAGTAAGCTGAAAAAATCGACTGGTCAAGGCGTGACTGACCCTGATCATTATACAGAACGTATTCACGCGCCGCGTCCGAGATGGTTCCGAACGGGTTTAACGGTGCACAAGTACCCTTGGAACCAAGGATGTTTTCAGTACTGGTTACGCCCTGACCACTTGGGACAAAGCCACCTTCATAGTCATCAACGTAATTGTAACGGCAGTCAATTTCTCCGGTCTCGGGATTAATACCAACGTCCATTGCAGCCAACCATTTGGCATCATCAATTGCACGATCCTGAGAGTAAATAGTCGACATACCTTTCTGATAACCGACAGACCAGTCAAACACGGTGTCCATAGCATTGAATGAACCATTAAAGTCAATATCAAAGCTGTTTACGGAAGATTCGTTAATGACTTCGCGCTGGCCTAAGTTCAACCAGCCTTTTTGCAGATAGAAACTTGTCGGGCCACCGGCCAGTCCTTCAATGGTTTGACGGGCATCGTTGGTCAAATACGGGTTATCGGTATTAAAACGCAGCGCACTTCCGGTCCCGGTGAAAATACCGGAGCTGTATGCCTGAGCCTGATAACCCTGGTTTGCCGCATCCGACCGGTTAGCAAACACGGTTAAATCAACATTCACGTAGTCGTTGATTTCGTAGTTACCCAGTACCGTAATGTTGTATCGCTCAAAGCCTTCACGGGCTGTATTCGCTTCAGCCAGGTTTAAACCGTCGCCGCCTGATGCCCAGACCACGTTACCGGTTGGGTTTCCGGGGTCATAAGGAACAATAGTACCTGAACCATCCGGGTTAAACTGGATAAATTGATTACCCCAGGCACCCAGTCCGAGGTTGGTCACCGCAGTTGGTCCCGGCGTAATCAGACCTGAGTTAGACAAAATACCGGCACGGGGATTAGGCACCAGCCGAACCTGGTTAGAAGGCACTACGCCGTCCGGCCCGGCGACACCCTGACCGGCTGCCGGTGCAAACGAACTCCAGTCATTGGCAAGGCTGGGTACGCGTGATGCTGGAATATTATCGGTTTCGTTGTACTCCACCGCAACAACCAGGTTACCACGGTCGTTATTAAAATTGCCCCCTAATAAGCCACGAAATGACTGATCACTGGTGATACCGTCAACATAGCCGTAATCAAACGAAACTTCTGCGCCCTCGTAATCTTTTTTCAGCACGTAGTTAACAACACCGGCGACAGCATCAGCACCATAGACCGGCGCGCCACCAACTTTCATTACTTCGATACGTTCGATTAATGCAACGGGGATATTATTTACATCAACCTGTGCACCGGGTGCGCTTCCGCCGCCAACAGGCGAGTTACTGGAAATAAAGCGGCTGCCGTTAATCAAAGTCAAAGTACGTTGAGAACCCAGTCCGTACAAACTGATGGTGTTTTGTCCCAGACCTTGAGTAGAGGCTGCATTGTTACCACCGATATTCGGGGTAGTACCAGCACCGGTGCCGGGTAAATCCAGTACCGCCGTTATTGCGTTAGTTATACCACGATCGTTTAGGTAACTTTCATCGACAAAATCAACCAGCTGTGTCGGCTCAATATCAACCCTTTTGATCCGCGATCCAGTAACTTGAATACGCTCTACATCTGATTCCGCTTCGTTGTTTTCCTGCTCTTGGTCCTGCGCACTTGCAGCTCCTACAAACAACGCGGAGCTCACTCCTGCAAACAGTATTGCCCGAATAGAGCGTGCTAATAATGACTGTTCAGTCATGTTCCAGTCTCCTCGAATATTTTTTTGTTATCACGGTTGTCTAATTATTATTTTTCGACAGCCGATATTCTTTTCAGGCGACTTTACACAGCCACCTGATAGAGAAGAACACCACATTTTAAATAAATTTACAACAATTTTGTAACAGCAGGTTACATTTACTTAACAGCTTGCAGGCACAACCCAACAACTCCTGTTTCCGGAAACTGAACCTGCTGCACACTGACTTTCTTAAAGCCGGCGGCCTCGACTTGTTGTTGCAGCTGCTGCTGGTCGCCGACCTGCTCTACGGCTTTTACCAAAGTACTCAGACGCGCGCGGTGGTCAGTCAGATTACCCAGGTAATCGGTGAATACCTTCTCGGCCTCCTGCTGCTTGCCTTGCTCTGCAGCACTTAAGATGTGCTTAACGGCGGGCACGAAGTTAGTGCGCTGAAAAGTCGGGTCGTTGCGGTGTTTATTAGCAAACTGATTGAGTTTTTGCTGCGCCTGCTGAGCACTCTTTGGTAACGCCTGTCCGTTAGCGCTTAGCAACGCCTTATACAGCGGTTCAACGGCCTTGTTCATTTGCTTAATTGTCGAGGGTAACAGTTCGTAAACCTTGCGGCTGGACTGCACAATCACCGAATCTTCTGAGTGCATCAGAGCCACCAGCGCCCCGCCCCGTTTAAGGTTTTTATGCAGGTGAGCCAAACCCTGTTCTAAATCACCGTATTCAAGCCCGAAGTTTGACACCAACGTGCCAAACTTTTTATTACCTGACAGGGTGAAGGTTTCATAGGGGGTTTCGCCGTGCAGCGTCAGCTCACTATTGGTTGGGTTAATCTGCGCCGCGTCGATACCGATAACGGTAAAGTCTTTACCCTTTTCGGCGGCGTATTCGGCCAGCCACTGAGGCACAATGCCGTTACCGGTTCCGATATCAAGGATAGGCTGCTTGGGCTCAAGTTCATCCATCCGCTCAAACCAAAATTTACGCATCTGGTAATTCTGCAGGGTCGAACTTTTATCTAAAAATGAAGCAAACGCGCCTTTTTGCCAAAACACGGACCATGGATTTTGTTTGTTTGACATAATACGACTTCCTTACGCCAGTTTATTGTTGTTGATCATAAATTATACCCATAAAAAAACCCGGCCGAAGCCGGGTTTTTACCCTTTAATCGTTATCGATTAAAACTTGACTCCAACACGAGCATACCAGTATTGGCCTGCTGTGTCATAAGAAGAGTTCAGGGTATTCATGTCGTTATTGTTTGTTACGTACGGCGGTTTTTTATCAAACAAGTTACGGGCACCTAAGGTAAAGGTGGTCGTTTCGTTGATAAAGTAGTTAGCCTGTACATCGTGGTAGATGTAGCTGCCAACTTCGCTTGATACGTCATCTTCAGAGTAGTTAATGTCAGTGACACCGTCCTGGAAGCGGGCAATCCAGCTCCAGTCCCAGTCACCGATTTGGTAACCCATGGTCACGTTAGTACGGATTTCAGAGAATGCCGCAACACGACCACCGAAGTTGGTATCAGCACCAAACTTGCCAGCCAGTTCCAGCGTTTCTGCGCCTTCCTGAGCCAGGTAGTTGTACTCGTCAAGGAAAGTGCCGTCAACGCGCAGGTTGAACATGCCATCGCCCAGGTCGGTTGCCCAGCTGACATCATAATCCAGACCTGAGGTATTAAAGGTCGAGATGTTTGCGGTACCGGCCAAAACGCCTGCCATATAGCCTTGTGAATCACGGAACTGTGAACCTGAATAAGCCGGACGACCGACCGCTTCAGGGCCGAGGATCAGATCACATGACTGCGCCGAGAAGTTTTCGCTGTTATAACATTCTGAAATAATGTTGGAGGTGCTTGGCGCGCCCAGACCATCTTCAATTTCGATGTCATAGTAGTCTACGGCAACACTGAAGTTTTCAATAAACTCAGGCTGATAGACGATACCCAGAGTAAAGCTTTCAGAGGTTTCCGGATCCAGATCCGGGTTGCCGCCAACCAGGGTTGAAGACTGATTGTTGGCCAGGCTGAAGTCTCCCGGCAGGCCTTCAGCTGCGCAGTTGTTTTTTACTGTCTGGCTTTGGCTACCGTTAGCGTAGTTAATGCAGGGGTCGGTATAGCTGATGTTGGACTCAACTTGTGGCGAGTACAAATCACCGATACCCGGCGCACGGAAACCTTCAGCAAAAGTAGCGCGTACCAGGGTTCCGTCAAACGGCACATATTCTAAACCGAATTTAGTGGTTGTGCGTGCTGACAAGAAGTCGTAATCAGAACGGCGAACCGCGGCTGATAAATCAAGGCGCTCAATACCCGGCATGCCAACAATCAGCGGCGCGTTGATTTCAAGATACGCTTCCTGTACGTCGTAAGAGCCTTCAGTAGGTTCAGCGGCTACGCTGTAGATCTGTCCCAGAATAGCACCGCCGTCCGGCTGGTTCTGGTACTCTTCCCAACGTTTTTCAACACCAACGGCCCATGAAATAGGCCCTGCTGATAAGCCAAACGAACCGGTATCGCCGGTTAAGTTAGCCATCAACTGCTTAGTGGTTGCGCGATCAACTGGCGAGTTTGGAATGGTCGCGTAGTCCTGGAATTCCTGAGTAAAAGTACCTTCCTGGAAGGGGTTCCACAAGCCCGGACATTCTTCGTCGGCCTGGCACAATTCAGGATCCAGCAGGTTACCGATACGCTCTGGGTTAGAACGACCATATTCAACACGGGAATCAACGTAACGTGCGTAGTTGTAGGACACATCCCACGACCAGCCGTTATCCAGATAACCTTCTAGACCCACCACCATACGATAGTCGGAAAAATCCTGAGTAAAGGCACGGCCACCGGTTTCTGCCAGACGACGGTAGATATACAGATCTTCACCAATTGGATTGTCTGGATGGTCGCCGGCTACCGTCGGACCCCAGAACGTACCTTCAGCAGCCATTAACTGGTCTGACTGGCGGTTAGTGAAGCCACCTTCCATAAAGGCACTCAAGTCACGGGTCAGTTCATAGTTAGCTGACGCATTAATCGAGAACAGATCCTGCGGTGTAACCATGTAGCTGGCAGGAGCAAAGTTGTAGGCGTCTTCTTGTCCAACAAACGGGCGGATTTCGCCAGTGTTTGGATCGACCACAAAGCTGGTTCCGGCGTTACCTGAATTATATTGTGAGGTCGGATCGGCAGCAGACCAGTTACCGTAAGGAATAGTTGATGAACCGCCGCGAACAATTTCGCCACCGGATTCACTCAGCGGGTACTCGGAAAAGTCGCGATCGCCCTGAGAAATCGGATTACGGTTTTGGTATTCAAGCGCTAAGGTGACATTACCTTTGTCGCTGGTTGCGCCAACCACACCTGAAACTTTAGTTGTTTCACCGTCGCCTTCGCTGGTTAAGTCATACTGAGCTGAAAACTCAGCACCTTCAAAATCTTTTTTGGTGATAAAGTTAATTACGCCGGCAATGGCATCCGAACCATAAATGGTCGATGCGCCGTCACGCAAAACTTCAACGCGCTCAATATATGCCATTGGAATTGAGTTCAAATCGCCTGAGGCATAACGGCGGCCGTTAATCAGGATCAAGGTACGTGAAGCACCTAAACCACGCAAGTTAGCTGATGCATAACCGACTGAACCATTGTTTGTGTCTGAGCCGTTGTAGCCACCGTTCATCGAAGGGATGTTATGGATAAACTTTTCCATGGTGGTAAAGCCCGAGTTTTCGATAGCTTCAGCATCAAAAACAGTAATTGGGCTGGCGGTTTCGGTATCTGTACGCTTAATGCGCGAACCGGTAACCTGAATACGTTCTACATCGTCAGCGCCGCTTTGTTGCGCTGCAACCAGTGCCGGAAAACCTAACGTGGTAGCAACTGCTGCTGCCGTCAGGCTCTTACGGAAGGTACTGCTGTTCATAAGAAACTCCCTGGTACTTCGTTTTTGTTGGTTTTGCTCAAATCAAGCGCAACCGTTTTACTCGCTGGGCGATTTGAATTCAACAAAATAGAGAGAATAAATGAACTGTTTGACCACTATTTGGTCATTATGAATACTCTTTAGTCATATGTTTAATTATCGGATAACCAATGTTATTTAAACGTAAAAAAGCGGCCCGAGGGCCGCTTTTTGCTTTCTTATTACGCTAATTGTAGCACGTTTGTCGCTTAGAAGCGGAACGTTACGCTACCGAACAAGTAACGACCTAAGGCATCTTCATAGCCAGTCATGGTGTTACCGTTTAAGCTCAGTACGCCGCCAACCAGTTGTGGTTCTTTGTCTAACGCGTTGTTCATACCCAACAGTACAGATACGTTATCTGTAACGTCGAAGCTTGCGTTAAGATCCAGGTAGCTGGTTGAACCTAAGCCGTCACCCAATACAACGTCAGTATCTCCGTCATATTCGGTGCTGCCCAGGTAACGCCATTTAGCACCTACAGACCACCAGTCACCGGTGCTGTAAGTAAAGTTCATAGAATGACGCCAGTCTGGCTGCGGGAAGCAGTTTGAGTTGATTTTGCCGGCACAGTCGTAAGTGGTACCTTCAAGACCAGGAACAGTCGTTACTTCCTTAGTCATGTAGTAAGTACCAGTCAGGCTGACTGCCAGTTGACCGCCACCCACTTCAGTATTGAAGTTGAAGTTAGCATCGATACCAGTATTGTTTGACTCAGCTAAGTTAACGTTAGTTGCAGTAACAAAGCCTTCTGTACCACGCCACAAGTCGCCTGAAGGGCTACGAGTAATGGCATTACAGTACTGTGCCTCACCAGTTTCAGCACACTGACGCAGAATCAGTTCAGCCGAGATAGTACCGATACGGTCTTCCATCTCGATGTTCCAGTAGTCAACCGAGAAGTTGAAGTTATCAGTCGGGTTACCAACGATACCAAAGGTCATGGTATCTGCCAGCTCAGGATCCAGGTTAGTGTTACCACCGAAGATGCCGTTGTACTGGCCAGCCGGGTTAGCTGATACATTGCCGTACTGATCGGCGCTCATGCCAGTGAGTGCACACTGTTCAGGGCTGTATTCAGGGTTAGAGCCGGCACATGGATCAGTACCTGTCCACAAGCCAAGGCCTTGCTCAGCAAACAGCTCTGCAACGTTTGGTGCACGAACTGCACGGTTATAAGTACCACGGATTTTGTAGTCGTCGTTTACCTGCCAGTCAACACCTACTTTGTAAGCCGGCTCGCCGCCAGAGGTGTTGTAGTCAGAGTAACGATAGCCTAAATCAACGGTCAGGTTATTTGCCCAGCTGGCGTCTTCAACAACCGGCAGGTTAATTTCGGTGAATACTTCACGTACGTTATAACCACCGATTAAGCTGTTAGTCGGTCCGCCCTGTCCTGCTAATGCACCTAATTGATAAACTTCATCAGCGGCACGTTCGAAGTCAACTTCGCGGTTTTCAACACCAAATACCGCAGCGATGTTGTAATCAGACGATGGCAGGCTGTAATCAGTTTCGCCCGTTACGAAAGCGTTAACAATACGCTGCTTAGTGATACCAGTCAGGATTGCAGTACCGCCCAAAGCTTGTGCCGCTTCTTCTGTTACGCCCTGATATTGGAATACGTCGTAAGGGATACAACCTTCACCACACTCTTCCGCACCTGCTGCGCCCAGTACCTGAGGCATACGAGGAACATAAAAGTCATTCTGGTAAACAGAAGACGACTGAGTCGAACCGTACTGGAACGATACGTCGTATTCCCACATAGAGCTCAGCTCACCGGTTGCACCGGCAACGATACGGTAAGAGTTATGCTCTAAGTTATTAATCCGTGGGCCGCCTTCGATGTTACGCTTACCGATGTAGGCCATAACTTGGTCAGTGCCTGCGCCGAACTGGTCGTTAAACTGTTGACGCTGCTGGTCACTGAACACATCACTGTCGACATCAAACACAAAGTTTTGATAGAAGATACCAGATTGTGCAATCTGACCGGCTGTACGGTCATGCATGTAGCTGGTTTCTAAGTAAGGACGGAAATTATCGTTCGCTTCATAGTTTACAAATGAACCGAAAGTATAACGGTCATTTGGACGCATGAAGTGGTTGATTGGTGCATAGTTATAAAGGTTATCGCTGAACGGTTCGAAAGTACCGTTTTCAGTCAGTGACCAGAATACTTCTTCGTCAAAGTCTGGTGCGCCGTTTGCGTAAGGCGAGATAAAGAAGTTAGGTACTGGTGCAGTTGATGAACCACCACAGGCGGTACCTGCGCTGTTCAGAGCACATGAAGAGTGATCGCGCTCACCTTGCAACAGCTCATCGTTGGTACGGTAAGTTGCATAGAACGTGGCACTACCTTTACCGCCAGCAAACATGCTGCCGCCGGACACATCAACGGTATAAGTTTTACCGTCAATTCCTGAGCCGTCAGTTGGATACTCAAAGCCAGCTTCGTCCATCAGGTTTTGCATGTAATCATTGCTGTTGTCGTGTTGATAACCTGAAGTACCTAAAGAAACTTCGAAGCCTTCAATGTCTTTTTTCATGACAAAGTTAACAACACCGGCTACAGCGTCAGAACCGTAGGTTGAAGAACCGCCACCGGTTAATACTTCAACACGCTCGATCAATGCCGTTGGAATTTGGTTAACGTCAGCTGCTTGTGAGTAAACACCGCCTGGCTGTAAACGACGACCGTTTACCAGTACCAGGGTACGGTTTGCACCCAGACCACGAAGGTCAAGGTTGGCCACACCAGAAGCACCGTTTGCAACAAACGAGTTTTGTGCTGCGGTTTCAAGTTGTGGCAAGGTTGCCATCAGGTCTTCCACACGAGTGTAACCTGAAGCCCGAACTTCTTCTGAAGAAACCATCTCGACGGGAGATGCAGTTTCCATGTCAGTACGCTTAATACGCGAACCTGTTACCTGGATACGCTCAACATCTTGGTCTTGCATGCCTTCGTCTTGATCCTGGGCTATAGCTGTCGCTGGCAGGCTCATTGCCCCAGCGATAGTTGCCGCAAGTAAACTTTTGCGAAATGTTGTGTTATTCATGAGTTAAAACTCCCCGGAACATTTATTGTTATTACCCACAATTGGTTGTGGATAGGTAAGAAAGTAGCAAGAAGTTATTTTGTTGTAAACACCTTGTAACCCACATGTGGTTGTTTTGTTGCTTTTTTGTGGTTTTATTTTGTTTTTTGTAAAAAAAAGCCGCCTCAAGGGCGGCTTTTGCAGTTTTATGACGGTTTTTTTAGAATTTAACCGACGCACTGAACATTAAGTAACGTGGCGTTTGATACGAGGTTGGCAACATGAAACGCTCGTTGGCAACACCCGGAGCACCATCTTCAGCAAACTCGTTAACACGAGCAACAGACTGCGCATTCAGAATGTTGAAAACGTCGACACGGAACTCAGTTTCATAGTTTTGAATCTGAGCTGTGTATGTGGCGTTAACATCAAGACGCGCCTGCCATGGTGTACGACCATAGGTTCCACGCGGGAAGAACGCGTACTCGGAGCTCGCCTGGTCGTTACAGTTTTCCTTACAAACGTAGAAGGTGTCACCGTAAGGAGGAACACCGTTCGGGTGGCCGATACCAAAGGCATTGGTCGGACGGCCCGATTCCAGCCGGAAGTTAGCGCCTAAACGCAGGTTTTCCGTCAGTTCGTAAGCACCATAAGCTTTAAACATGTGACGACGGTCGTTCGGTAAGTCACCGTAAGCGCCATCCATCAGCTCCGGAAAGTCGAAGTCCTGAGTAATACCGGCATCGTCCTGAGCGATATCCGATTTAACCAGACCTTCGGTGTTACCGTAGCTGTGTGCCCAGGTGTAAGATGCGTTAAACGACCAGCCTTCTGCCCAGGCTCTGGCTAAGGTCACTTCAACCGCATTGTACGAACGCTCGGCTTCAGGGTAACCTACTTCACCCAGGTTAAAGGTGATCATTTCATCGACCTGGTTAGCACAGTCGGTGCGCGCCAGCATGGTCACGTCTTCGCCAGGGTTACCCAGCACATAGCCGTTACCAATGTGGCAGCCATAGGTGTCGTCCAGGTAAGAAGAAATTTCCATGTCATCGATGGCGCCGTTTAACTGCCGACGGATACCACGGATACCCCAGCTCCAGTTTTCTGCAAAGGCAGCTTCATAGCCCAGAATAACCTCGTCCTGATACATCGGATCGATGTCCTGATCGACAATCGCACGGGTGTCCGGAATGGTTCCATCGGCGTTAACTACTTCACCAAAGGCAGGTCCCAGATCCAGAATCAACGAATCCTGACCTTCGATTTGGCCTACACTGGCGTCGTTCAGAGCATAGTAAGTACGCACATCGTACTCATTGCCTGACAAACGGACGTTGGTGTTATTAGCAACGGGCAGGAAGTAACGACCGACGTTAGCAAACAGTTTAGACTGGCCGTCGCCGTTGATATCCCAGGACAGACCTAAACGTGGTGCCCACATATTATCAATTTTAACAAAGGTTTCGCCGTTAGCGTTCTTGTTGTCAAAGGTATCGTTACGCAGACCGATAGTGGCGGTCAGATCTTCGGTGATGCTCCACTGATCTTCGATGTAAAATGCGCTGCCGATGGTTTCAAAATCACCGCTGACCCGGTACTCGCGCTCCATCACGTATTCGTTAACACCTTCTGGTACGGTATTACCGCCCGCTAACTGCTGTCCCGGCTCGCCGGTTTCTACAAAGTAGTATGACTGTTCAGGACCTGAATAAGAGGTGCTTGAGGTTGACGTGTTTTCTTCACGGTCATAACCAAAGCGCAGCATGTGGTCGCCTAAGTACCACTCAAAGTCGACACGGAAGGCTTTACGCGTATCTTCACCGGTCTCGCCAAAGTAAGTGGACACGTCCGCACAGCCCGCTTCAATACCATTAGGGGGTGTTACATTGGTACGGTAATCACGGATCAGCGAACAATAAGCAAACTCATCCGAGTTCGAGCTCAGATCATACTGGTTCTCGCCGTACATTACCGTCATGGTAAAGTCGTCGGTCAGGTAACCGGTATAGGTGGCTGAGTAGTTTGTACCGCCGCTTTCAGAGTAAGAAACGCCTGGAGGGCCTGACACTTCGCCGGTTTGTGGCGTAAAGCCGTAACTCAGCGTATCGGTGGTGCTGCTGTCAGAGAAAGCCAACAATTCCAGCAAGTGGTTATTGTTGATCTGCCAGTCAATTTTAGTACCCCAGAAGGCGTCGTCAGTTGAATCATCAAAGAACGTCTGCGCTTCAGTACCCACGTATTCGCGCTCTATGTTACGCGGATTGTACAGGGCATAAATAAACAAAGTGTCTTTAATGATCGGGCCTGAGGCGTAAATATTACCTTCGTACTCGTCACGGGCATCCGCTGCGTTGTAAATATAGTATTCATTGGTCGCAGCAGCATTGGCGTAACGCACATCCGGAGACTCTTCAGCAAAGCTGTCCGGGGTGTAATATAAGTTGGCACCAAATTCCCACTCATTAGTACCGCTTTTGACGACAGTGTTGATAACACCACCGGTCGAACGGCCGAATTCAGCAGAATAACCGCCGGTTTTTACTTCAAATTCTTTGTAAAATTCAAAGGGTACTTCAGAGAAGCCGGTACCGGTGCGGAAGTTGGTCACGTTCAGACCATTAATGTAAACCGCGTTTTCGGCAACTGATGAACCACCAAAAGAGGCCAGGTTACCAAAACGGCTGTCGCCTGCCGTGGTGCTGGGCGCCAGCAAAGCCACGTTGGTTGCGTTACGGGGTACCGGAATACGGTCAATCTGGGCTTCGCCGATATTCAGCGAGGTGCCGGAGCTGCGGGTATCGACCATCGAAATGGCTGCGCCGGAAACATCAATGGTTTCGATGCCGGTAGCTAGTGGCACGTTCAGCTCACGTGAGCCGCCGGCACTGATGGTAAATTCTTGTGATTGGTTTGGCTCGAAACCACTGGCATTAGCAATGATGACGTAACGGCCGGTCGGCAATGCCGGAAAGCGATAGTCGCCCTCGCTGTCTACCTGAACGGTACGGGTGTAGCCGGTTTCAACATTGCGGATTGTAACATTAGCATTATCGACTGCAGCATCGCTGGTGGTCATCACCGAGCCACTGACTGTCCCTGTGGTGCTTTGCGCAACCGCAGTTGCCGACAATCCCATCGCTGCCGCTACCGCAGCAGCAGTCAACGTACGTTTAAAAAACGTTGAATTCATAAAATAAAGCTCCCTGAATATTATTTTTTTGCGTCTGAACCGTGTTGTCGGTCCATAACGGCCAACGAAAATAACAATCCAGCTCAGGGATGTAAACTTATTGTTCAAAAAACTTTAATTTAGATCACAAAACCACATTTTTTCAACAATTGTAATGTTTTTATATCCTGATCTTTATTTTTAAAGGCCTGCGCTAAAAACAGTTCCGCACATGCAAGGGTGTCGGTAAAAGCATGATGAGAATGGTATTCTGGTAAATTATACCTTTTACGACAAGCACTTAGTGTCAATTGACCCTTTGCCGGCGGATTTTGTGAATCAGTAAAATTTGTATTCTTTTCAAAGGCTAAGGTGTCAAAAATCCCCAACGGCTTAAATTTTACACAATACTGTTTTTCGATGTGCTTTAAAAAGCGCCAGTCCATGCCTTTATGGTGGCAAACCAGCACCGCATCGGTTAACGCCCGTGACAGCATGGCAAAGGTCTGGCGCGGCTCTGAACTGTGAATAAAATCGTGTTCGGTTAAGCCATGAATGGTCGGGCTTTGCCCCAGATCCAAATCCTGACCATGAGAGAACACATGATATTGAGCGCTACCGGTGTGCATAACCGGGGGGGTAATCGACATCCAGGCAATCGACAGCACCTGGTGCTTATTCGGATCCAGCCCGGTGGTTTCGATATCCAGCGCAACATAGCGCTGTTCGGTCCAGCGCTTTTGCAGCTGCAGGCGGCGCTGATACCATTCCGCCAGCTGTGCTAACCATGTCGCCATAATGCCCCCTGTTCAGTAGCCCTGTCGGCTGAATTTCAAACCAACACCCTGTTGCGCCTGCTTAATAATTTTAAATGCCGATTTAAGCTGCCGCCGCGATAAGGTACTTAACTCGTCCGGCTGCAGGGCATTTTTTGGCTTGTCGGTGTTCCATACTGCCAGTTGATGATTCAGCCGCAGTTGAGTCAAAAATTGCCAGGCTTCCAATAGTGACTGATTATCACGGCGGCTGAGTAACTGACTGGATTCCAGCGCTTTTAAACGGTCCGGCGTGCCGGGCACCGTTAGCCCTGCCTGCAGTGCGTAAATGCGGCTAATGTCGTTAATCAACGCAATACCGTAGCGTTTGATGTCGATGGTATCGCCATCATCGCTGTCTTCCGTGCGAAAACGATTAAACAGGCCAAGGGGAACCGAAATCTTGTTAACCAGCATCGCCAGATTGCCCAGAAACATATCATTTTGCGCCAGCTCAGCAACCTGCTCGCGATAACTCTGATAAAAAGGCCCGTTACCGACTACTGCCCTGCTGTCAAAAAATATCTGGCAGTACATTAAAGCTTTGGGGGTAGGACTCTGCGTCCAGCCCTTAAAGCGCTGCAGCCATTCATCGGTGGTACCGCGACATTCCGGATTAGACGCCATGATATTGCCCGGGCACAGGGGTACACCGCACTCATGCAACCCCTCACACACGTACTCGCCGAGTCCCTTAAACCAGTCCTTTTGCTTGTCGCTAAGGCCATTACTGAGTAACAGACCGTTATCCTGATCCGAGCTTAAGGTCTGGTCCTCGCGCCCCTGTGAACCAAAGGCCAGCCAGGCATACTGCGCCGGTGCAACACCGCAATCCTTCTCATAAAGCTGGATCAGCTGCCGGGTCATACCGTCGGTCAGCGAGGCCATCAGCTGACCGACAACGGCCGTGCGTTTAACCCGGTTAGCAAACGTTTGTAGGTAGTCGGGTATTTTCTGCGCTTCGGTAACCAACTGCTCGCGACTGGTGGCCTTGCGGATCGCGCTGATAAGGTAAACCGGTTCGCTGCGCTGCTGACGAATAAGGTCGGTGGCTGTCACCATGCCCACCGGCTGATTGCGGCTATTAACCACCGGCAGATGGTGAACGTTAGTGGCCGTCATAGTGGTTAGCGCATCCAGCAACGAGCGGTTTTCCTGTACGGACTCCGGTAGCTGAGTCATTACGGCGGCCACATTGACATCATAGGAAAGGCCCTGGGCAATCACCCGGTTACGTAAGTCGCGATCGGTCAGAATACCAACCAGTTGCCCCTCATCGACCACCAGCACCGAGGAAATACCATGTTCTGACATCAGTTCGGCAGCTTGTTGTATGCCGGTGGTGCTGCTTAGGCTCACCGGCGATTTCGTAATAACGCTGCCGACGCTCTGTTCGGTCCAGTCGCTGCTCTCACCACCGCCGCTGTCACTGCGCTGCTCCGTTAACAGCCGCTCACCATGGGCGCGGATAAAGTAGTGTTCAAAGTTTTTACTGACGTTACGTAAGCGGTCAAAGGCCGAGCCAGGCAATACATAAACAATGCCGTCTTCGATGGTTTTTAAGCGGTTAACAATTTCACGCCCGGTTAATAGCGAGGGATAGCCAAACAAATCGCCGCTTTCCAGCCGCTCAATCAGCCAGCCGTCCGCGCCGCGTAAATCAAAAGCTCCGGATCGGACAATAAAAAGTGCCGGCCGCATCTGCTGTAGAATGTCGTTACAGTTCGCCTCGTTCATATAAACCGACTGCAACTGCGATACCGCCCACTGCCGTTGCGACTGGCTAAGCCCGTCAAACGGTGGACAGTCCACCAAAAACTGATCCGGTTCCATAAGCTGTCTCCTTTTTAACCAGCATAAGTAGCTTGCGCCCCTGGCGCAAGGTGCTGTCATGCGGGAATAAAAAACCCGGCCTTGGCCGGGTTTTGGTTTCTTGCGTTGGCTGCGATCTTGCGTCAGGACGCAAGCTACTGCGTCGGCCGATTAATGGTCGGTGGCGGTGGCGGCGCCGGCGCCTTTGGGGTAACGGATAGACTCAACCATTTCCTGAATGTCTTCAGGTGCATCCCCGGTGGCTTTGTGCACTGCCACAGCGACGATAAAGTTGAAGATCATACCTAAGGTTCCGATACCTTCCGGTGATACGCCCAGCCACCAGTGTTCCGCTGTGTTCAATTCCGGTGAGATGAACTTAAAGAACACAATGTAGCTTAGAGTAAACACAATACCCACGACCATACCGGCGATAGCACCCTGACGGTTCATGCGTTTGTGGAAGATACCCAGAATGATCGCAGGGAAGAAGCTTGCTGCGGCTAAGCCGAAGGCAAAGGCGACCACCTGCGCCACGAAGCCGGGCGGATAGATACCAAAGTATATTGAGATAAATATCGCCACGGCAGCGGCCAGTCGGGCGTAAAACAACTCCTGCTTATCGGTTATATTCGGTGCCAGATTTCGCTTCAGCAAATCATGAGACACCGAGGTCGATATCACCAGCAATAAGCCAGCTGAAGTCGATAACGCCGCAGCAACACCACCGGCAGCAACCAATGCCACAACCCAGGCCGGTAAATCACCGATTTCGGGGTTTGCCAGAACCATGATGTCACGGTCAATGGTCATTTCATTGCGATCATCACCAGAGTAGAACATACGGCCGTCGCCATTTTTGTCTTCCCAGGTGATCAGCCCGGTTTTTTCCCAGTTCTTAACCCAGCTTGGCGCATTGGTGTATTCAACGCCTTGCAGATCCGGTCCGTTAATGGTGTTAAACAGATTCACTTTCGCGAACGCCGCAATAGTTGGTGCAGTCAGGTAAACCACAGAGATAAAGGTTAATGCCCAGAACGCAGAGCGACGTGCATCGTGTACTTTAGGTACTGTGAAAAAGCGCACAATAACGTGTGGCAGGCCAGCCGTACCGACCATCAGAGCAGCCGTAATAAAGAACACGTCAACTTTACTGCGCACACCTTCGGTGTATTCAGCAAAACCCAGTTCCGTCGATAAACCGTCCAGTCGTTCGAGCAGGAACTGCCCTGAGCCCGGCACCCCTTCGGCGATGGTACCGCCAAAGCCGGTTTGTGGCAGGATATGACCTGTCATCAGCAACGACAAAAATACCGCCGGCACAATGTAGGCAAACATCAGCACCACATATTGTGCAACCTGGGTATAGGTAATGCCTTTCATGCCACCTAACACGGTGTAGAAGAATACAATGATGGCACCGATGATAACGCCGGTCGCAATGTCCACTTCTAAGAAGCGTGAGAACACCACACCAACACCACGCATCTGGCCGGCAATGTAGGTAAAGCAGATTAAAATGGCACAGATAACCGCAATCGTCCGCGCCGTCTGTGAGTAGTAACGATCGCCGATAAAGTCCGGAACGGTAAACTTACCAAATTTACGCAGGTAAGGTGCCAGACACATAGCCAACAGCACGTAACCGCCGGTCCAGCCCATCAGATAGACAGAACCATCATACCCGGCGAAAGCCACAATACCGGCCATCGAGATAAAGGACGCAGCTGACATCCAGTCAGCGGCAGTTGCCATACCATTGGCAATGGGGTTAACCCCGCCGCTGGCGACGTAAAAGTCATTGGTTGATCCGGCCCGTGACCAAATTGCAATACCGATGTACAGCGCAAAGGTCAGGCCGACAATGATAAATGTGAGCGTTTGAATGTCCATAGCGCACTATTCCTCTTCAACTTCGTATTTATTATCGAGCTTGGCCATGCCCCGTACATATAAAAATATGAGCACAATGAACGTAATAATGGAGCCTTGCTGTGCAAACCAGAATCCCAGCTTAAAGCCAAAGAAAGTGATTTGGTTCAGCACGTCCACTAACAGAATCCCAAAGCCATAAGAAACCACAAACCAGACGACCAGTAACTTGAGCATCAAGGCCAGGTTTTCTTTCCAATACGCTTTGGCATCGCTTTCGTTTTTAAATGCCATAAACGTCCCCTCCTGTTGTAAACATTATTATTATGAACGCTGTTTTATGTTCGCTAACAAATGTAAGCGCAGATGTTAACCGAGGGAATTGGACTTTGGTCGTAGCTTTTGGTCGTAGCTTGCGTCCTGACGCAAGCCATCATCTTGCGTCCTGACGCAAGCTACAGTCAGGACCAAGCTACACAATCAGCGGGAAGAAATATACTTCAACAGGGCTTTTAAAGCGGCGGGCTTAACCGGCTTTGGCAAAAAATGCAGTTTAGCCTGACGGGCGGCAGTTTTTACCGTGTCATCCCGCATCGCCGTGACTAACGCACCGGGCAGCTTTTCCTGTTGCCAGAGATGGCGTAGCTCATGAGCCAGTGACAAACCATCACTGTCGCCCAACTGATAATCAAGCAGCAGCCCGTTAACCGGCGGGTTATGGCGGGCATAGTCAACGGCCTGCTGATAACTTTGACAGGTAATTGCCCGGCAGCCCCATTTTTCCAGCAACGCACTGACGGCATTCAGATTCTCGCGGTCATCGTCGACCACCAGCAGCTGCAACTCAGCCGTTGGCGTATCTTCGACTTTGATTTCAGGCTTGCTGACCACCTGCCCTGCACTGCCCACCGGCACGGTCACCGAAAAACACGAGCCTCTGCCCTCCACCGAGGCAATCTGCAGCTCACACCCCAGCTGCTCTGACATTCTCTGCGCCACACTCAGGCCCAGCCCGACGCCCTCAACATTCTGATTCTGGATGCGATAAAAGGCGTCAAACACTTTATCCTGTTGCTGGGCAGCAATACCCGGACCTGTGTCCCACACCGCAATTTGCAAATACTCAC